>CAITDR010000373.1 GCA_903891165.1 uncultured Pseudomonadota bacterium
TCCTCGCGCCGGGCCTGCACTTCCCCGCCCACAAGCTCCTCAAAAAGCTCCCCCAGACTTCGGGCCTCCCCTGAGCACAGGTTGTAGGCCTCCCCCCGCTGCCCCAGCGCCGCCAACAACTGGTAGCCGGCCACCACATCGCGCACATCACAATAGTCGCGACGAAGGCTCAGGTCCCCGACAAAAATCTCGCGGCTGCCCTCCTCCCGCTGTGCAGCCCAGTTTGCAAGTGCAAAGCGGCGATCCTGGCCCGGCCCCGTATGGTGGAACGCCCGCGCCACCACCACATCCAAGCCCTTCCGGACAAAGTCACGCGCCAGATATTCCACCGAAGCGCGTGCCGAGCCATAAAGATCCACCGGTCTCAGAGGATGATCCTCGGTGATCGGCAGCTCCTCTGGCCTGCCATACACATGGCAGGTGCTGACCAACACCAGCCTGGCCGTCGGCACCTGGCGCTGCATCGACGCCATCAGGTTGGCGGCTGGCCGCAGGATATTGTCGGTTCCCAGGTCAGAATGGCGCGCCACTTCCGCCACCGAAGAGGTCCCCGCAAGGTGGTAGACCCGCTGCGGTTGAAGCTGGGCCAGCAGCTCTTCCACAAACTCCGCCACCCGAAAGTCCACGGAGATCTCGGTATTGTGGCCCGCCGCAAAGACCTCCTCCCCCGCCCCCCGCAGGCGCTCCAGCAGGTGCCGCCCCGCAAAGCCCCCCGCCCCGGTGATCAGGCTGCGCATAGGTCCAGCTCGGCCCGCACCATCCGCTCCACCAAGCCCGCGAAGTCTACGGTGGGCCTCCAGCCCAGCTCCCGCCGCGCCAGACCCGCATCCCCCACCAAAGCCGCGATGTCGGCGGGCCGAATCAGGCGGGGATCCACCCTCACGCAGTCATGGAAGGATCGACCGATAAGTGCCAGAGCTTGTTCAGCAAATTCCCGCACCGAATGGTCGATTCCCGTCGCAACCACGTAGTCCTTTGGCGTTGGCCCGGCCATCATCGCCACCATCGCCTCCACATAGTCGGGCGCCCAGCCCCAGTCGCGACGGGCCTCCAGGTTGCCCAGCTCGATCACCGCCTGCTCTCCCCTGTGGATCCGCGCCACGGCCCTCGCGATTTTTCGAGTTACAAACTCTTCTCCCCGCCGGGGAGACTCGTGGTTGAACAGGATTCCCGCCACCACAAACAGGCCACGCTCCCGATAGTGCCGCGCCATCAACTGTGCCTGTACTTTGGCCACGGCATAAGGAGAAGCGGGCGAAAAAGGCGTCGTTTCCCGCTGGGGGCTCTCCAGAGCGTTCCCGAACATCTCCGAGGAGCCCGCCTGATAGACCCGGGTCTCGGGGCTCATCAGGCGCACGGCCTCCAGGACATTCGCCGCGCCCAAGCCGGTAATCTGCAGGGTCGCGAGCGGCTGCGCAAAGCTCTGCGGCACCGAGGACTGCGCGCCGAGGTTGTAGAGCTGCTCCGGGCGCAGGCGGCCAATCAGGCTCAGCAGGCTGGACAGGTCGGTCAGGTCGCCCGAGTGTAGCTGAATCGAAGGAAGCAGGTGCCGAATCCGCCCTAGGGCGTCGGAAGAGCTGCGGCGCACAAGACCATGCACTTCCCAGCCCTGTCCAAGTAGCAACTCGGCGAGATAGGAGCCATCCTGGCCGGTAATTCCGGTGATCAGTGCGCGCGGTTGCCCGCTAGCCACCCTTCACTTCAATGGTGGCATAGGGCGAGGCATCTTCAGGCGTCAGATACCAGCGTACTTCCAGCTTTCCTTTCAGACCGCCGATCTCAACCGTGGGCTGGTAGCAGAAGTCAGCATCCCCCGGCGTGCCGTCCCAGTCCTGATACACCCGCAGCTCACGGCCTTCGGTGGCGAAGGTGGGGTTGAATTCCAGCCCCGAGGAAGTCACCAGGGGCTTCAGGTAGACCACCAGGGGCTCCCCGGCCTCCACCAGCAGCTGCGGGTCGCCCAGGTTGTCCAGGTCCACATCCTGGCAGATGTCGGTCACCGGAGTGAGGGTGATTTCAGGGGAACAGGCAAGCAGGGCGAGCATCAGCATAGCGGCATTTTAGCGGATTTCCGGCCGCTGCGCACGCACAGAGCCCTCTTCACAGCGCTTTTGCAGGACTCCTCAGCTGTAGCGTCCCAATCCTCGGCGTTCCAGCTCTTCGATGATCGCCCGTACCTCTTGAGCGCGGCCTTTGTCGGCCACCAGGAGCACATCGGCGCTGTCCACCACTACCAGATCCTCCACCCCCAAGAGTGCCACCAGCTTGGCGGGCGCATAGACCAGGTTTCCCCTGGCATCCAGGGCCACAACCGGCTCGGCCACCCCACTTCCCCAGCCCCGATCGGGCAGCAGCTCGGCCAGCACCGGCCAGCTCCCCACATCGGACCAGCCGAAGTCCACCGGCAACGTCCGAACCCCGGTGGCGCGCTCCAGGATGCCGTAGTCCACCGAGGTGGCCTCGGTCAGACCCCAGACTTCCGCGAGGGCTGCGCCCTCCTCCAACTTCTCAAGGAATGCTTCACAACCACCCAAAAAGCTTCGGATATTTTTTCTCAACACATCCGTTCGCCATACAAACATCCCGGCATTCCAAAGGCAGCGCCCCTCGGCAAGCAGGCGCTCGGCCACCGCCAAGGGCGGCTTCTCCACAAAACGTCGGACGGGAAGACCATGCTGATCGTCAGAATCTCCAGGTTCTATCCATCCAAAACCCGTCTCTGGGCGGGTCGGACGGATGCCCAGGGTCACCAAGGCGCCTGCCTCCGCCATGGCGGATGCCTCGCGAAGAGCCTGCCGGAAAGCTGCTTCATTGCCAATGTGGTGGTCCGAGGGCAGCACCACAAACCGATCCCCTCCCCGGCGCTGCACTTCCCAGCAGGCCCAGGCGATGCAGGGAGCGGTGTTGCGTCCCGATGGCTCCACCAGCAGATTTTCGGGGGGAAGCTGGGGCAGCTGGGCGGCGATGGCGGTGGCCATGTCCGGCCCGGTGATCACCAGCACCCGCTCAGGCGGAATGTCCGGAAGAAGGCGCTGGATCGTGGCCTGGATCAAGGTGGGCCCCCCATCGAGCGCCAAACACTGCTTGGGCAGATTTCGGCGCGACAGGGGCCAGAAGCGGGTGCCGCGACCGCCCGCAAGGATGACTGCGTACATGGTCACCGAAATAGGTCA
>CAITDR010000374.1 GCA_903891165.1 uncultured Pseudomonadota bacterium
CTGGAGGTGGTCAGCCGCCGTATTTCCATCCAGAACCGCTCGGTAGAGCTGGCATTCCAGGCGATCACCGTGGACCAGGCAAACGTAGGCTTCAAGGCGATGTTGCTCTACGCGGTGCTGAACCAGGACGAGGAGGTGATCAAGAACGTCGCCTTTAAGTTCATCGACGAGCGCGCCTTTATGCAGACCCTGGTGCGCACCGTGGAGGGCTCCGTGCGTGCCTTCGTGGCGACGAAGAAGCAGTCGGAGATCCTGTCGCTTCGGCGCGAGATCGTGGAGGCGGTAAAGGGGCAACTGGATCAGAGTCTGGAGGAATGGGGGTACCACCTGCTCGATCTCCAGATGAACGACATCACCTTTGACGATGCCATCATCCGCTCCATGGCCCAGGTCGTCGCCTCTTCCAACCTGAAGGCGGCTGCAGAAAACGAAGGTCAGGCGCTCTTGATCACGAAGACCAAGCAGGCCGAAGCCGAGGGCAACGCCATCAAGATCTCCGCCGAAGCCGAGCGGGAGGCGCTACGTCTCCGCGGCCAGGGTATCGCACTCTTCCGCCGCGAAGTTGCCAAAGGGATGAGCGAAGCCGCCCAGGAGATGAAGGCCGCTGACCTGGACGCCTCCTTCATCCTGTTTTCGATGTGGACGGAGTCCCTCAAACACCTCGCCGAAAATGGAAAGGGCAACGTCATCTTCCTCGATGGGTCGGTGGACGGCGCACAGCGCACCATGCGCGAGCTGATGGCCATGGGCCACGGCTCGGTCTCCGCCGAGCTGAACTCCGAGATCAAGCCCCCCGTGGTGCGCCGATGACCCTCTTCGAAAAGATCATCGCCCGGCAGATCCCCGCCGCCATCGTCTATGAAGACGAAGAGACCCTTGCCTTCCGGGACATCCAGCCCCAGGCACCGGTACATATCCTGGTGATCCCCAAGCGCCCGATTCCGCAGCTTTCCAAGGCGACCCCGGAGGACGGCGCATTGTTGGGGCGCCTGCTCCAGACCGTGCAGCTTGTCGCAAAACAGGAAGGTTTGGTGGACTATCGGGTGAACATCAACAACGGAGCAGGTGCGGGCCAGACGGTCTTTCACCTCCACCTGCATCTCTTGGGTGGACGCCCCTTTTCCTGGCCACCGGGCTGATTTTTGATTCGGTTTTTTCTATAGGAAAACTTGATGATTCGATTTTCTCTGCTATGTTTGGCAGGGGGACTACTGGCCTGCAGCGGCCTGCCCACCGGCCTTCCCGGAAGCAGCACACCGTCGGCACCCGGCACTGCTCCCGTTGCCACCCCGGTCACGACGCAACCTGCGCCCTTGCCGGTCGCCTCAGGCACCCCGGATCCCTCGGGCATCCCCTACTACTACACCCGCGCGATCACCGCCGCTGACCTCCAGAATCGCCCCCTGAAGGAACTGTCGCTGATCCGCAATACCATCTATGCACGGGCTGGCAACCCCTTCCGTAAGGCGTGGTTGAATGAGTATTTTTCGTCGCAACCCTGGTACCGACCCGGGGTGGGTGTGGACACCACCAAGCTGAGTGTGCTCGACTACAAAAATGCCGAATTTGTGGGGGACTACGAGGCGCGTATCCCCCGGGCAGAGCTGGTCCAACGCCGGGACCGGCTGATCGCTCAGATGAAGCGGGACGGGGATGGCGACGGGGTGGAGCTGGTGCTCCTCGCGCGAGCGCTGGGCGAAAATGCCTGGAATTACGAGATCCAGGTGGATCACAGCGCCACCGACATGGAAGTCTCCCCCTTTGACGACCCGCGTATTCTGGACAGCCTGGTCCGTGTGGAT
This sequence comes from uncultured Pseudomonadota bacterium, assembly GCA_903891165.1. Taxonomy (GTDB): domain Bacteria; phylum Myxococcota_A; class UBA796; order UBA796; family SXON01; genus CAITDR01. Next base: position 1,803 of record CAITDR010000374.1, read on the forward strand.
CAGCTTCGCGACCTCTCCCGTCGTGACCTGCGGATCCTTCGGAACATGGTCTATGCACGCCACGGTCGCGCCTTCAAGTCCGAGTTGCTTCAGCTCCACTTTGAGCGGCAAAGCTGGTACAAAGTTGATCCAGCCTATAGCGATGCAAAGCTCTCCGAAGTGGACAAGCGCAACGTGCAGATCATCCGGTCGGTAGAGGACTCGCTGGGAGGGCCGCTGACCGACTACCAGCACAAATCGGAAGAAGGCTGGTTCACAGCTGCTTGATAAGGGATCTGCGCCCCGGTGGGGCGCCCGATCAGATCCTGAAAACAGACCCGGTGCGGTCGGGAACCGGGAAAAACAGGGAGGGCAGGTTAACCGCGCCGGATGTCTGATCTGCGCCGGGTGGCCGCCGCCATCTTCCTCTACAGCCTCGCTCTGATCCTTTTTGAGCTTTTGCTCACCCGGATTTTTGCGGTGGTGCTCTTTGCCAGCTTCGCGCACCTCGCGCTGGCCTTGGCACTCCTGGGCATCGGCGTGGGTGCGGTGCTCCAGCACCTGTGGCCCAGCCTGGTGCCCGCCGAGGGCTTTCAGCGACGCCTGGGCTGGATCGGCCTGGGTCTGGGCCTGTCGGCGGTGTTGGCGATCCTGGCTGCATTGTATTTCCCCCTCCTGGAAATTCCCGCCAAGCCGCCGGACACCTTTCAGGAAACCGCGGGGATCAAAGACCAGCTCTTGCGGCCGGGCTGGTTTGCGGCCCTGTTGCCGGTGCTGGCCCTGCCCTTCACCTTCGCCGGGCTGGCCTTCTCCGGCAGTTTCCAGCGGATGAAGGAGCATATCGGCTATATCTACGCCGCAGATCTCATCGGTGGAGCCATCGGCGCGCTGATCTTTGTGCCGCTGTTGGGCGCTCTGGCGGGCCCGGATGCGGTTTTTGTGGTGCTCGCCCTGGCAGCAGCCGGGGCAATGCTGATGATGCGTGAGGATCGAACTGGGAAAATGGTTGCTACTGCCAGCGTGGTGGTGGCGCTGTTATTGAGTGTGGCTGGCGGCTTCGGGCAGCTGCTGAAGATCAAGAACACCGCCGGTTTTTCTGAAGATCGGGTGGTGTACACACAGTGGACGGCGCTGACCCGCCTGGCGGTCTTTGAGACGCGGACCCGGGGGGAGAAGCTGGAGGGCGCCCAGGTGCTGGTGCTCCTGGACAATGCTTCGGCCTCAGAAATTCCAATGACGAAGGAAGATAGCCGACGACTGGCGCTTCAGGAAACACGATCCATCGTCTATCGTATCCATTCGCCCGAATCGCGCGTCGCCATTCTCGCCGCGTCGGCGGGCCCGGAGGTCGCCGCCGCCCAGTCCCTGGGTTTTTCCCAGATCGACGCCATCGACATCGCCTCCGAGATTTTTGATATTGTGGCCACCCGCTACCCGGAATCCCCGGTAAATCCGTATCTTCAGCCGGGGGTACGTCGGATCCATATGGATGGTCGGGCGGCCATTCTACAGGCGAAGGAGCCCTACGATATCATCCAGATGGTTCATGCCAACCTTTGGTCGGCGGCGGGGCTCCTGGCCAATACCTGGTCCCCGGCGCTGCTGGAGACTCAGGAAGCCTTCGGTACCTATCTCGATCATCTTTCTCCCGATGGAACCATCTCTTTTGGTCGTGGTGCCGATACCGAGCTGCTGGTGAAGGCCGCACTGCGCGCGCTTTGGGAGCGGGGACTCAAAAAGCCCTGGCAAGGCATAGCTTTTGTTCAGGGAAAAAGTCAGGTGATGCTGATGAAAAAGCGTCCGTGGACTGCCGCCGAGGTGGAATTGCTCCAGACGGCCACCCGCAGCTACCCCGGAACGCCGGCAAAGTTGGCCTGGGATCCCCTCTCTGAAAATAAGCCTGCAACCTGGGATAGACTGATAAACGGGCAGGTCATGCGCGACGACCGCCCCTATGTGGACACCTTCCGCTCGGTGCAGGGAGCCCTGAACGCGGTGCGGGAGGGCAATGCCGAGACGCCCCTGGCCGCCCTGTACCGCTCGATGTTGGTGCAGGTCTCATTTGTGTTTTCTGCTGGCGTGATATTTGTGATCATTCCCTATCTATGGAAGGGTAGAGCAGAACTTCGGGAGCTGCGCGGGGGAGGCTGGGCGCTTTTATATGTGGCCTGCCTGGGCTACGGCTACCTTGCCGTAGAGACGACGTTGGTGCACGAGCTGGTGCTCTTTGTGGGGCATCCTACCTATGCAATCACCATCGTGGTCTTGACGATGTTGCTGTCGTCCGGGCTGGGGAGTGCCTGGGTGGAGCGCTGGAAGCCGGAACAGATCGCCGGGCGGCTCCGCGCCGCGCTGGTCGGAGTGCTGATCCTCGGCGCACTGGCGGCCTGGGTGCTGCCCCCGTGGATGCAGAGGGAGCTGTTGGGCCTCGCGTTGCCGGTTCGCCTGGGAATCACCTTTCTCTTCCTCTTTCCCCTGGGTTTTCTGATGGGTGTTCCCTTCCCAGCCGCGGTGCGCCTGCTTCCGGCGGGGGCAGCCGGGCTGGTGCCCTGGTGTTGGGCACTGAATGGCTGGATGTCGGTGGTGGCCAGCATGGGTACCGTGCTGGTCGCCAGATTGTGGGGCTACACGGCGGCCTATGAGGTGGCGCTGGCCGCCTACGTCGGTGCACTTCTGGTCGGTTTTCTGCTGGGCCGGGTACGTGCCGCACCCGCCAGCCTTGTGGTATAAGCGGCAGGATATAAACGGCGGAGGAGGCCACATGCGTTCCCGACACCTGATGCTCGAAAGTCCCGCCATGGGAAGACAAGTCCACGTTTGGTGCTACGGGCATTTTGGCCCGCCGGTCATCGTTTTTCCGTCGGCAGCGGGCTTTGCGCACGAGTGGGACAAGCAGGGCATGCTCAAGGTGATCGCGCCGCTGATCCAGAGTGGCAAGGTCAAGCTCTACTGCCCCGAGTCCAACGTTTCCCAGGCCTGGACCAAAAAAGAGATCCCACTGGCCACCAAGCTGGAACACCAGCGTGCCTACGACCGCTTTGTGTTGGACACCCTGGTTCCTTTTGTGCGCGAAGACTGCCACTGGCCCGGCGCACCCATGGCCGCCATGGGCTGCTCCCTGGGCGGCACCTACGCCGCGCTCTTTTCGCTGAAATACCCGGAGATCTTCCGCAAGTCGCTGTGTATGAGCGGCCGCTACCTCACCACCGAGCTGACCCACGGCGAAAACAGCCCCGAGCTGTACTTCAACAACCCGCTGGCTTTTGTCCCCGGCCTGCGCGGCGAGCCCCTGGATCGCCTCCGCAAAAACACACATATCACCCTGGTCTGCGGCCAGGGGCCCTATGAAGAGGGCTGCATCGAAGAGACCATTGCCCTGGGTCGCCGCCTGAAGGAAAAGCAGATTCCTTCGGAGACCGACATCTGGGGTCGCGACTCCAAACATGACTGGGATTGGTGGCAACGGCAGTTGGTGGTACATCTGCCGAGGTTGTTGGGGAGGTAGGGGCTTTGGGGGGGTGGGGGGACGCCCTACCTCCTTATCCGCACATCCCCCAACCGCCTTGTCACCCCCGCCGCATCCAGCCACTCCAAGAGCGGAATGGCGGTCTTGCGGGTCAGGCCAAACAATTCCTTAAAGGCACCGGGCTCCAGCTCGGTATGCGCACCGAACCAGGCCAATACCTCCGCCTTCAGACGATCCAGGGTGGCTTTTCCGTAGAGACGATCCCCCACTTGCTCCCAATGCCCAGACTCACGTTCCAAAAAGATCAGGGCGTCGGCATCGGCAGCCGGGGCTTTTTCGCGGATATGCTCCACCCCCTCCCAGGCGGCAGCCTCCAGCAGGCGATTCACCACAGCAATCCACGCATTCTGCTCGTCTGTAAGCTGGACTACAAAACCCGGCCGGTGGAGACGGGAGCCCTCGGCGTCGATGCGGCCAGCCCGCACTTCTTCCTCGACCAGGCTGGTATACTCCCGCTCTCCCAGGGCCAGGAGCAGCCCCGAGCGCAGGGCCTTCCGATTATGCGAAGGGGTGAGTGGAAGCTGGCTGTGCAGCCGGTCCAGGTTCTGATGCAGCGTCTGCCGGTGTTTCTCCACTACCGAGGCGGCAAACCAGCGATCCCCAAGACGTAGACCAACGGGATCGCCAAAGCGCGCCCGCACCTCGGCCTCCGACAGGCCGGCCGGCCCTCCCCTCTCCAGCCAGGCCTCCTGATCCCCCTCCTCGATACGCTCCAGCAGGTCCACGGCTTCGCCCGCATGGGCCTTGCGCACCACCGTGGCAAAGGGATCCAGCACCTGCCCGCCCCCCAAGGTGCGCGCCGGACTCTCACGACGGATCACAAAATGATCCCCGGCGAGACAGGGAAAGGGCACCGCAAAACGCAGCTGTGCCAAAACCGAACTTCCCGGCCGCAGAACCTCACCCTCCAAAGGCACCAGCCTCGCGACACCCTCCCGCGTTCCCAGGAGTACCAGCACCCGCGGCTCTCCCTCCATCTCCGGCGCATCCGCAAGGTGTTGGTAGCGCACGTCGATCACGCGGGAATCCGGCATCGATCCGGGCGTACACACCCAGCTCCCCCGGGGCACATCCGACACTTCCACCCCAGACAGGTTCAGCGCCACCCGCGTGCCCGCCGTCACCAACCCGGCTACCGACTTGTGGATCTGCATCCCGCGCACCCGCGCCTTCCGATGGCCGGGAATGATCTCCACCTCGTTGCCGTCGATCAGCTGCCCACTCCAGGTGGTGCCGGTGACCACGGTGCCAAAACCCTTGCGGGCAAAGGCGCGATCAACGGGAAGACGGAAGGCTTTGCGCAGATCGCGCGGCGGCGGATGGATCTTGTCCAGCTCGGCCAGCAGCTCCGGCAGCCCGGTCCCCGTCAGCGTGGACGTGGGCAGGATCGGCGCCCCCTCCAAAAAGCTGCCCCGTACCTGCTCCTGGATGTCCTCGATGGCCAGCTCCCGCAGCTCCTCATCCACCAGATCGATTTTTGTCAGGACGATGATGCCCTTACGAACGCCCAACAATTCCAGAATGGCGAGGTGCTCGCGGGTCTGGGGCA
>CAITDR010000375.1 GCA_903891165.1 uncultured Pseudomonadota bacterium
AGAGGGTGAACCTGGATTTTGGATCCGCTCTGGTAGAAGAGAAGCAGCATCCGCACTATCCGCAGGTGGAGGGCTGATGCCTCTGGCCCCCCGTCGGGATCCTCAGGTTGAAGAGTTGTTGGAAGGTCTGGATCATCCTCTGAAGTCTACGGCCCTGCTGTTGCGCGACTGTATCCTCGAAGCCAGCCCGGAGATTGTGGAGGGCTACAAGTGGAAGTCGCCGAGTTTTCGGACCAGGGATTTTTTTGCCACGATCAACCTTCATGATCGCAAGCAGGTGCGCCTGATCCTGCATGCAGGCGCCAAGGCGAGCAGGCTGAACCTGAAGACTGCCCTGGCTGGCCATGCCGGTCTGACCTGGCTGGGAGAGGATCGGGCGATAGTGGTTTTTGTAAACGAGGCCGAGGTGCAAGCCGGGCGGGAAACGCTGCAGGAGCTGTTGCGGGCATGGATCGGGCTGCTGTAGGGGAAGCGGGCGCACAAAGACCTTGATTCCCCGCGGATGTTGTGGCAAAGTAGCGGCCGAGGATCCACGATGCTGTTGCTGCTCTCTTTGCTGGCTTGTACAGGGGAAACCCAAGAAAAGCTGGATGCCGACGGCGACGGTCTGCTGGCAACGGTGGACTGCGACGACAACGATGCGGCAGTGGGTCTTCCGGGAACCTGGTACGGGGATGGTGATGCAGATGGTTTTGGCAACGCGACAATTTCGGTGGAGGAGTGTGCGGCTCCGCAGGGTTTTGTAGACAACGCGGACGATTGTGATGATGGAGACGTCCTGATCTCTCCCGCAGGTATTGAACACTGCGACGGGGTGGACGAGGATTGCGACGGGACGGTGGATGAGGAGGCTGTGGATTTCTCTACCTTCTACGCAGATATGGATGGGGACGGTTTTGGGGACGCTGACAGTAGCTCCGCGGCCTGTGGGGCGCCCACAAACATGGTGTCGGATGCGACGGACTGCGACGACAGCCGTGCGGATGTCTCTCCCGACGGTACGGAACACTGCGACGGGGTGGATGAAGACTGTAACGGCACGACGGATGATGATCCTGTAGATGGAACGGTCTTTTTTGAAGATATGGACACCGACGGCTGGGGCGGGGCGGAGTGGCGGGCCTGCACCCAGCCTGCCAGCGCTGTGACAGTTTCTGGAGACTGCGACGACAGCACGGCTTCCAGCTACCCCGGCGCGGTGGAGTATTGCAACGGCGCCGATGACAACTGCGATGGGACGATCGACGAGGACAGCGCGGTGGATGTTACCGCCTTCTATGCCGATCAAGATGGAGATGGCTACGGGAATGCCTCGGTCTCAAGGCTTGCATGTGCAGCATCAACCGGCGAAGTTGCTGATGCGACGGATTGCGACGATACCGTTGCGACGATCTATCCTGCGGCCGCGGAGCACTGCGATGGCGTAGACGAGGACTGCGATGGGTCGGTGGACGAGGAGGCGGTAGACTTTCTCACCTTCTATGCCGATACGGACGAGGATAGCTATGGCGACGCCTCCGCCTCCCTCCTCGCCTGCTCCCTCCCCAGCGGCTACGTCGCCGACGCCACCGACTGCGACGACTCCTCCTCCTCCATCTCCCCCGCCTCTATCGAAAATTGCAATAGTATCGACGACGACTGCGACGGCACCACCGACGAAAATGATGCCGCGGACGCCCCTCTTTGGTACACCGATGCGGATGGGGATAGCTATGGGGACACCACGACCGCTGCTCCGGCCTGCACTCAGCCCGCAGGCTCCGTCGCCCTGTCCGGCGACTGCGACGATGCCGACGCCGCCCACTCCCCGGCAACTCCCGAGCATTGCGACGGCATCGACGAAAACTGTGACGGTGTGATTGACGACTCACCCATTGATGGCACCCCTTACTACCTCGACGGCGATGGCGACGGTTTTGGCGATGCCGCCACCCTCAACACCGCCTGTACACCCCCCAGCAGCAGCGTCTCCACCGCCGGAGACTGCGACGACAACAACGCCGACATCGCACCCGGCCTGCCGGAGCACTGCGACGGCATCGACGAAGACTGCGATGGCAACGCGGACAATGCGGCGGTGGACATGCTCACCTGGTACGCCGATGCCGACGGCGACACCTACGGCGACGCCGCCGTCTCCCAGCTCGCCTGCAGCCAACCGGCCGGTTTTGTAGCCGACGATACCGACTGTGACGATACGGCTGCACAGTACAATACCTCCTGCCGGGTCGGCTGCACCAACATCAATCCCTACCCCGGAAGTGTGTACGCCACCGGCTTTGGAACGGCCAATTCCCTCTCTGGATTTTGCAGCGCCTACAATGCCATCTCCGGGGATCTCACCCTGGATCGTACCGATCTGACCAGTATGTCGGTGTTCTCCTGCCTCTGCGAAGTGGGGGGCGACGTCTCTATCTCAGGGAACACGGCACTCTCCCGTCTTACCGGCCTGGAACGCCTGGGAACGGTGGGCGGTGACTTCAGCATCGAGAACAACGATCTGCTCCCCGACTACACCGGCCTCTCCAGTCTGGAGACTATCACCGGCACCTTGACCGTCGGGACGGATAATGCACGAATTGTTGATATGGTCGGTTTTGATAGTCTGATAACCGTGGGCACTCTTACCATCAGCAACACCGACCTGACCAGCCTGGATGGCCTGGAGAGCCTGGAGACGGTGGTGGGGGACTTCGACCTCACGGGGAACGAGAGCTTGGTCTCCATCGAGGGCCTCTCGGGGTTGACTTCGGTAGGTGGTGAATTGTATCTGTCCAATAATGATTTGCTTCCTTCGCTGACGGGATTGGAGCAATTGGCCAGTGTGGGCACCCGGTTGACCATCTACGGGGTGGACGGGATTGCCGATCTTCATCCCTTCTCTGGCCTGCGCTCCATGGGCGGCCTGTATATGTCGGGCTGCGACCTGATCACCGACCTTTCGGGCCTGGAGGGCATTACCAGCATCCCCAGAAATGTAGACATCCTCTACAACAACGTGCAGACGTCGATGACCGGTTTGGACAACCTGACCAGTATCGGTGGCAACCTGAACCTGAGCTCTGCTCCCCTGACCTCCCTTCAGGGGTTGAACAGCCTGACCCACATCGGCGGCAACCTCACCTACTATTCGGGCCTTGCCGATGACCTGGATGGGCTGGAGTCGCTCATCACGGTGGATGGGCAGGTGGACCTGAGCGGGAACTTCGCCTCCCTGCAGGGCTTGGATAGTTTGACCACCATCGGGAGCTACTTTTTTGTTCACACGGACGACCCGACGGGGACCTTTGCCGGGCTGGAGAGCCTTCAGACGGTGGGGAACTCCGTTGACTTCGATGGCATGCAGAGCCTCCAGGGGCTGTCCGGACTGACCACGGTGGGGGGAGGACTTACTGTCAACGGTCCCACGGACTACACCGGGCTCTCGGCGTTGACCAGCGTGGGGGGGAACGTCAGATCGCTGAACTCCACCTGCAACGGTCTCTCTGCCTTGCAGACCATCGGGGGCACCCTCTCCCTGTACTACGACAATGGAACAGGTCTTCCCAGCCTCCAAACGGTGGGCGCACTTTCGGCCAATGGTTCGGACCCGACCACACTGCCGATTACCTCTGTCGCCGGCAATGTGGTCATCGCTTACCCATCGACCTTGGCCGGCCTCAACCAGGTGCAGACCATCGGGGGAAACCTCTATATCACCACCTACTACGGCTATAGCCCGATGACCAACATCAGCGGGTTTACCGCCCTCCAGAGTGTCGGCGGCTTCATGACCATCGAAGGTCTGGACAACCTCACCACCATCTCGGGCTTTAGCTCCCTCCGCTCCGTGGGTGGCGAACTGTTTTTGAGCCTCTCCCGGCTTTCTGCCATCCCCGGCTTGGCCAACATTCAAAGCCTGGGTGGACTTCGGCTTTGGTCCACCCAGATCCCCAATCTCGGCGTTCTGAGCAGCCTGACCACGATTACGGGGGATCTCGACCTGAGCTTCAACTCGGCGCTGATCAACGTAACCGGGCTCTATTCTGTACGTTCCGTGACGGGTGATGTCTATATCGGCTATAACGGCCTCAGCAACGCCGACGCGAACAACCTGATCAATTCCATCGGATTGGCCAACATCGGCGGCACGGTCACCAACGCCGAATAGTCAGGACGCGGGAGCTTCTATCTTGGTGGGCTCCCACAGCTCCAGGCGGTTGCCTTCCGGGTCGATCACCCAGGCAAAACGCCCGTATTCCTGACCCGGGGGGCTGTCCACTTCCAGCCCCGCCGCACGCAGGCGGGCCACCAACACGTCCAGATCGTCCACACGCAGGTTCACACGACCGGTGCGGACTCCCTCAGGAAGTGGTGTTTCTGCTTGGAAGAAGGCAAAAATGGTGCTGGACTCACGGCCGTTGGGCTGGACGTCGGCGCTGGGCCACTGCAAGCCGCGGACCTTGCCCCAGTTCTGAAACTCCAGGCCCAGGTGCTGGCTGTACCAGGCGGCCAGAGCTTCGGCATTGTTGGCGTAGAGAAAAGCTCCACCCAAACCTTGAATCATCGGCGTCATACGCACACTCCCATGAATTGGTAATTTGGATTACACATTAAAAATTGCTGCGATCAACGCGGCTTCAGTGCCCCCACCATCGCTGGAAGCAGCTCGCTGGCCCGCCCCTTCAGCCAGAGCGCCTTCTCCAAGGCCTCGGTAGGTGGCTGGGGATCGACCACGATCACCGGCTTTTTGAGCTGCAGAGCGATCATCGGGAGTCTGGCCGCTGGAAAGACCAGGCCGGAGGTGCCCACCACGATCATCACATCGCAGCTGCGTACGGCCGCCTCGGCCGCAGCCAGGGCTTCGGGCGGCAGCATTTCGCCGAACCAGACCACCCCGGGTCGGATGGGGCCGCCGCAGTGGCCACAGAGCGGCGGCGGCAGCCGTCGTCCTCCTTCGGGCTCGTCGGGAATGCCCTGCTGCTCAAAGGGGTGCCCGCAGTCAAAGCAGCGCGGCTGGTGCAGGCTGCCGTGGAGGTGGATCACCCTGCTGCTTCCCGCTCTTTCATGCAGGTCATCCACATTCTGGGTGACAACGGTAAGCTGGGCTACAAGGTGTTGCCATGCAGCAATCGCAAGGTGCCCGGCGTTGGGCGCGGCATGCAGGGCCTTGCCGCGCCGCCACTCGTACCAGCCCCAGACCAGAGGCGGATCGCGTCGAAACGCCTCAGGTGTGGCGAGCTGTTGGGCATCAAAGCGCTCCCACAGGCCGGTCAGGGCATCCCGGAAGGTGGGGATGCCGCTGTCAGCGGACATGCCCGCACCTGTAAAAACCAGGATGTTTTGAGCGGTTCGGAGGGCCAGAAGTTCAAGGTCGTGCTGGTTTTCCATGGAGACTACCTGCCAAAAATCAGCTACCGCACCTCAAAAACCCCGCATCAGGATAGTAGATGCCCACCATCATGCACATCTCTTCGGTCGAGGATTCTCCGGCATAGATCCAGTCATCTGTATCATTTTTGAAGGTACAGGCGTAGGAGAAGCCGCTGCCCGCGGGGATGTGGATGGGATCCGTGGGCATGATGTCCAGGGGGGGACTTTGCCAGTCGGTGCTCTCGTAGACCAGCTCGCCCGGCTCACCGGCCTCGTCCAAAAGGTTGATCTCAAAGCGGGTGCCGCGGCTGTGAAAGTGTGATCCGAGCACAAAGACATCCATGTCTACGGGCACGGTGCATTTTTGTCGGAGCACCACCTCGGTCTGGGGTTCCAAGGCAATGTCGTCGATGGAGCCGAACAGCCCATTGGCGTAGATCAGCTCGGTGCCCGGCGCGGCGGCGACGATGTTGATCTCACCACTGACTTCCACAGGAACATCGCGGGTATTGATGAAGTGCAGTTCTTGAAGCACCAGCAGGTTGGGCAGCAGTTGTGCGCCCACACCCGGCGGAAATTCCCCGGAGAAGGTGGGATCCTGAGAAGCATAGAGCGGCGCCCCGACCGAAATGTTGGTCTTGGCCCAGATCTCGTCGCAGGGCCCCTCCTCTCCTGGTGTGCCTCCAATGTTACCGGTCCGATGGTCATCTGTACCCCGTACTCGGGCGGGGTCAGAGGGGCGTCTGGATCCACAACAGCCACCGGATCTTCGGCGGGCGGGGTAGCATTTTCCGGTTCGGGGCTGGCACAAGCAAGGAGGAGCAGCATCCGCACATTCTACCTCTTTTCCCGCCACCGGGGAAGGGGCATACATTTCAATTGCTGCGCCAGAAAAGCAGGGATATCCTTGGGTGATGTTCCTGCTTCCGAGCCTCTGCCTTTCGGCATGGGCGCATGTCCCCCACGAGGTGGTCAGCGCAATGACGGCGCCCTCCGGCTTGGTGGAAGGCGATTGGTTTTTGTTGGCTCCCAAGGAGGGGATGCACCTGCTGCGCAGCCAGGATCAGGGGCAGACCTGGGAGATGATCGGCGGAGATCCTACAGTAGATGAGCTCCTGCAGGTGGTGCTGGTGGGAGAGCGGGTGGTGGCACGGGCGGAGAGCCGATTGTGGTGGAGTGACGACGCCGGCCAGAGCTGGATGTCCGCCGAACTTCCCATGGAGATCGTCGGAATGTTAGGGGGGGAAGAGCTGATTCTGGTGGGGGATGGCATCTGGTCGGGGGAGCCGGACAGCCTGATGCAGGAGGAGGAGGGGGATTTTGTCAGCATCGGCGCCGGAGCTGTGGTGGTGTCGGCGGACGGAGGGATCTACCTGCGGGATCCGGGGTGGAGGCGGGTGGCGGAGCAGCAGGGGGCACGGCTTGCTGTCTGGGATGGGGCAGATCTTTATGTAACTGTTCGTGGGAACTTGCTCCGGCGCTATGATGGGGAGTGGAGCAATTGCGGTACCATGGAGGGCGGAGAAGTCTTTTCACTGACGACGGATGGGGTGGGTGGCCTGCTGATGGGGTCTCGGGACTATGCCCCGTACTACTCCGCAGATCGCTGCGGTAGTTGGGAACGGCGGAGCCCGCCAGACAAGGTGGAGTACCAGACGGAAGGGGCGGCGGAAAGCCCGCAGGAAGCCTACCCGGTGCTGGCCGCAGCGGGCGAGCGCTGGGTGGTTGCCGGGTGGTTTGGCTACTGGCACAGTGAGGATGCCGGGAAAAGCTGGCTGGACAGTCGGATTCTACCGGCGGACTTCATCCGGGGCTTGGCCTTTGCCGGGCCCGACCGGGTCTACAAGGGGGGCTACTCCTATGGGGTGGCATGGACCGACGACGGCGGGAGCAGCTTCCGTGCCCCCAACCTCGGGATGGGGGCGCCAAACGTCCAGGACATCCTGACCACCTCCTCCTCCACCGTCCATGCGATTGTCAACCATGCGGGGTGGACCTCGCTGGATGGCGGTGAAAGCTGGGCTTCCTGGCCTGCCAACGTTCGCCTGGGGGGTGTTGCGCGAATGGAGCTGCTTCCCGATGGTGGCTTGTGGATCCTGGGGCGCGAAGGGCTTTTTTTGTCCAATGATGACGGGGACACCGTTCGCCCGCTTCCCGGCCTGGAGACGCTCCTGGGGGATGCGATGGTCGCGGGCATGAGCGTTCGCAGCCACGATGGCTCGGTGGAGCTGTGCCTGGGGACACGTACACCGGATCAAGTGCTCTGCTCTGCCGACCGAGGAGATAGTTGGAACCTCCACTATGTGGCCACCGGAGAGGGGAAGCTGACACTTTGGACTGCCGATGGCGAAGGGCTCTGGCTGAGCGACACATTGGGGCTGCACCACCTCTCAGAGGAGGACACGCTGATCCCGCTGCCGGAGGGGCGGCTGGTGGACTTTTTTACCATCGCCGACGATGGAAGCCTTTTTTTCAGTACCTCGGATGCCAATGTCTATGGAAGGTTTCCCGGAGAGGGGGACTGGCGGAGCTTTGGCCAGGTAAATGCCACCATCGATCATATCAGCCCCAGCCCTGCCTTTTCCACCCACCCGCTTCTGCTGTTGGCCACACATGATGGTGTCTGGCAGATCGACAATGTTCGGTCCTCGGAGCCGATCCTGGCGCGGTGGGGCCAGTGGGAGCGGGTGGACGTGGGGACCGGTTTCGCCTTTTGGTCACCCGATCTGCCCGAAGAAGTGGAAGAGGATGGCGCAGATTTTGGCAGTATCCATCCTATTGCGCGTGGAAATGTGGTTCGGGTATGGCTGCGCGGCAGCAGCCTCCAGGTGCGTGGCCGCAGCGAGCGCGGTGCGCAGGTGGTCCTGCGGCTGGATGGCCAGAGCCTGACCCGGCTGGGGAGTGAGCCGATGGACGAGGTGGGGGTCCTGTGGACCGGCACGGGGCTGGCCGAGGGTTGGCATATGGTGGAGCTGGTGGGGGTGGAGGAGGGACTCTTCGTGGACAGCATAGACGGCTATGAAGGAGAGGGAGCGGTGGAGGAGGAACCGGGGAAAGAGCAGCCTTGCGGCTGTCAGAAGGGGCAGGCCGGTCTCTTGTTGCTCTTCGTCGGCCGTCTGCGCCGCAGGCCCTTCTCTACCAGGGCGTAGAGAAAAGTCTACCGGAGGGTAGAGCGCTCAGAGCTTTCCGGGAGGGGGACCCCAGAGGGGACGACGCTCCGGATCTTCGGCCCACCAGCGCGCCGAAAGTGCCGTCAGGACCACGGTCGATCCGATCAGCCCCACCATCAGCACGGCCAATGCCAACCCGGCTCCGGCGAGGCTGGAAACCAGGGTAAGTGCGCCTACAACCGGCCAACTCTTTGCCACCGCACTGTGGGTGCGCACCCAGGCATGATCGGAGGCCAGCGTCCAAGGCAGTCGGAAGCCGAGGATCCGGTTGGGGGGCACATCCCGCATCCAGAAGCCCAGTGCGGCGATCAGGGCGCCGAGAGCGGGAATCATCAGCGTAGGAAGGTCCATTTCCAGGACCAGTGCGGTATGAACCAGGGTCATAAAGCTGGGGAGGGCATGCTGCATCCCGTTCCAGGCCCGGCGCCCGGCGGGGCTGGCAAACAGCTTCGGATCCCAACGGGGACTGATCAGAAGGAGAAGGCCAAGCAGGGTAGTTGTCACCGGGGTGGACAAGAGCACTGTGCTGGAGGGGGCCCAGCCGTCGATCTCTCCGTGGATGTTCCAGTGGATGGGAAGGCGACCGGGCACCAGCCCCCAGGTGAGAGCGGAGAGACCGAGCTGTGCAAGCAGGTTGAGGAGGAGGGGGAGCATGGTTCCGCCATCTTATTCCCCCGGCAAGGGGTTGTGGGGTTTTCCTGCATGGATCGGCAGGCGCCGCAGCGATAGGGCGGCGAGGGAGCCTGCATGGACCGCCTGACCACCATCACCATCAGCCACTACTGCGAGAAGGCCCGCTGGGCACTGCAAAGGACCCACCTTCCTTTTGAGGAGGATGGCCACCTTCCCATCCTCCATGTGCCTGCCGTGCGGCGGGCGGGCGGGCAGCGCAGTACGCCGGTCCTGAAGACCGCCGATGGGCTACTCAAGGACTCCACCGACATTCTCCGGTGGGTGGATCAGCGGCGTCCGGGTATCCTTTTTTCGGAGCAGCGGGGGGAGGAGGAGGCGCTGGAGGATCGTTTCGACGAGCACCTGGGCCCGGCGACCCGGCGGGTGGCCTACTTCCACCTGCTTCCGCGCCGTGCCTTGGTGCTACAGTTCTTGAACACGGGAGTTCCCGGCTGGGAAGTATGGTTTCTTCGTATTTTTTTTCCCGTCGCGGTGGCGATGATGCGGCGCGGCCTCAAGATTGATGCGGCGGGGGCCGAGCGCTCCCTGAAGAAGGTGCGGGAGATTTTTGGAGAGGTGAACCAGCGCCTATCCGATGGGCGTCCCTATCTCTGCGGTCAAAAGTTCTCCGCTGCAGACCTTACCTTTGCGGCCCTTGCCGCGCCACTACTGCTGCCGCCGGAACAGCCGGTTTTTCACCCTACACCCGAGGTACTTCCGCCCGCCTTCCAGGCACTGGTAGCGGAGCTGCGCGCCACCCCTGCGGGCGCCTTCGGAATGCGCATGTATCGGGAAGAGAGGACGAGAGTTTTATAGCGGTTGAAGGAAGGAAAACCTGATACATTCAAAAAATGTATCAAGCTTTCCGAAACATCGGACGGCGACATCCAGGACTGTGATACATCCGAGGATGTATCACAATTCCAATTCTTCAGCGCCGCTTATTCCGATTTTCCTCTTCCTCTTCTTCCCGCAGGAGCTGCTCCTTGCTCTTGCCGGTGCGGACAAAGGCGCGGCTCATCTCCTCGGCCGCCACGACGACGGCCTCCTTGGCGGTGGCATTCTTCTTTCCGCGCTTCCGAAGCAGGAAGAAGCCCACGATAGCCAGGAAGAGGAGGAAAAAGCCACCACAACAGAGGAGGCTGGTCACGATACCGATGATGGTGTAGATCATAGGCGCCGCTTAGCCTGAAAACAACGACGCTGCACGCCCTACAGGCCGGTCCCCTGCACCAGCCAGGAAATTCCGCCGAGGTAGGGTCCGCCGTTGTCGGAGTAGGGGCCCCCCACGATGATGTCGGCCTTGCCATCGCCATCGGTATCTCCCACCACGGCCACCGAATTCGCGGCGTAGCCATTGGCTTCTGTGCCCACCATCTTGGCGTCGGCACTGCGGAGAGACAGCGCGGCCGTGGGCGGGCCGTAGACCAGGTAGGCTGCGCCGGCGCCGTTGCCGCCCGCATCCTCCCGGAAGGCGCCGATCAGCAGATCGTCCTGACCGTCTCCGTCCATGTCCCCTGCAGAAGCGACGGACCAACCTGCATTGTCATCGCTATCTTCGCCGGTAATCTTGGAGTCCGCCGTGGAGAGGGCAATGGTGCCACTCATCGGTCCGAAGACGACGTAGGCGGCACCGGTGTTGGTTCCACCATAGTCGTGGAGGTAGGCCCCGATGATCACGTCGGCATTGCCGTCCCCATCGGTGTCCCCGGCGGAGGAGACGGCCGCCCCGGCATTGTCTCCGGCCACCTCGCCGGTGAAGACTGCGGTGGCGCCGCTTAGGCTCATACTGGTCAAAGGACCGCGCAGAAGCCAGGCCTTTCCGGCGGCACTGTTGGCGCCATAGCCGCCGATAATCACATCATCGTAGCCGTCGCCATCGGTGTCGCCCGCCGTTGCGACGGAGTAGCCCGCCAGATCACCGGCCGCTGATCCAGAAAACTCGGCGTCTGCGGCACTCAAGGTCAGGTTGCCCACATAGGGACCACGCACCAGCCAGGCCCCCCCGGAGAGGCTGCCCCCTCCATCGGCTCCCCAACCCCCAATCAGGATATCGCCATAGCCATCCCCATTGGTATCTCCCGCAGAGGAGGCGGAGAATCCGGCCTGATCTCCGGCAGCCTCCCCCCAGAAGATCCCGTCGGCCACGCTCAGATCCAGGCTTCCTGCATCGCCGCCATGGACCAGGTAGACCGCCCCCGCGTCGGTAGCGGTGGTGTCGTTGGCCCAGGATCCCACCAGGATATCGTCGCGACCGTCGCCGTTGTAGTCACCGGCAGTGGACACCGTATAGCCAGCGTTGTCTCCGGCTTCTTCGCCCACGAGTACCAGGTCCGGGCTGGCCAGGCTGTAGTCACCGGCCAGCGGTCCATACATCACGTAGACCGCCCCCGCCTCGGCACCCCCGCCGTCGTTGCCAAAAGCCCCGATCACCACATCGGCAAAGCCATCCTTGTTAAAATCCCCGCCGGAAACCGAGGTTCCCGAAAAATCGCTGGCCGCCGCACCAAAGAAGCGGGCATCGGCATTGTCCAGGTCCACGATACCGGAAAGTCCACATGGAACCGATGTTCCATCACAGTTGTTGTCCAGATCGTCCATACAGATCTCAGAGGCCGCCGGGCTGATGGCGGCAACCACGTCGTCACAGTCGGTGTCCACGGCCGAGTAGCCCGAGGGAAGCGAGCAGTCCTGCGTCACATCGGCAGCGTCGCCATAGCCGTCGGCATCCACGTCGCGGTAGTAGGGGATGGTCACCCCCTCGTCTACGACGCCATTGCAGTCATTGTCCAGGTAGTCACAGCTTTCTGGGTTGTTGGGAAACATGGTGGGCTGGCTATCGTCGCAGTCGTCGTCGTTACCTACACAGGCCGGGGGCGTTGAACAAGCCTCCCGACGCGCCAAGGGGTCGCCGTAGCCATCGGCGTCCACATCCTTCCAGTAGGAGGTGGTGACATCCTCGTCGATTCGGCCGTCGCAGTCGTTGTCGTGTTCGTCGCAGACCTCTTCGGCCCCGGGGTAGATGTCGGCCCGGCTGTCGTCGCAGTCGTCACCGCGCAAACGGTAGTTGATAAAACCATCGCCATCGGCATCCGGAGCGACCACCGAAAACTCGACGGTAGCCGTGGTCTTCTGCGCCGCCGCATCTTCCGCCGTCACACTCAGCGTATAGTCGCCCAAAGGCAGCGGATCCAGTACAAAACCGATAGTACCATCGACGCCAGGACTCGCTGGAAGGCCTGTCAAATCAGGAACATTGCCATCCCAGGTCAACGCCAGCGTGGTGAATTCTGCCTCGTCTCCCGCCAACACATCCCCGTGGATGTCCATCTCGGCGGTAAAAACGTCGCCATTGCGCGGGTCTAAGAAATTCACACCCGGCGGGTAGTCGATTGGATCGGTGGAGGGGGGAGGATCTTCCTCCTCCTTTTTTCCGCTGTCATCCGTAACTTCGGGATCTTTGCCATTACCCGCGCCATCTTTGCAGCCGGTGAGCAATGGGAATAGTCCAGATACCACGGAAAAAAGAATGATACATCGCATATTGCTCACCCACCACGCACGGGTTCTGCCTTTCGGCCTTTCTTCCCCAAGGAGGGTCCAGGGAGGGCTCTGGAACGACCCGCCCCGACGCTTCCCCTGCCCAAAATGCTGCTTCGTCGTTCCACAGCCCTGCCCTGGTCCAGGATTGGTAAGGGGCGGATAGCCCCTTGCCTCGGGA
>CAITDR010000376.1 GCA_903891165.1 uncultured Pseudomonadota bacterium
CACGAAACGCCAAGCAACCTCCAGTGAATCTGGAGTGGCTAAGGTCTGGCCGCGAAGCGTGGTCATGGTCCCATGATCATGGCCGCTGGGTGGTCCCATGCTTGTGGCCAGGGCTGGCGTCTGGTGGTCCGTATATGGTGGCCTGCTACACATGTTGACCACCTTCGAGCCTCGCTACGTTTGGCGCATGAGGATGGTGTAATACCCAGTGTTCCGCGCCTTCGTCGTCCGAAAGTCGAAAAAAAGACTCCGGTCTTCCTCACCCCGGAACAGACTGTTCAGCTTCTGACGACACTTCGGGGGAGGGAGGCCGGGACTCGGAGGGGTGGGCTTGGTTATGGGGCGGTCTACCTCGCTGTTTCGCTCGGGCTCCGACCTGGAGAGGTTGTGACAAGACGATGGGAAGACCTGGACTGGACGGAGGAAGTGCTGCGGGTAGCACCGGTGACGCTACCGGACGGAACCCAATGGCGTCCGAAGTCAGATAGTGCTCGGACCCTGCCTCTCACCAGCGACATCCTTCTGTTCTTCAAAGAACTGTGGCTTTCCGTCGGGCGCCCCGCGACGGGCTGGATCTTCCCGAATCGCAATCGGCCTGAGTGGCCCATGAACAACTTCAAGAAGGGTCTCGCCGGAGCTTGCGAAGCGGCAGGGATACCCGTCCTGCATCCCCACGCCCTGCGCCACACCGCTGCCACCCGCTGGACGAGGGGCGGGGTGGATGTGCCGACAATCATGGGCCTTGGTGGCTGGAAAACACCATCAGTTCCACTTCAAGTCTACGCCCAGACGACGGAGGACTGGAAGCGGGAGGCTGTCGTGAATACCCAGGTGTTTGTTGACCAGAAGCCGTTGACCAACCGCATCGGCAAGAATGTTGGTCTTTCAAAAAGTGGGCTTGAATCTAAATCGGGGCGGCCGGATTCGAACCGACGACCTTCTGCGCCCAAGGCAGACGCTCTACCAGGCTGAGCTACGCCCCGATTTTTTCTCCTTAATCCCCCCCGCCGCCAGACGCAAGCAATTCCACCGCTTCCTCCAACTCCCCCAGCCCGCTCCGCAGCTTCTCCTCCCCCAACTCCCCCCGCAAAAGCCCCTCCTCCAGATCTCCCGCCCGTGTGGCAATCTCCGTAAAACCCAGCAAGAAGCTCATCCCCCGCAGGGTGTGAAAGCTGCGCTCCAGGGTCCTCAAGTCGTCCCCCTCCAGGGCAGCACGCGCTTCCGCAAGACGACGCTTCGCTTCGCTGAGGTACAGCGGCCGATAGCGTGCCACATCGATCATGCCCGGGTCTCAAAATGCGAAAATAGCGCTTCTGGCCAGCCTCCTTCCAGAATCACTGCCCGATCCTCGGTCAGCTCCCCTATCTCCGTAAGCTGGAAACCCAGCCCCCCCGCCAGCTGATGCAGCTCCGCTGCTTCCTCCTCCGGTGCCGCCAGCAGAAGCTCGTAGTCCTCTCCAAAAGCAACCCGCCAGTCCAGACGTTCTACGCCGGGAATTTTCGCCGGGAATACCCGCGCCCCACAGCCCGAAGCCGCACACAGCCGCCCCAGATCCATCTTCAGCCCGTCGGACAGATCCATCATCGCATGTCCGAGCCCGGCCTCCGCGATGGCTACCCCGAGCTTCGTCGGTGGATCAGGCCGTTTGAACCATGACTTTGCACTTTCGGAAGGATTCTTTGAATAAAAGGCCTCTGCCGAGCGCCCAAGGAAGCCGCTCACCCACAGTTGGTCCCCGGGGCGCCCCCAACTCCGCAGCAGCGGCCGTTGGCTGTGGCCGCCGACGGTCAGGCTCAGCACCCTCTGGGGGCTTCGGGTGGTGTCCCCCCCGATGATGGGTAGCCGGAAGTGCTGAACAGCCGCGGCCAGTCCTTCCAAAAAATCCAGAAACCACGCCCGATCCAGCGGCTCCGGCAGCGACAGGTTCAACATCGCCCAGCTTGGCCTGGCGCCCATCGCCCCCAGATCCGAGGCGTTGACAGCTACCAATTTCCATCCCACGTCGCCGGGACTCAGCCGCTCGTCCCAATGTACACCCTCCACCATGGTGTCGCTGGAGACCAACAGTTGCCCCGCCCCGGTCGGGGGCGCTGCCGCGTCGTCGCCGATACCTATCGGCAGCTTCCAGCCCGACATCGCGGCCTGGATTTGCTGGATCAACCAGCTTTCTCCGTCCACTCCCTACTCGGGGGCGGGTGTGGGTGGCACCCAGCCGGGCAAAGGCTCAATGCCGCTGCTGGTAATGGTAAGCATCTGCCAAGAACGCCCGACTTCCCGGTCCTCTTCCACCATCCGCGTCCCCGCCACCGGCGTGGTGACCTGGGCCTTCTTCAGGGCCACCAGCAGATCTCCCTCCTCCACCAGCACCGCCGCCGACAACAGCCGCACCGTGTCATAGCCTACCGCCTCTACCAAAGTCGGCTCTCCCCCAGCCGCTTCCCGGTAGGCGGTCACAAACTCGTTCACCCACACATCCTCCGAGCCCGCATCGAAGGCGTCCAGGAAGATCGAGTCCTGTACATAGGTGCCGCCGCGCCGTGGAAGGTCAGGGTGATCCCAGCCATTCAGGCCCAACAAGGTGATGGGCGTTACGCCGGACTTCGGGCGGAAGCGCCCCACGGGCAGCTCCTCAAAGGCCAGGGCCGGTGCCAGCAGTGCCACCCTTGCATAGGCGTCGGGGATAAACAGCGCGTCGTAGCCCAGACTTGGATCCTTGGCTTTCAGCGCGCTGGCGGTCTTCCGAAAGTCCACCGAGGCGGGATCGTAGCCAATCGAAGCCACCAGCGTACAGCCCCGCTCTTTCAGTGCGGCTTCAAAGCCGGCCATGGCATTCTCGCCATAGGGATTTTTGGGGTAGACAGCGGCATAGCGCTTCATTCCCCGCACTTCCACCGTCTCGTGTAAGAGCGCCTCCAAGAGCTGCCCGGTGGAGGGATAGGCCC
>CAITDR010000377.1 GCA_903891165.1 uncultured Pseudomonadota bacterium
CCGGGGTAGGGGGATCGTGGTGATCCTGGCCCCCTCGTCGCAACCCGCCCCCATGCACGGGATCACAGCGAAAAGGATCACAGATGATCCCCAATGGGGAATTGCGAAAACCGAAAACTCAAAAACCCGCCGTTTCCGGCGGGTTTTGAGGGTATCGGGGTGGCGGGATTTGAACCCACGACCACTTGCACCCCAAGCAAGTGCGCTACCAGGCTGCGCTACACCCCGAACACCGGCCTCTTATCTCATCCTCGCCCCGCGTCAAGATCTTTCCGAAGACAACCGCAATCCGCCCTCCCAAGACCTCCCCCGGCCCCCCCCCCTCCTTCCTCAAGACCCAGGGTAGATCGTCGGATCTGCATCATCGGAATCCCCGCATCCCGAGGACCAGCCATCCCCGTCCCCATCGACCTCCCCTGGCGCACAGAGGAAGAAGGAGAGGTCATCCAAATCGTTGTTGCCCGCGAAGAGCTCATAGAAGAGCTCATCCACCCCATTCCCCAGACCCGCCGCCGCCCCCGGCTGCGTCGTCAGAAGTGTCGAAACATCGGCCATCGGCACCACCGAGCCCCCCCCACAAGAGAGCCCAACCAGACCATCGAGCGCATCCACCCCTTCGTACTGCACGAACACCCGCCCATCCGAAAGCAGCGTCAAAGCGAAGGTATTGCTATTTCCTCCACCCAGCTCCGAAACCCCGCGCCAATAGAAGCTCGTATGGTCCGCGTCAGCCACTGAAGCCCACTGGTTGTTGCTCGGGTAGAGATCGTCCCAAAGTCCGGCGATCATCGGCATATTCTGAAAAGTGACAGAACTCTCTGTATAGCTGGTGTAGGAAGACGTCGTCAGGATCCCGTTGCTGGAGAAGTACATACTGTTGTAGTAGCTCCCGCAGAAGGGGAAGGAAAAAGAAGCATCAAAGTTCACAAGAACGCTCGCGTCGTCCGCCTGACCCAAGGCCCGAACCGCCGAAGGATCCGCCTGATCGATGCCCCCATCGCAGTCATTGTCCACATTGTCCGTCATCACTTCCCAGGCGTAGGGAAAGATCGAAGGATCCGAATCGTCACAGTCCTCCCCCCCTGCAGGCGCCCCCTCAAAACCGTCCCCATCCCCGTCGAAATCCGAATCTCCCTGACAGTCCGAATCCACCCCATCGTAGAGCACCTCCGTTGCCGAAGGACTCACAGCGCTGCTTGTATCGTCACAGTCGCTGTGATCGGCCACCAGGCCTGAAGCGCCGTTGCAGACTACCGCTGGTGCCGACCGGTCGCCATAGCCGTCCCCATCCGCATCCGGGTAGAGAGCAGTTCCATTGGAAAGATCTGGATCATCCGCGTTGACCAAGCCGTCACAGTCTTCGTCCGTGAAGGTCCCCTCACAGAGCTCCAGCGCCCCCGGGTGAATGGCAGATTCGTCATCCGCACAGTCAGAGCCTCCCCAGGTACTGCCATCGTAGCCGTCGGCGTCCGCATCGTAGTCCGAAGAACCATCGCAGTTCTGGTCCACACCATCGTACCAAAGCTCGGTAGCCCCCGGACTTCTGGCCGGATCGACGTCGTCACAGTCCCCCGCATCCCCACTGTAGCCGTCCCCGTCGTGATCCCAGCTCCCGCAGAGACCATTTTCCACACCCGGGCTCCCCCGGTCGGTGTCCTCTCCCCAGGGAGAAGGCGCCGAACACCACGCCGACGGATCGTGATGCTGATCCATAAGGCTCGCATCCAGAGAAAGGGAAGCCCCGCTTGCCATCGGCCCCCAGCTCAAGCTGTCTACCAACAAAGACCCATAGGAAAGCCGAAGCTCCCCACCCTCGTTGGCCAGAAGCAGGTCCGAGAAGGCAACGTCCACCGAGCTATCTCCATTTTCGTCGGGACGGACGGAGTCCCCGATCACCAGGTACGCACCGGGATCCAAAGAGAGAAGGCGGTCACCCTCCAGGACATGACGCTGCGCTGCCTCGATCACCAACCCGTTCAGGATCAACCTTCGACCCGAGTTATTGTAAATCTCGAACCACTCGCCCCCATTATCCGAGGCCACCTTCGGGTTGATCATCAGCTCCGTGATCCAAAGATCGCCCGGTGCCCAGTCGATCTCGTCGATGGCCCCATCACAGTTGTTGTCCCAACTGTCGGAAAGTTCCGTCGCAAGCGGAGACACCGCCGCGTCCCCATCGTTGCAGTCGCCGCCGCAGGAAGTATAGCCATCGGCATCCAGGTCAAAACCTTCGTCAATGGTCCATTCCCCGGTGTTGTCCAGACCGTCGCAGTCTTCATTGTCCATACAGTTTGCGACGCCATCTCCGTCGGCATCAGGCTGCCCTTCGTCTACCCGACCGTCGCCATTGTTATCCAGACCGTCACAGACCTCGGTGTCCACACAGTCGGCGACCCCGTCCCGATCGCTGTCGGGCATGCCCTCGTCCACCGCGACATTACAATTTTCGTCGCGACCGTTACAGATTTCGGCAGCCGAAGGATGGACCGTGGCTTCAGTATCATCACAGTCCCCGTCCTTGGTGGTGTAGCCGTCCTGGTCCAGGTCCAAAGGGTCCGACGGCGGGTTGCTATCCAAGCCTTCCTGCGAAGGAAGCCGGTTTTGAGGAAGGTCAGCAGTGATGGAGCAGGCGAGGAGGAGGAGGATGAGGGAAGTCATGCCCAGTGGGTAAGCAAAAACCGTGCCAGCTTTGGCCCCGCCTTCCGCGTCAAAAGACGCCCAAAGGGCTGCTCAATCCCGCCGGGGCAGCACAGTTTTTGCTGCTGTGCACACAGGGCTGTGCGGCGGCTGAAGGAAGATGAAGGAAGCCTGCCCACGTGTTAATTACCGGTGGAGAGGACAAAATGGACTGGACTCCGATGTTTCCGCTGAACGAGCTCCCCGCCGGAAGTATGAAGGCCCGCCAAGGCCTGCTGCTGATCCACCAGGCCGACGGCAGCCTCTACGCTACCGAAAACGCCTGTCCACACCAGGGCTATCCACTCTCTCAAGGCAGCCTTTCTGGTTGCATCCTCACCTGTACCTGGCACAATTTCAAGTTCGACATCCGGGACGGCAAATGTGTGATGGGGGAGGAGTCCCTTCGTACGCATCCCATTCGTGTTCGGGATGGAGTCATTGAGGTACAACGAGATCGATCGGTGGACATCCCCGCCACGTGGGCCAGCCTGGAACAAGGACTACAAAGGGCACAGGTGGCGCGGTCCAGCCGGGAGGCGGCGAGGCTCCTCCTAGCCGGTGTTGCTCCCGCCCAAATTCTGGCGCATTCGGTCGCCTGGGATACCAACCACGGGGAGTACGGCGTGGGGCATAGCGGGGCCCTGGCAGCGGATTTGCTGGGCTGGATGGAGCTTCCTCCGCCGGGTTTCCCGATCGAAGAGCACCGTGTGCAAATGGTAGGAGAGGTGATGGAGCTGGCCGCGCGCACCGTGCTGGGCCTCCCGATGCGGCGGCGGCCGGAGGCGGAGGCGCCGGGGGAGGGGGCGGCGAAGGAGCTGGCCCGGAGGGTGGAGGCGGAGGATGCCGCGGGTGCGGAGGCACTGCTCCGTGGAATGCTCGCGGCGGGTTGGGAGATTTTAGAGATAGAAGCTGCACTCTATCCCATTCTTTCCGAGCATTTTCTCGACTTCGGGCACCCCTTCATCTACCTCGGCAAGTACCGGGAGCTCATCAGCGCCGCCGGGCGGGAGTGGGCAGATCCGCTGTTGGGAGGCCTGATCTTCGGCATCAGCAACGGAACGAGGGAGGATCTGCTGCCCCCGTGGGCCTCGTTCCGGTCGCGGTGGAAGAAATTTGAGGAGGAGGGTGGGCCAGAGCGGGCTTTTGCGGCTCGGATCCAGGGGAGGGGAGGGGCCTCAGCGGCGCTGGTGCAGGCCATCCTTTCGGCGGCGCCGGGCGAGTGTTTTGTGGCCGTTGCCCAAGCGCTGGTGGAGGGCCGGTGGGAGGAGGTGCTCGACAGCCTCGTAGAGGCCGGCGCACAGAGACTGTGGCGCTTTGATCCTGCACATGACGGCGACCCGACGGTGGAGGAGGGCTGGCTGGATGTGACCCACCGCTTCACCGTCCCCCAGGCGATGGCCGGCATTGACCAGGTGTGGAAACACCCGATGATGACAAAAATCATTCTGATGGTAGGACACTTCATCAACCTGGGAAAGGGGCTGGACCGTACCGAGGCACCGGTGACCGTGCCGGTGGACCTGGATCAGCTCCGCGACAAGGTGCTGGCTGGACGCTCCACCCGTGGCATCTTCTTTGCGCACGACGTAAAAACCCTGGTGGCCGCAAAAAAGGTGGGCAGCCCCTCGGCAATCCAGGCGGTGAATCATTTTCTGACCCACCAAGTACAGGAGCGCCCCACACGACGTGCCGCCGTGGAGGCCCTGCGGCTGGTACGGGACGGGACACCGCCCCACAGCCTCAGCGGCTGAAGTGGCGGCATCGAGTGATTGAGGGCTCATTCAGAAGAAGGGATGGGAATAAGGGGAGTATTTTCAGTACCATGCAAGGCGCGTGCGGCCCGAGCGCCGCAGGCGCCCTGGTGTTGGCACCTCCACGTCAAACAGCAGGCCCAGGCCAGCAAATTGCCGCCGAATCTAGAACCTCGAATTCAAAGTCACGGCAAAAAAACTCAAAACAGCAGTTTTCGGACTCGATGACATGAAAGTGGATGTGCTCCAATTGTCAATTTCCAACATCTTCAATATTAAAAACCATGCCAAATAGAAAATTGAGGTCACCCACTTTGAGTCCCCGAACATCGTGGAAACGTAAGGCCGCTCTCGGCGCAGTGACGGAAGGCCCTTCCAGCAGCGTGAGGGTCAGGGTGAGCGGTCCTGGCGTGTTGTTGCCGATCTCACGTATAAGCTCCATCGAACCAAGGAATTTGAAACGCAACGGGTTGTGATTCCAATACTCCTCGATCTTGCCGCTCATGGCTCGCCGTCCCCTCGCAAATCACTGCTGGGGCCAGGAGGGATCGTCCCCGGGCTCCAGTCGTACATGTGGTGGTGAACATCGGGAATTCCAGCCGCCTTGTTCCCGGTTTTGAAACGATCCGGGTTCGCCAGCCCGACACGGTGCCGGCTTCCGGTCCCTGTACCGCCGCAGCTCCGCCAGCACCCCGCCGATCCCGGCGCACAGCTCGCGCACCCACCGCAGTGCGTCTTCCAAAGTGCCCCGATCCGAGGCCGCCGATGCCGCCATGCTTCCATCGTATTCAATCGGAAGGTGTTTGTATCATAGCTGTAGCTGGTGGAAACTCCATTCCCGTAATCAATATGCTCCCGCTGGCCTCGGGCATTACCTGTAGTTTCAACTACAGAAGGCGTCAGGGTGGTAGAGCCGCCCGGCTTCACGCCCACACTTCCAAAAAGTGCCACCTGAATATTGCCGATCTCGGTGATCGACCCGTCTGGAGTGGTCTGGGTGGTCGGGCGGTTCAGCGCACCAAAGCTCTGTGATACAGCGAACTCTTCCGCCTCTAACTTCGCTTCTGATGATACATCGTCCCATGTATCAAGATCCTCACTCCGGGCGAGCTGCTCGCCTTCCGCCTCCCAGTCCCAGAAACGTCGGGTGCTGGAAAGCGGGTTGCCATTGAAATCGTAGGCATCCACCTCCACTCTTCCGGCGGTGTCCCATTGACGCCCCAGGCGGCCACGGTGGTTGGCTCCCGAGCCCCGCGCGACCCGGCTCCGCTCAACGGTGCAGTCGCTGTCCGCCGCAAGGTCGTGCTCATCCCAGAATTCCTGCATCCAGACATCAAAAAGCACCCGCCGAAGACTGCCGTAGGGCAGCTTCACCTTCGTCGTGCGGCCGGTCCGGTCGAGGTACACAGAAAGAAGATAGCCCGGTTGCCACCCATCGTCTTCCAATTCGTACTCCTCCGTCGCCGAGAAGAAGGGCTCGTAAGCTTGACCGGCAGCGCCTTGGTGTCCAGCACCGTGCGGCCCGTTCCCACCCAACGAGGGCTGGAGGCGTGCGGGCACGATCCTCGGTTGGCTCCCCTGCCCACAAAAGGCGCCTGCGGCGCTCGGGCCGCACGCGCCTTGCGTGGTATGGACGATCCTCCCCTTATATCCATCCTTCTTCTGGAATGAATGATCATTCAGTGCCAGCGGCGAACGCCCGCTGTGTGCGCCGGTCGCCCTCCGCACCCAGAAGGTGGTTAAGCAAGCCCGATGCCCCCGAAGATCCACCTTGGCCAGTCCGACTTCCGTGTCCTCCGGGAAGATGGCGGCTACTACATCGACAAAAGCAGCTTTGTCCGCAGTGTTCTGGATCTGGGCGCCTTGGTGCAGCTCTATCCCCGGCCAAGACGCTTCGGGAAGACCCTGAACCTCTCCACGCTGCGCTATTTTCTGGAGAAAGGACCGGACCGGAGCCATCTTTTCTCTGATCTGGAAGTGTGGAAGGATGCCGAAGCCAGGCGACATTTCCAGCGCTACCCGGTGATCAACCTCAGCTTCCGGGACGTGAAGCAGGATAGCTGGGAGGGGGCAAAAATAGGCATCGTTGCGGTGATCCGGGAGGCCATCGCCGCACACATGCAGAGCCTGGAGAGCCCCGCCGTGGACAGCTACTACCGGGAGCAGCTCACGGCCGTGCGCAACGGAGGGGGGGAACCCGATCAGGCGCTGAAGCTGCTGTGTGCCGCGCTCCACCAACAACACGGCGAGCGGGTGGCGGTGCTGATCGACGAATACGACGCCCCCATCCTCAGCGGCTGGGAGTACGGCTACTACGCGGAAGTCGCGGCCTTCATGCGGAGCTTTTTAGGAGGTGGCCTCAAGGACAACCCCCGGCTTTTCCGGGGAGTGCTCACCGGCGTGCTCCGAGTGGCCAAGGAGTCTATGTTCTCCGGCCTCAACAACCTCGCCGTATATTCGCTCCTACAGAAGGATATCCCCGAGCCCTTTGGATTCACCGAAGCCGAGGTAAATGCTGCCTTATCTCTCTTTGAAAGGAACGAACAGAAAGAGGAAATCCGTCGGTGGTACAACGGCTACCACTTTGGCGAGCAGACGGTGTACAACCCCTGGTCGCTGATGAATGTGCTCTTCCGACCGCGCAGCGCGCTGCAGGGCTGGTGGCTCAACACCTCCGACAATGCGCAGGTACGAAGCCTGCTTCTCCGAAGCACCGCGCTTGCCGAGGACTTTGCCATCCTCCTGGAGGGAGGCAGCGTGGAAAAAGAGATCGAGGAGAACGTGGTGCTCCGGGATATGCAGACGGACAACCTGTGGAGTCTCTTCCTTTTCTCCGGCTACCTGACGACGGAACGTGTGCGGGTCGAGCGGGGCCGCACCTATGCCGCCCTTCGGATTCCCAACCTGGAGGTCAGCCTGATCTGGGAGGGCAGCTTCACCGGCTGGCTACGGAATTGTGTGGGTGATCCATCCCCCCTCCAAAAAGCCATCCTCTCCGGCGACGCCGAGGGCACCCAGAGACTGCTTGCCGAGCTGCTCCTCAAGCACGTCTCCAGTCACGATGTGAAGGCGACGCAGGACGAGGCCTTTTATCATGCCTTTGTGTTAGGGATGCTGGTCAGCCTGGAGCGTACCCACCGGGTGAGGAGCAACCGCGAATCCGGCCTGGGAAGGGCGGATCTGCTGATTCTTCCCCGGCAGGCGGGCCAGGCCGGGGCCGTTCTGGAATTCAAGCGGCGGAGCGGCCGACGCAGCCTCAAAAACCTCGCCGCCGAGGCACTCCAGCAGATCCAGAGCAGCCGCTACGAAGCCGAGCTGGCCGACGCCGGCGCCACGCCCATCCATCGCCTCGGCGTGGCCTTTGCGAGCAAGGACGTCGTGGTGTTGGGCTGAGCGCCGCAAGCGCCCTGTTGTTGGCATTCCCCGTGGGCGCGCCCACATGCCCCCCGCCAGGCGGCCTCCGCTCGTCTTACCGCCGCAGCTCCACCAGCACCCCACCGATCTCTCCCCGCAGCTCCCTCACCCGCCGCAGGGCGTCCTCCAGGGCACCCCGATCAGTGGCCGCCGAGGCCGCCACCGGCACCTCGGCCTCGCCATCCAACAGCAGCTTCCGTGCCCCCGCGATGGTGTAGCCCTCGTCGTGCAGCAGCGCCTTCACCCGCAAAAAGCGGGAGACATCCTGCTTCCGGTAGAGGCGCTGGCCGCTGCCCGAGCGGTGCGGCCGCAGGCGGAACTCGGTCTCCCAGTAGCGGAGCACATGCGGCTCAACGCCCACCAGCTCCGAAACTTCCCCGATCCGGAAGTACAGCTTGTCCGGCAGCTCCTCCGCCATCGCTCATTGTCCCTTGGGAGACCGAGCCGTTGGCTCCTTCTCCCGGTTCATGGCCTGACGCAGGATGGCTGAGGGGCGAAAGATCACCACCTTCCGGGCTGCGATGGGCATGGGATCGCGGGTCTTGGGATTCCTCCCTTTCCGCTCCGCCTTCTGGCGCACCAGAAAACTGCCGAAGGCGCTGAGCTTAAGGGAATTCCCCGCCAGCAGCTCGGCCTTCATCAGCTCCAGCAGCTGCTCGACAAGCTCGCTGCTTTCCGCCCGTGCCAGACCCGTGGTGGATCGGACCCGCTCCACGATGTCTGATCGGGTAACCGTGTTCATTCCGAGCTTGTCTCCGCCTGCCAGAGAAGGAAGGTGAGGGAATCTTCCCGTACTTCACCCTCTTCTCCAACGGATTCGATCTCCCCCACCCAGATTCCCGCACCGGCACTATCGCGGAGCAGGTCGAACTCGTCCTCTCCCCGAGGCCCGCTGTCGGTGCGTACGGAGGCACGGTCCACCTCCGCCGCGAATTCTGCCGCAACCTCGATCCGGACGATGTGGACGGTCCCGATAGGCCCGCCCCCCGGATCGACAGTGGCGTAGCCCACCTGTACCTCCCCGGTGGTGCTGGTCAGGATGGTCTCCGCGGGAGGCAACAATTCCATCGAACCCACCGTCACCTCGACGGCGCTGTCCCCAGAATTGAAGGCCAACCAGACGGTCTCATCCGTCTCAATACACCCTCCGAGGAGGAACAACAACATCCTAGCCCCGGACCCGATCCACCACGGCCTTGAAGGCGGCGGGATCGTTCAGAGCGAGATCCGCGAGAATCTTCCGATCCAGCTGGATATCCGCCTGCTTCAACGCGTGGATGAAGCGGCTGTAGGACATGTCGTAGGGGGCGAGCGCCGCATTGATACGGACGATCCAGATGCCCCGGTAGTTGCGCTTCTTCTGCTTGCGGCCGGCAAAGGCGAAGCGACGGGCGCGGTCCAGGTGCTCCATGGCCTGCCGAAGACGCTGGCGACCGAGGAAGAAGCCCTTGACGCGCTTGAAAAGTACATTTTTGCGCACCCGTGAGAGGGCTGCGCGCTTGATACGTGCCATGTATTTTCCTTCTTGTTGCCGCTTCCCGGCCTTGTGGCGGTAACGGCGAGGATGCCACCGGAGTGGCGGTTTTGACTACTTGTAGGGAATCAGCTCGCGCACGTTGCGGTAGTCCGCATCCGACACGTAGCCGATCTGACCGAGTCCCCGCTTGGCATCCTTGGAGCGATGCTCCAGGCAGTGCCGCAGGCCCCGCTTCTTGTGCTTGATCTTCCCGCCGCCCGTTACGCGAAAGCGCTTGGCAGCGGCCTTATTGGTCTTCATCTTCGGCATGTACTCTCCTATACCTTCTTCTTCGAGGGGGCGAGCATCATCACCATCTGACGCCCGTCCATGCGAGCCGGCTGCTCGACTACCGCCACATCCTGGACCATCACCGCGAGCCGCTTGCACTGCTCTTCGCCGATGTCCCGATGTGCGATTTCTCTGCCGCGAAAGCGTACCGTGATCTTCACCTTGTCCCCATCATCCAGGAACTGGCGGATCTGCTTCACCTTCACGTCCATGTCATGATCGTCGGTCTTCGGACGGACCTTGATCTCTTTCAGCTCTACGATCGACTGGTTCTTGCGGGCCTGGGCCTCCCGCTTCTTCTTCTCGTACTTCAGCTTGCCGAAGTCGGTGATCTTGCAAACAGGCGGCCGCGCCATGGGCGCCACTTCGACAAGATCAAGGCCCTTTTCGCGCGCCATTGCCATCGCTTCGTCGGTGGCAAACTCCCCCAGGTTCTCGCCCGCATCGTCAATGACCCGCACCCGTGGGACGCGGATACGCTCGTTCACGCGAGGTTCATTTCGTTCGGGGGGGGTTTGGTTCTGATCTCGGCGAGTGATGGGCGGCAACCTGACTCCAGGGCGGGATTTTCTCACGCCCCTCCGTGCGACCCATCTCCACCGGGCAGCGAGGCTACCGGATCGACAAGAGCCGAGCGACCGTTGAAGGAAGAGGCGTGACCGCCGGTCGCTTACCGGGCGTCGGCCTTGCTCCACGCAAATTCCGTCACCCGTTCCAGAAAATAGGCGCGGGCGGGATTGAACCGCCGACCCCTACCGTGTCAAGGTAGTGCTCTTCCACTGAGCTACGCGCCTGGAACTCCGCCCCTTTATCGTAGCCCCCCGCCATCGTCAAGGACATCTTGCAGGGTAGCCACCATCCTTTTCCCCACCGCCTCCGCCGCCTGCTCAGGCGTGGGCGCATGGACCCCCTGGTGCAAGAGGGTGGTCACCCGGGCATCGGGGATGCCGCAGGGCTGGATCCACCGGAAGCCTTCCAGGGAGTTCGTCAGGTTCAAGGCGAAGCCATGCAGGGTTATCCCCCGCTCGATGTGCAGCCCCACCGCCGCGATCTTCGCCTCTTCCACCCACACACCGGGGTAGCCAGGGCGCCGACCGGCCACCACTTCCTGATCCGCCAGCCAGCGAATGATCCCCTCTTCCAGGCCTTCTACCAGCCTTTTGGGTCCACAACGGGAGGAGTCCGCGATCAGGTAGCCCACCAATTGACCGGGCTCGTGGCAGGTCGCCAGCCCCCCCCGTTCCGTCTGGAAGAGGGGATAGCCGGGGGGCAGGGCCATCGGCGCCACCGATCGGCGCCCGACTGTGATCACGGAGGGGTGCTCCAAGAGCCACAGCTCGTCGCCAACCTCTCCCGCAAGACGACGGCGCCGCTGCTCCCGCTGGGCCTCCAGGGCAATTCCGTAGTCCAGAATACCCTTCCATGTCCAGTGCAACAAGGGCTATACTCCCTTGTAGAAGCTGCTGTTCTGGTAGTGCCGAAGTGTTCGCTCTCCGATCACGGCCAGGGCTGCGGTCACCGGCACTGCCACCAGGAGCCCCCAGATGCCCAGCAGGTTTCCGCCCACCATCAGCGCAATGATCACCACCATCGGGTGCAGCCCCACCCGGTCTCCCACCAGAAAGGGGGTCAGAACGGTGCCTTCGATAGCCTGGGAGATCACAAAAGTGGCGATACAGGCAAGAAC
>CAITDR010000378.1 GCA_903891165.1 uncultured Pseudomonadota bacterium
ATCCAGGCCAATATGAACCCCAAACACCGGGATCGTGTGGCCTTTATGCGCGTGCAGTCCGGACGTTTTGTGCGCGGAATGGACGTCCACATCTTCCGCTCAGGCGAGGCTATCCGTCTTGCAAAGCCGCATACTTTCCTGGGACAGGAGCGCCAGCTGGTGGAAGATGCCTGGCCCGGCGACATTGTGGGCCTCTACGATCCCGGCGCTCTGCGTATCGGGGACAGTCTGTACGTGGGCGACCCGGTGAACTACCAGGAATTCCCCGCTTTGCTCCTGAATTTTTTGCGCGGGTCCGCCTCAAAGATCCCCTGCGTCGGAAGCACCTTGCGCAGGGCCTCGCACAGCTCTCTCAGGAAGGTGCAATCCAGATTTTCTACCGCCCCGAGCTGGGCGAGCAGGATCCCTACCTGGGCGCGGTGGGTATGCTGCAATTTGAAGTGATGATGCAGCGTCTGGAGCTGGAATACAACGTGCACGCGGTGCTGGAGTCGGTCCCTTTCCGTATTGCCCGCTGGATTACCGGCGATCCCAAGGGTCTAGCCTGGATGAAGGCCCGTCGCGACTACACCGTGGTGGAAGATCGGCATGGCCAGCCAGTGGCCCTGGCCGAGAGCACCTGGCCGTTGCAGTACGCCGCACGAGAAAATCCGGGCATGGAGTTCCACGATGTGGAACCGCTCTGAACGGCGGGCTACAGGGGACAGGTGAAGCTGCGCCTGCGTACCATTGTGGTCGGAACCCTGCTGCTCTGCGGGCTGTTTGGCGCGTTGTGGGCGGTGGATCTCGCCAGTCCCACGGGGAAAGGAGCGACGCTGCGCTCAAGCGCCCCCAAGCTGAAGACGGGGACGGCAGAGGCGGGGGAAGACGGGGATGCCCCCGAGCGGCTGGGGTCGGCCTGGGGCAGCGTGACCTGCGTCACCCCAGAAGAGGGGAAGCTCCTGGCCCTTTCTGGAACCGAGGCGACCTCCGCCAGCGGGATCAACCCCACCTTGAACCTTAAGGCCGGGGACTGGTGGATCCAGTGGGAAAGTCCGGGAAAACGGCTGTCCCTCGGACATATTTCGATTGATAAAGGGGAAGTACTTCGCTGTGTCCTGGATGATACACCCGCAAAGATCCAGGGAAGGGTGGTCAACCGACGGGGAGGCGGAGTGGCCGATGCACAGCTACAGGTGCAGTGCAGCGCGGGCCTGAACACCACCATTCCCACACCTTCCGACGGTCGATTTTCGATCGATGTTGAGGGAAGCTGGTCTTCAGGGGCTTGCACCCTGACTGCAAGCCTTTCCACAGGCCTGCTCCAGCGCAGCTCCGAGTCGGTGGAAGTCACCGTGTTTGATCGCGATGTTCCTGTAGAATTGCTCCTTGATGACCGCCCCGTGGCCGGGCTGGGCATCGTGCTGCGGATGGTGCCCGAAGGTGCCCTGGTGGATGAGATCCACCCCGGCTCTCCCGCCGAAAAAGCGGACCTGCGCGCCAACGACATCCTGGTGAAAGTGGACGGTACTTCCACGGAAAACATGGACATCGACCGCTTCCGAAAACTGGCCACCGGCGAGGTGGGCAGCCGCGTTGAATTGGAGGTGCTTCGCGATGGAAAACGCTTCACCACCTCTTTCCGGCGTGATGTGATCGAAGAGAAAAAGAAGGAAGATACTGGAGTGGAAGAGGGAGAGGAGTGAGCCGCCTTTTCCGACGCTTCTGGGGCCTGTTTCCGCTATTTTTCCTCCTGCTCCTGGTGGCCGTCGAGGGGGGAGCCCGCCAACGCTGGTCAGCGGGAGACAGCTACTTTGTTTCTAAAAACACAATCTATCGTCCGGATCCACTGCTGTTCTGGACCCTGCACCCAAACCAGACCCAGACGCTGGAAGGTACCGACTATCGCAGTAATTCCCTGGGGATGCGTGATACAGAACCTCCTGCCAAGACGACGCGCAAGCGGGTTCTGCTGTTAGGGGAGTCCTCGACCATGGGGGTCGGGGTGGCGCAAGAGCAAATCTACGCCTCTATCCTTGGAAAAGAGTTGGGGGAGGGGTGGGAAGTGCTGAACGCGGGCATCGGCGCGTGGACCCTGTGGCAATCCTGGGTGCGGCTGGCCTGGGACGGCGAGCGGCTGGCCCCCGACGTGGTGATGGCCTACCATCAGGCCAACGACTACCTACCGGCCGGGCAGATCGATAGGAACAATCCGCTCTATTTTCTACCCGGTACGGATCGACAGATCTACGAGTCCCGACGAAGCTGGGCCGCTGTTCTTCGTATTCTAGACTACAGTCGCGCCTGGCGGATGGTGGTCAAGTCCTGGACCCAAAAGCAGAGTCTGGAAGCTTCTACGCCTACGCTGCGGGTGCCCGATCCCGACCGGCGGCTGGCCTGGCAGAGTATGGCGCGCTGGTGTGGCGAGCACGGCGCCCAGCTGTGGGTAGTGGTGCCGCTCTACGACAGCAACCACATCGATCCGGTGCTGCGGGCAGCGGCGGCCCTGCCCGGTGTTCGGCTGGTGGACCTGCCCACCTTGGCCGAAGAGCAGGGCCAGAATCGGAAGAGCCTGCTGTTGGATGGCGTCCATCCAAACGCCGATGGTCATGGTTGGATTGGGAAAATGCTCGCGCAGACTCTGCATGATGCCGGTTGATTCGACCGATGGTCAAAAAATCGACC
>CAITDR010000379.1 GCA_903891165.1 uncultured Pseudomonadota bacterium
ATGACGACTGCGACGGCACGATCGACGAGGTGGACGCGGTGGATGCCGCCCCCTGGTATACCGATGCCGACAGCGACGGCTATGGCGATCCCAGCCTGTATACGGTGGGTTGTACCGGTCCTTCTGGCAGCGTAGACAACGGCGATGACTGCAACGATGCCGACGCGCTGGTGTCGCCACTGGGTACAGAAACCCAGGACGTGAGCGACGAAGACTGTGATGGTCTGGTGGACGAAGATTTTGTCACTGTCGGGGATATTGTTGTCACCGAGCTGGCCCGGCAGCCCTACACCGGCGGCACCGGTACCTCAAAAAATTCCAATGCACAGTGGTTTGAGGTCTACAATTCCTCTTCCGTCGCCATCGATCTGGCCGGCTGGTATTTTGAGGAGCAGGACGGTGATCGTTTCTTCCTCTCTCCCGAAGAGGGGATGCTGGTGCAGCCGGGGGACTACGCGGTGCTCTGCTACGCCAACACCTGGTTTGCGACGCCCGCCACCTGCGACTACACCTGGGGAGATGCGACGCTCGGCTCTCTCTATTCAGATACCACCTTCTATTTTGACCGCGAGGAGGATCTGATCTCCTTGTACCTGTTGGGCGTGTTGATGGACGAGGTTCACTGGTACAACGTTGCCGAGGCGGACGGTGACACCTGGCCCGCGACCGCCCGCTACACGATGCAGTTGGACGTCAACACCATGGATATCCAGAGTAATGACGACGCAGGATCCTGGTGTCTTGCCGCTTCTTCCTCGGTCTACTCCAGCTCCGCCTTCACGGGGCACCCGGACTATGGCACCCCGGGAGGCACGAACCGCGCTTGTTATTAGCCCGTGCCCTCGCCGCAATTACGGAAGCCACAACCGTGGACAATCTGGTCCAAGCGACCTTCGCGGCAGTGCATCTGCTGGACCCGTCGGGCGACACCTCCAAAGAGTGCACCTTCTTCCTCCATGATGTGGATGCCGGGGCCCTGGTCGGACAGGGGCCCTCCCATCGTATCCTCACCCGCCCCCGTCCCGAAGCCGCATGGCGCGCCCAGGATAGCTCCACACAGGTGATCGACGGCGAACAGCTCTACCTCCCCATTGGCGGCGGGCTTTTGCAGGTACCGATGCCGCAGCATCCGGGAAATCTGGAGGGCCTGCAGCTCATTGCGGCCGGGGCCACCGGCGTGCTCGATCGCCTGCGCCTGCGGGCACAATTAGCGCGGAGTGAGGCCCTGCTTCAGAGTCTGGCCTCTCTGTGCGACGAGGGGGTGGTGATCGCCGCCGCCGGGGGCGAGCTGAAGCTGGTCAACCGGCGGATGGAGCAGCTCTGCGGCTGGAGTGCCGAGGAGATCCGGGAGCGCGGCTGGTTTGAGTGCCTCTACCCGGACCCTGAGGATCGTGCCCGCGCCGTGGTCTCCGTCCGTGCGGCCTTCCACGGCGCCCCGGCCGAGGGGGTGGACTGGCGGATCACCCACCGCGACGGCTACCCGGTGGACGTGATCCTCAAGAGCCGGGCCATCACACCCGATGGACAACCTGCCGGAATTATTGGTCTTTTTCGGGAGGCCCGCAGCCCGGCGCCAGCGCCCACCACCCGCTACGAAGAGCTGGGGCGCCTTGCCGCCACCGTGGCCCACGACTTCAACAACCTCTCCGCCTCGGTCGCCGGTCATGCCGAATTGTTGGCCCGCCGCTACCCCGGCGAGGTGGCGGAGCGCGCCGAGATCATCCTGCAGACGGTGGAGCGTGCCGCCACCTTCACCGGACAGCTGGAGGCTTTTTCGAAGGAGCAGGCGCCCTGGCCGGTAGCCACGGATCTCGGCAGCCTCTGCGCCGAGGTGGCCGCCCAAAGTGGCATCCGCCGCATCCGCCTGACCCTGGAGCCCAACTGCCCGCCCGTGGACGTAGACCCCAAGTGCTTCGTCCATCTGCTGAACCAACTTCTTCGCAATGCGTCGGAGGCGTCGGGAGCGCAGGGTGAAATCGGTATTGAGTTGAACCGAGCTGAGCTTCCCGCTGCACCCTTCCAGCGCTGGGATACCGACAATCGGTCCGGCTGGGTACGCCTGCGCGTGTGGGACAGTGGCCCCGGCTTTCCCTCTACCCGCCGCCAGCAGCTTTTTGAGCCCTTCCACACTACCAAAGCCCACCACCATGGCCTGGGCCTCGCGCTGGTGGCGCGAATCGCCGCTGGCCACAAAGCGGTGATCGATCTGCCCACGCCCCAGGAAAAAGGAGGGATTTTCGACATTTTCCTACCCATTTCCCAGCGCCCGGCGGTAGGCCCGGAGATGCAGGAGAACCCCGACGCCGGGGGCAACGAGCGGCTCTGGGTGGTGGACGACGACCCGGCGGTACGGGAGTATCTCGTCGCAGCCTTGGAAGCATTTGGCTATTCTGTTTTCGGATTTGAATCTGCATCTGCGGCACTGGAGGCGGTGGATCAAGGCGAGACCTACGAGCTGTTGGTCAGCGACCTGTCGATGCCGGAGATGGATGGGGTGGAGCTGCACCTGGCCCTGCGCGCCCGGGGCATCCGGCTGCCCGTCCTCTTCTGCTCCGGCTACTCCGAGCGTGCAGTTTCGGTACCCACCGGCATTGATGTAGACTTTCTGCAGAAGCCCGTCGCCATGCGTACCCTTGCTCAGCGCGTACGCCGCCTGCTGAATTATAGCCTGCCCCGCCGATGAAGCTGCGCATTCTCCTCCCACTGTTGGCGATGGTACTCCTAAGCACCGCCGCAGTGGGCTTTTATGCCGACCACATCCTGGGGAGGGTGATGATCGCCCAGGATCAAGGGGAGCGGGAGCTGGATCACGCGCGTGTGGCGGCTGCACTGGACCTGCAGCTGCTGCGGCTGTCGGGCACCGCACGCACCTACGCACTCTGGTCGGCCACGGCGGCCTTCTTGGAGCTTCCTGAGTCTTCCTACGCCGAGAATTTCGGGGAGGAGCAGCTGCGCGACCTGCAGCTGGAGCTGCTGGTGTTGCTGCATGCGGATGGCAGCGAGGCGCTGCGGGTCCAGTCCAGGAAGATCCAGGAAATCCCGAGCTTTCCAACTTCGGAGGAGCTGTGGGTCCATCGCCCGGGTGCCGCCGCCGCACGCCGCGGACTATGGCAGGAGCCCGAAGGCTGGTGGCTGGTGGCGGCCGAGCAGGTCCCCGGCCCGGAGGGGAGCCCCCAAGGTACCTTGATCGCCGGGATCCGCCTGAACGGTGCGACCCTGCGCGAGCTGGCCCGTCTGAGCCAGCTGGATCTGGGCATCGGTGTGGATCCCCAGCCTGGCACACAGCCGGCCATGGACGACCCCCGCAGCCTCTCCTGGGTGCTGCTGCCGTCGCTGCAACAGGAGCCGCTCTCCATCGAAGTCAGCCGCGAACGCCCGCTGATGCGCTGGCGGGGTCCCCTGGTCGGCGGCATGGTGGGCCTGACTGCACTCTGTGGTCTGCTCTGGACGGCCTTGGCGGCCTTCCTCCTGGAACAATATCTGTATGGTCCACTACAGAAATTGGACCAGCGGATCCGCACGGCGGCCCCTCAGCTGGCTGTCCCCTCCCCCGCCCCCGATCCGGTGCAGAACCTGGTCGGTACCAGCTCGGCGCTGCTGGTGGCCACCCTGGCCGCCCGCGAAGGCTATGCCCGTCAACAGCGTCGCCTCTTTTCGCTGCTGGACGGCTTGCCGCTGCCGGTGGCAATCAAGGACAACCGTCGTGTCTACACCATCGTAAGTCGTCACTATGCGGAACTATTTGGACGATCCTCTTTGGGGATAGAAGGAAAGAAGGACGAGGATCTGCTACCCGCAGTGCTGGCCGCAGAGCTACGGGTAGAGGATGAAGGGCTGCTCCGTTTTGCCATGGAGGCCGAGCCTGTAGAGCGCAGCTTCCGGGGTCGGCCCCTGCTGTTCACCAAGGTGCCGCTGCGGGAAACGGGCGGTCAGGTCACGGGCCTTCTGGTTATTGCCGAGGATCGAAGTCTGCTTCGCCGCGCCGAGGACGCAGCCACCCTGCGCCTGGATCTTCTGGAGCGCCTGCGCGAGGAGCTACGCCTGCCCCTGGCCGGCCTGTTGGCCTCGCTGCAGACCGAATACGTGCCCACGCCCGATCAGGCCGAAGCCATCCTCGACCATGTGGACGATCTGCTGGAGCTGGCCCGCATCGGCGCTCAGGCGCCCAGCCTGGAGCACCGTCCCCTGTCCCTGGTGGATTGCCTGCAGGATCAGGTGGGCCGCGCACAGAAAGAAGCCAGCCGCAAAGGGCTGAACCTGCGCCTGACCATTGGCGAGGGCTGCCCGGTGGAGGTGGTCGGGGATGAAGCTCAAATCCTTCGGCTTCTGAAGGGTCTTCTGCGCAGCGCAATCGCCGCTTCTGGGCCGGGATTGCTGGAAATTTCGGTGGATGCGGCGGCAGAGCCCATCCACCCGGTCTGGCTGCGCCTGCGGTTGCGCGACGCCGGACCTCCGCTGCGTGAATCAGAACGACAGCGTTTACTCCAACCTTTTTCTCCAGAACCTCGACCCGGCGGAGCGGGAGCGGCACTCGCAGCCGCGCTGGCAACCGCCATGGGTGGCAGCCTGGAGCTGCGCACGGACGCACGCGCCAATGTGTGGCTCCTCTCCTTGCCTTTTACCGCACGGATGGCGCCACGCCCCACCACCCGGCCCCTGCAGATCGTGGTGGTGGACGACAGCCCGGTAAACCTGTCTGCCGCCGAGCGTATCCTCGGCAGGGTGGGCCACCGCACCTTCTGCACCACCCAACCCGCAGAAGCCATGGAGAAAGTCGCCGAAATGGAGATGCTGCTGGTGGATCTACAGCTACCCGGAGATGCGGGGCTGGAGCTGGTGCGCAACCTGCGGCAGCGGGGCTGGAATGGACCGGTGCTGGGGCTGTCCTCCTCCGGAAAGCTGGAGGACATCGATCAGGCCCAGCGGGCGGGCGTCAATGTGCTGGTTCCCCGCCCACTTGCTGCGGCCCGCCTGCACGCTGCGATTGAGACGGCGCTGCGCGAGATGGCGTAGTCTGGACTACAGTGCTTCCGGGAAGATGCCCTTCTCCACCCCCGGGCCACGCCCATAGAGCACATCGTCAAAGAAGACGGTGCTGTAGTAGCGGATGATCTCGTCCGAGGTCTCCAGCGGCAGATAGGCCGGGCAGTCCAGCTCCGCCGGCGGGGTGGACTCGGGGCAGCCGTCGGAGGCCAGTTGCACCAGCAGACTCAGCAGGGCCGGGTTCACATCCTCCCGATCGATCAGGTAGTTGTTGGCAAAGTCCAAGAGCTTCAGCTCGCAGAGATCGGAGAAGGCGAGGTGCCCGGCCCCGTTTATCCGCACCAGCTCCACCGCGGCCGCCTCGGCTTCGGCACGCACGTCGGCATCGGGGATGATGCTGTCACAGGTGCCGTCCATCACCAATTGGGGCGTTTCTGTAGTCGAGGCTACAGCAGCACCCATGGGGAGAAGTGCATCAAAACGTGAATCACTGGGACCGGTGGTCGCCGTGGTCCCCGCCCCGGCTGAGTGGCCGCTGAGGCCGATCTTTTCGGGATCAATGGCCCCGGCGAGCCAACCTTCGTCGGCCCAGCCTTCCACAAGATCGGCCACATGCCGCACATCGGCATCGGCGGGATCTTCGCCGCCCATGCCGCTCAGATCACAGCCCTCCAGGGGCGGACTGAAGAGGCAGGGAACAATATCACCCATCATTCGGCCAGGATGATCCGAGGCAATCACCACATAGCCCCGCGAAGCGAGGTGGGTGGTGTAGTCCACCGACTGCAGCCGCGTCCCGCCCAAGCCATGCGAAAAGACCACGACCGGATAGGTCTTTTCTGGAACCCGCAGGGGTGCATCACGCACCGCCACCGTCGGCACCAGCGGCAGCGAAAAGTCTCCGAGCACATCGCGAACCGCCTGCGAAATAAAGGGGTTGAAGTCGGCATCTTCACCGGCCTCCCCGGACACCGTGTCGGATGCGGGGTACCAGATCTCCAGGCTCACTTCGGCATCGGTAAAGGAGCGGACCCCGACGGGGGCGCCCTGTTCCGCCGGATCTTCGGGAAGCTCCAGGGGCTCCGGGGTGATTTTCTCTTCAGGACTCTGGCAGGCAACAAGCAGGAACCACATGCGCCGCAGCATAGCGCAGCCAGGGTCCTTTGCGCTACAATACCGTCCATGCGCCCTACCCGTCGCTCCGTCATCCTGGGAATCCCCGCTTTCTACCTCGCCTGTAGTGGCGAGACGCCCAAGGAGAGCGGCGACAGCACCGAGACCGCGCCCACGCCGGAGCGGGAGCCCGAGCCTGCCCCTTGGGAGCCTGGCGGCACCGAGGATTCCGTCGCTTTTGCTTGGGGCGTGCAGTCAGGAGACGCCGAAACAGACCGGGTGATCCTCTCCCTTCGCAGCGTGGACACGGCGCTGACCCTGGTGATTGCCGAAGCGCAGGGAGACGGCTGGGTGGAGGTGAAGCGACAGCCGATCGAGCGGACCGGGGAGACCTACCAGGAGCTGATCACGGGGTTGAATCCCGATACTGCCTACCGCTATGTCTACTTCACGGCCGATGGGCAACGTCGCAGCAAGGTGGGGCGCTTCCGCACCCCCCCCAAGGCCGGGCCCCTTCGCAAGCTGGTGATCGGAGCAACCTCCTGCCTCGGTGGGAATGAACCCTGGTCTAACCTGTCTTTTGCCGCCGAAGCGCAGCTCGATGTGATGCTGATGTTGGGCGACATCGTCTATGCCGATGGCGCCCAAACCCTGGAGGACTATCGTAGCTACTACCGCCATGCTTTGGGGGTCCAGGGGCTCCTGGATCTGACAGCCAGCACCTCGATGATCGCCACCTGGGACGACCACGAGGTGGGCAACAACTGGACCCGTGAGAGTCTGGCCGAAGGCCAATATGAAGCAGCACTTCAGGCTTTCCGGGAGTCCGTGCCCCAGGGCCAAGGCGCCAACGGACAGATCTGGCGGCGCCTGCTCTTCGGCGACATGGTGGAATTTTTTGTACTGGACTGCCGATCAGAGCGCACCGACACACTCTATATTTCTGTAGAGCAGATGGAGTGGCTCAAGTCCTCGCTGAAGGCCTCCACCGCCCGCTTCAAGCTGATCCTGAATTCCGTACCCATCAACGACTACACCGACATGTTCGGCCATGCCTATGCCGAGGACCGCTGGCAAGGCTACCCGGAGCAACGCCGGGAAATTCTCGACTTTGTGGCGGATAACGCGGTGGGAGGTGTGCTGTGGGTGGCGGGAGATGTCCACCACGGAATGATCTGCCATCCCGACGCTCCGGGCGACGGCAGCGGGGAAAGTCAGTGGGAGGTGGCCGCCGGCCCCTCAGGCAGCACCCTGAATGTGGCGGCGGAGCTGTACACCGACACCACCGGCCACTACCCGGTGCTTTTCGCGAAGTGGAACTACACGAAGCTCACGCTGGATCCGGGCACCGGCAGCTGTCTGGTCAGCTTCATCGGCGACGACGGCCTGGTGATCGAGGAGATGGAGCTGTTTTTGTAAGGAGCCCGCTCGCGCTCCATGCGGAGCCTTCTGACGCTCTTAGCGCGATGCCTTGATGGCCGCCTCTACACTTTTTTTGCCGATGTAGGGGGTGGCGGCGAAGGCTTCCAGCGAGGCGAAAGGCCGCTTTTCCAGGATCAGGTTGACCCCGCGGGCGTAGATGCCCGAGGCGCGCAGGGCGGCTTCGTCGGCACCGTTGACCCACCTCAGCGCGCGGGTGGCATCTTCTGGAGCGATATATAGCTCATCGATGTATATCGGCTCGGTATAGGAGCGAAGGGCCGTACTTTTGGGAGCAGCTTCCGTTTTGGGAGTAGCTTCTGTTTTGGAAGCAGCTTCCGTTTTGGGAGTACCTGGAGAAGTCGCAGATTTTCCGCCTTTGAGGCTGGACGTGGCCGGGGGTTTGACGGCCGCCGCACTTCCGCCCGTCCCGGTTCCCCCCACCCCGTCGGCGCCTGCCGGAGCCACCGGCGATGCCGGATCGCTGCCTCCTCCCCCGACCGCCGAAGCCTCTGCACCGCTGCCTGCCGGGGCGGGCAGGGAGGCAAGATCGCTGCCCCCTCCCCCCTCCACACCGGCGGCCGGTAGAGCCGGCGACGCCGCCGGATCACCGCCTTTCCCCTCCACAACCACCGCCTCGACGGCCGGATCGGCCCCTATCGCGGGACTTCCCCCGTGTACAAAAAACTGCCAACCCGCAATCCCGATACCCCCTGCAAAAAGAATACCGATCAGGCCCATAATGCCCGCAATCAGGGGCCAACGCGAGCGTTTGGGCTCCACAACCGTCAGCGGTGGCGGCAACACCGCTGCATTCGCGATGGAGATCGGCGTCTCCATCGAGCGTAGTGCCAGCGGCGGCACCGGACGCGAAAGGCCCACCGGCGACAGCTCCCGCTGCTGCCAGGCCCGCAGTGCCCCGATCAGCGCCTCGGCATCCGGCCAGCGGTCCTCAGGTTTTTTCTCCATACAACGCTGAACAATGGCCTCCAGCGCCGAATCCACCATCGCGGCCGACCGGCTGGCCATCGGCGGCCAGGGGGCGTGGACCTGCTTGAAGGCCACCCCCATAGCGGTGTCCGCTTCAAAGGGCAAAACCCCAGCCAACATGCGGTACATCAGGCAACCGAGCGCATAGATATCCGTACGACCATCCACCTCGGCCAGACCCATGGCCTGCTCTGGCGAGGCATACTGCGGGGTGCCCAGAAAGCGCCCGACCACCGTGGTTTCGTCGGTATCGTTGATGCCTTTGCCGATGCCAAAGTCCACGAGCTTCGGGACTTCTTTGCCGTCATCCGCCTTGGTCATCAGCACGTTGGAGGGCTTCAGATCGCGGTGGATCACCCCGTTGAGGTGGGCATGGCGAAGGGCCTCAGCCAGACCCAGGGTGATCCGCACCGCCCGCTCGGCCTCCAAGGGGCCCACCAGCTGGGCGGTGAGCGGCTCGCCTTTGATACACTCCATCACCACATAGACAGCTTCGTTAGGTAGTTTTCCGCAGTCATACACCGAAACAATGTGCGGATGGGACAGGCGCGCGATCAGCTGCGCTTCGCGCACGAGGCGGTCGGCCAGGGCACCCCGCTCGGGCCCGGCCAGATCGGCGCGCAGGATCTTGATCGCAACTTCCCGGCCGATAGGCTGCTGAATTGCGAGGTAGACCGTGGCCGTCCCGCCAGCACCAAGGCGACGGCGCACCTCGTAGCGGTCGAGCAGGGTCTTCCCCTCGTAGGGATCGGTGTGGTGCTGCGCTTCCATGACCTTCCTGCTCTTATAGCCTGGACCGAGAAAAGCCGCCGCAGTGATCGAAAAGTCACGTTGGCGGCACGATGCAGCGAGGCTACATTGTAGACAGCCCGTCATCCCCGGAGGGAAAATGCTCCTGATGCTCCTCGCCTGCACAAGCACCAACACCGAATTCTCTGACGTGGTGGAGCCCCTGCGCGGCAACCGGGACTATCCCGAGCTCGACACCGGCGAGCCTATCGTGCCTCCCGAAGATACTGGCGATCCCGACGAGAATATCGAGATTCCGAACGTGGTGCTCAACGAGATCATGAGCAACAATCGCTCCTTCGCGGACCCCTGGAACGAGATGAGCGACTGGGTGGAGATCTACAACGGCACCGATCAGCCGGTGGCGCTCTCCTCGATCATGCTCTCGGACAGCTCGGGCGAGGCCTGGATCGGCGGCAGCGGCGCCATCGATCCCGGCGGCTACTACATCATCTATGCCAACAGTGGCGGCTCCACGACCGGTGCCCCCTTCTCCCTGGATTCCGATGGAGATACCTTGACCCTGGTGGTGGGCGGCATCGTGACCGACCGCATCGCCACCGGGGAAATGGGCAAAGATGTGGCCTGGGCGCGCATCCCCGACGGCGGCACTTGGGAGCCCAATACCTGGATCACCCAGGGCGAGACCAACGGCGACGAAGCCTACTACAAACCCCGTGGCGACGATCTTTTTGAAGAACTCCACATCTACGAGATCGATATCGGACTTT
This sequence comes from uncultured Pseudomonadota bacterium, assembly GCA_903891165.1. Lineage (GTDB taxonomy): Bacteria > Myxococcota_A > UBA796 > UBA796 > SXON01 > CAITDR01. The sequence goes on from CAITDR010000379.1 coordinate 10,026, forward strand.
CGCAGGCCTCCTACCAGCAGCTTGCCCAGGATGGCCGCACCAACTACGTCGAGGGCGACGTCACCATCGACGACGAGGTGGTGGACCCCATCGGCGTGCGCCTCCGCGGCTCCTACACCTACAAGCCCCTCGGCCAGAAATCCTCCTTCAAGCTTGATTTCAACCGTTTCCAGGATTTGAAGTACAACGGCCTGCAAAAGTTGGACCTCTACAACATGATGGCCTACTACAGCGGCGTGAAGGAGTACTCCATCTACAAGCTGGCGGAGTACATGAATATTCCGGTGCTGCGCGTCGGCTTTGCGAATGTGGCGGTCAACAGCGAGGCCTACGGTTTCTACCTGATGGCCGAGACCTACGACGACCAGTGGCTGCAGTACACCTACGGGGACGACGAGGGCTCCATGGTGTGGGAGCCCAACTACGGCGATATCAACGGAGATTTTTCCTACTGGGACTGCGAAGTTGGCCCCTGCGATACTGCCGTGCTCAACGACATGAAGACACTGTTGCAGGCCACCCCCAGCGACGCAAACGTTGCGGCGATGGAGCAGCACATGAACATCGACAATGTGCTGATGATGATGGCCATTGAGCTGGCTTCCGGAGACTGGGACGGCTACTGCGCCAGTCATAACTTCCGGGTGATCTGGGATGCGCAGACCGAAAAGATCGACCTGACCCTTTCGTCGATGGACCTCACACTTTCCGGTCCCACACCCACCATCGGTAGCTGCCGTGCATCCGTCTATACCTGGTGTGCCCAGAATGCCGGGTGTAACCAGCGCTGGAAGGACACGCTCAACAACCTCGCCGACGGCGTGGAAGAGATGCGGATGGTGGAACATCTCGAAGAAGTCCGGGATCTCATCGAAGCCGACATGGTTGCCCAGACGAAATTGCCCGTCAACCAGAACACCTTCGACACCGAGTACGACCAGGTGCTGGACTACTACACCGCCCTTCCGGCGGTTCTGCGCGCTGCGGGGCAGTAGTCCCGGCGAATAGCGGAGCTTCAAGGCGGATGTGAGATTGGTGAAAGGTGCGGAGACCCGGTTTGCCTGCTACGGAGGCAGACGGAGGCTCTCGGCTTGGCTGCGTTTGCGTTCGATACAACTGCGCAGGTCAACCCACGAAGCACTCCCCATAAGATTTTCGTTTTTTGGAGCTTTGCACTTATCAATTGGGTCATGAAATCCCCGTGACCATCTGCCAAAGCTGCGGTACCTTTCCCTCCCCGGAGCAAACCATGCAGATCACCGACGTCACAAGCACCCCCATCGCCGCCGTAGAAAGCGCCACGACTGCCAAAAAGGCAGCCGCGACCAAGGCAACGACCGACACCGTCTCCCTTTCCGCCGAAGCCCGCGCCACCGCCGCCGATGGCCTGCCCATCTTTGCAACCGCTGGACCCTCCGGTACCACCGACGAGATCGCCGATGCCGCCCGGAAGGTGAAGCTGGAAGAGCGCGCCAAAGCCGACAACAGCAAGGCCGACAAGCTGGAGAGCCAGTTCCTGGACGAGCAGGCGACCAAGCTGGACAAGGTGGATCGCCTGGACAAGCAGGGCGTCCGGGAAGAGGAGAAGAAGAAGGTACAACTTGAGCGCCTGATCAAGAATGGCGCCAGCGAAGAACAGGCCAAAAAGGACAAGACGATTCGTGCGGAGCTCCGCGGCAAGGACGAGGAGGTGCAGAAGCAGGTCCGCTTTGAGAAGGTGAGCGACAAATTTGCGGGCACCGACCAGCTAGCAGCGCGGCTGGACAAGCTGAAGGAGCAAGGAGCGGTGGAGGAGCAGAAGAAAAAGGACCAGTCGATTCAGTCGGTGGACCGGGGCATTCGCGAGGACACCAAGAAGGGCGAGACCATCGGCGATGCCCTGCGCCGCGCCAAGGTGGAGGATGGCAACAAGGCCCAGCGGCTGGACCGCCTGGACAGCAAGTTCAAGGACGAAGCCTCTCGGAAGGCCATCAAGGTGCAGACTGTCGCCGAAAAAGGCGCCATCAGCCCCACCGAGGCCAAGGAGCTGACCGGGCTGATTGACAAAAATGTTGAGGAGCGCGAGAAGCAGATCAGCGCCAAGCCCGGTCTCGGAGGCACCGCCACCTCCATGGCCGCCAGCATCCAGATTGCGGCCGACCAGAAGCGCTGATAGACATTTTTCGAACAAAGCCCCCGCTCCGCCGATCTTTGGGGCTCAAAGATCGGCAGAGTGGGGGTTTTTCTTTGATTGGAGTCCCCGATGACCGTGCTGATCGTCCACAGCAGCCTGAAAGAAGACGACTCGATTCCCGCGGTAGAAGCGCATCTGCGTGCCGACGGCGTACCGGTGCGGCGACTGGATAGCACCCGCTACCCATTGTCGATTGATCTCTGGGCTTCTGACGAGGCCAACGCAGGCGTCTTGCGGACGGAAGAGGGGGAGCTGGACCCGGCGGGGCTGCGCTCGGTGTGGATCCGCCACACCCAGGTGGCTGCCGACCAGCGCGAGCGTATCGAGGAGGACTACCAGGCGGCCGTAGCGACACAGTCGGCCCTGGTTCTTGCGGCCTGGCTGACGGTATTACCCTGCTTCCAACTGGATCCTTTGCCGGTGCTCAATGCGGCACCCGATGGGCTGGGACAGCTACAGCTGGCACGGGCCTGCGGTCTGGAGGTGCCCCGCAGCCTGATCGGCAACGACGTTCAAAAAGCGGCCGAGTTCCTGGACACATGCAAGAATGGTGCCATTATCAAATTTTTCGCCTCCTCCGCCAACAAAGTGCTGTTCAATGGTGAGTACCGCTACCTGCCCACGCAGCGGGTGACCCCCGAGCTGCGCCGGAACCTCGCGCGTCTGGCACTCTGCCCCATGGTGCTGCAGGAAGAGGTGCCCAAGTACCGAGAGCTGCGGATCACGGTGGTCGGACGCCGTGTTTTTGCAGCAGCGGTGGACCCACGCGGGAGCCAGAGTGGAGAGGTGGACTGGCGTCAGGACAAGGAGCTGGTCAAAGCCTTCGTTCCCTGGGAGCTGGATCCCAAGGTGGAAGCCTCTCTTTTGAAGATGATGGACCGCATGGGCATGAATTTCGGCACCTGCGACATCATCGTCACGCCCGAAGGTCGCCACGTCTTTCTGGAGATCAACACCATCTCCTTCTTCGACTTTATCGAAGATTGTACCGGCCTGCCCATCTCCAGGGCAGTGGCCGATCTTTTGGTGGGGAAGGAGCGGCCGAGGGTGGGCCTCGGCGCCTAACGCTCCACGGGCTCCGGTCCCATCTCACACCAGTCCGGAAAGCCGCTCAGGCCCTCGGCGAAGGGAGAGGGTTGGCCGTAGACCTGGCCCAAAAGCCAGTTTGTGGTGATGTCCATGGTCTCCCGCGGGAGGGTGTGGCCACCGTTGTGGTTACACAGCACAACGTCGTGACCGTCCGCGTCCAGCTCGGCGGCAAATTGCAGGGTCGCCGCCTGAAAATCCACTTCGACGCCACCCCCACCCCAGGTGTCGGCGTCGCCGCCATAGGCCAGCAAGACCGGAAATTGGTAGGCCGGGGTCTGGTAGCTGTAGAGGCTGCCGTCTCCACCTGAAAAAGGCAGGATACTGGCCAGGGTATCACCACGTCGGGTGCCCAAAAACGAGGTCCACAGCCCGCCCGCGCTCATCCCTGAGGCGTACATCCGCGTAACGTCCGCCCCCAGCTCGTTTACCGCACAACTGCGAAGATCGTCGTAGAGCACCAGATCATCGTCCTTCCCATTCCAGAAATCCCACTCGAAGGTATTGTTCGCCTGCGCGTTGGGTGCGATGACGATGACCTGGTTCTCCTCCGCCCAGCCCTGCAGGTCCAGGTAGCTGTTCATCTGCGACGCCGTGCCGCCGAGGGGGTGGAAGTAGAAGAGCACCGGCAGCCCGGCGGGCGGGTTTTCGGGCATATAGTAGTAGACACTACGCTCCACTCCGTTGGAGGTGATGCTGTAGCTACGGGCGCCTTCCACCGGGCAGGCGCCGCTGGAAACTTCCGCCAACGGTGCAGGTTGAGGGCCGAGATCTTCCACGGGGGCGGAGTCGTCGGTGGAGGAGGCCGGATCGGTGGGCGCGCAGGCGAGGAGGAGGAGCAGCATGGCCGCCACTATAGCGCAGCCTCCGGCGGGCTTGGAAAGATCGTCCCGATTTTTTATGTGGGGGGAGGAGGCGGAGGACTGGCGGCGGCCTCGCGCACAAAGACGCGCAATTGCAGGTAGTGGCTGGGCACATAGCCCCAATCCAGCTGGGCAATCCCCAGTCGTTGCAGCCAATTGTATTCCAGCCAGCGGGTGGGTTCCCCCTCCACCATGCGGGCGGCCAGGAGAGCCTCGATACGCTCGTTGCAGCCTCCCGGGGACAGGTCATGGCTGTTCCGCAGGACCAGGATCCGCCGCACACCGGGATCTTCCAAAAGCCGCGCCACCCGGGCCACCGCATCCTCCCTGTCCACAACCACGGTGGGAATCGGTTCTTCCAAGGCCCGTAAAACCCCGTTGGCATCGGTGTTGAAGGCGTCAATGACCAAGAGTGATCCCGCCCGATCCTCCCCCACCTGCACCTGCACTTCCTGCGCCAGCACCGAGAGCGGTAGCACATAGCCGCTATTGAGAAAATCCCGCTGCATCCAATAGGAAGGCACAGCCGAGATCCGGATTCCGCCCCAGGCCCCCAGCAAGAGCAGCGCCGGGCGCAGCCAGCGTCCCCCCTCAGGCACCCCCCGCACCGCAAACAATATCAAAAATGGTGCCAAGTAGAGCACCCGCGCCGGTACAAAAGAGAAGCCTACCCAACCCGCCACCCCCAAAAGCGCCACTCCGGCGAGCACCCCGACGGGCAGCATCGGCTTCCCCGTCCCCCTCAGTATCAACAGACCCAAAGGTCCGGTGATAAGCAGAGCCAGAACCCAGGCTATCCCCGGCAGCGTCTCCCCATATACCAGGGAGGCGCCCCCAAAACCCAGCCCCAGCAGCACCGAGCCCGGGCCCAACCCCTCCCCCGCCCGCTCCAGCCACTTCCCCGCGTTCTCCCAGATTCCCGGCCCCAGACTGGCCATCGACAGGCCCGCCAGGGCGAGGCCCACCCCCAGGCTACCCCGCGCCAGCGGTCCCTCTCTCCGGCCCAGCGCCACACCACAGGCCGCCATCAGTGCCAGACCGGTCACATAGTCGGTGAGCAGGCACAAAGCGGCGGCAAAGCCCGCACGAATCAAGCGAGGGTGATCTTTCTGCATCAGCCAGCCCAGCGCCAACAGCACCAACAAAACCTGAAGACTGTAGGAGCGCCCCATCCGCGCATAGAGCAGCCAGCTGGGCGAGCTCACCCACAGGAGCAGCGCCGCCAGCCGCGGGGTCGGGGCCAGCGATCGCAGCCACAGCCGATCGAAGGCAGCGGTGGCCGCCAGCCCAAAACATACAGAAAGAAGGCGCATCGCCACCATGGGATCCAGCGGCACCAACCATAGCCAACCCTTCTGCAGCAGGTAGTACAGCGGCGGATGTACATCCCGGCCGGCCTCCGCCCAGAAGACCTCTCCCGGTAAAGCCACCAAGGCGGCGGTATATTGCTCGTCGCTCCACGGCGGCAGATGTCCCAGCGCCGGAAGGTGCATCAGAGCTTGAAGCACCAGGACCCAGATCAGCGGGTCTTTGCGCATCAGTCGAGCCCGAATTCTTCAGCCGCTGACTTAAGCTTCAGCGCGGGCTGATCCTCCTTCATCAACAAAAATGATCCAGCCACCAGCACATCCATACCGGTACGCATAAAGCAGAGCCAGGCGTCCTCGGGCGAGCAGACCATGGGCTCCCCACGGACGTTCATAGAGGTGTTGATGATGACCCCCACGCCGGTCTGGGCTTTAAAGGCGGCGATCAGGTCGTAGTACAGGGGGTCTTGCTGCCGCGAGATGGTCTGGATCCGCGCCGAGCCGTCCACATGGGTGATTGCCGGAAGGGCGGGTTGGCCAGGCTGCACCGGCGCC
>CAITDR010000380.1 GCA_903891165.1 uncultured Pseudomonadota bacterium
CTTGGCATCGGCCTTCTTCTCTTTCTTTTTATTGCTTTGCCCTTGGGAAGTCTGGCCCTGGGTGCATCCACCGCGGGCCTGGGAGCCGGAGAAAGCGAAGCCATCCTCAACACCATCCTCCTATCGGTGGGCACCGCGGCCGTGGCCTGTGTTGCCGGCCTTCCGGTAGGCTGGGTGGCCGCCCGCCGTCGCCTATCGACGGTCTTGGAATCGGCGATCATCCTGCCCTATGCTGTGCCGCCGTACGTCACCACCATCGCCTGGATCCTCCTGGCCAACCCTACGAATGGGCTCCTGACCCCCTATCTGCCGATCCATGCCTATACACTCTGGGGAATGATCTGGGTTCTGGGCCTACATCTTTCGCCCGTTGTTGCGATGGCCACCCGCGACGCATTGGGGCGGATCGACCCGGTGTTGGAGGAGGCGGCGCGGGTGGCCGGTGCGAGTCCCCTTCGCACCACGCTGAGCATCAGCCTGCCCTTGGCACTCCCCGCTATCGGGGCGGCGGTGTCCTTTGTGGCCAGTGCCGCTGCCGCAAGTTTTGGTGTCCCCTACCTTTTGGGCGCCAGCGCCACGCCGCCGGTCCCAGTTCTTACGCTGCGCATCTACCGAGCGCTGGAGCTGGCTCCGGTCAGTGGCCGTTCATACGCCGTAGGTCTCTCCCTGCTCTTGTTGGCCATCGGCGTCGCCTTGCCCGCCGCATTGCGGCTGTTGCAGGGGCAGCGTGCCTACGCAAGTGCTCGCCTCGCCCGCCCGCGTCCTCTCCCACCCGCCGGAGCGATGGCCGGGGTGGTCTGGCTCTGGCTGGGCATCGCGGTGCTCCTGCCGGTAGGCACCATCGCCCTGACCAGCGTGGCGCCGATCTTTGGTAGCTTCAACGCCTTTACGTTGGATCACTGGCAGGCAGTCCTGGGCGAGCCGCGCACCCGCGGGGCGCTCCTACGCTCCACCGTCCTGGCGGCGGGGGCGGCCACCGGGGCCGTCGTGATTGGAGCACTGCTGGCGCACACGGCCGAGCGGGCACCTTCCCGCCTCGTTTCTGCTCTTGTGGGCTTGGCTCGGGCGCCCTGGGCAGTGCCGGGAACGGTCTTTGCGTTGGGCATGATCCTCTCTTTTTCCCAGGAAATCCGCCTGATTTTTATGGAACAGGCAACTCTTGTGGTGGCGCTGGCCGATACTTCCTGGCTCTTAGGTCTGGCCTATGCGGCGAAGTCCCTGGCGATTCCGCTGGATGGCGTGCGTGCGGCGGTGCGGACGGTGGATCGGACGGTGGAGGAGGCAGCGCGGATTTCAGGCGCAAGCTGGGCCACCACTCAGCTTCGGGTGGTGCTTCCGCTGCTGACCCCCGCCATTCTTGCTGGATGGTCGCTGGTTTTTGCCTCCAGCTTCTGTGAAGTGTCCATGTCGGTACTCCTGCGTGGCCCGAGTACCGAGGTACTGGGGACGCGGCTTTTTGAGTTGTTGAGCTATGGATCTCCGCAGCAGGCGGCGGTGATTGCGATGGTGGTGGTGATCGCAGTCTTGATCGGTGGACGGGCGCTGGCGTGGAGGGCACGATGGGCGTAAAACTGGAAGGCGTACATAAATCATGGGGGCGTCCGATACTTCGGGACATGCACCTCCACGTCAAGAAGGGCGAGATTTTTGCCCTTCTGGGTCCAAGCGGCTGCGGGAAGACGACGGCCCTGCGGATTGTGGCGGGTCTGGAGACACCGGACGGGGGGACGGTGCATGTGGACGGCCAGCAGGTAGCCGGGCCAGGCCTGTCTCTGCCGCCCGAACAGCGGCAATTGGGCATGGTTTTTCAGAGCTATGCCGTCTGGCCGCATATGAATGTCTTGGAAAACGTGGCGTGGCCGCTGCGCTTACGGAAAATCGGCGATGCCGACCGTCTGGCGAAGGCCGCTTTGGAGCAGGTCCGCCTGGGCGGCCTGGGGGATCGCTGGCCCAATACCCTCTCGGGTGGCCAGCAACAGCGGGTGGCGATTGCACGTGCACTGGCGACGAAGCCGCGGGTACTTCTGTTGGATGAGCCGCTCTCCAACCTGGATGCGGGCCTCCGCGAAGAGCTGCGTGACCAGATCGCGGTGCTGGCGCGCGAGGCCAACCTGACCGTTCTGTTGGTCACCCACGATCAGGAGGAGGCCCTGTCGATGTGCGACCGGGTGGCGGTGATGGCCGAGGGCATCATCCAGCAGGTGGGGAGCCCACAGGAGATCTACCTGAGGCCACGAACCCGCTTTGTGGCTGGCTTTGTGGGGAACCTCAACGTGCTGGGCGCCCAGAGGCGGGCGGGTTTGGTAGAGCCCGGCGGCTTCCGCTCCGAAGGCGCGGACGGCCCGGTAGAGATCGGTTTTCGACCGGAATCCGCTCGATTTTCCGCCACCGGAATCCCCTGTGTGGTTGACCGATCGGCCTATCGCGGCTCCTTCACCCGCCACCATGTGCGGGTCGGTGAGCGCAACATCCTGGTAGATAGCCACGATGCGCCCGGTCCATGCCTTCAGATTCAGGATGCCTGGGTGTTGGGAGATTAATCATGGAACCTCTTCTTCTTACACCTGGCCCGCTTACGACAGAACCACGGGTGCGTGCGGCCATGCAGGTGGACCTGGGATCGCGGGATCCGGCCTTCCTGGCGGTTACTGCCCGGATCCAAGCCGGACTGCTGGCCCTGCTTCCCGAGCCGGAGGCCTTTGTCGCGATCCCTGTGCAGGGGAGCGGTACTTTTGCGGTGGAGGCGATGTTGGGGAGCCTCGTGCCTCGGGATGCCGGGGTGCTGGTGCTGGTGAACGGGGTCTACGGGGCGCGGGCGGCCGAGATCCTGACCCGGATCGGTCGCCGTGTGCTTCCGCTGGTCACCCCCGAAGAGCAAGCCCCCGACCTGGATCTTCTGGAGCGTAGGCTCCGCGCGGATCCGGGAATCTCCCATGTGGTGGCCATCCACTGCGAGACCACCACCGGTCAACTGGAGCCCATTGCCGAAATTGCGAGGATCACGGCGGCTTGTGGGCGCCGGTTGCTGGTGGACGCCATGTCCAGCTTCGGCGCCCTGTCTCTGGAGGGGGTAGTCGCGGACGCTTTTGCTGCTTCTTCCAACAAATGTCTGGAGGGCGTGCCCGGTCTGGGCTTTGTGTTGGTGCGTCGGGACTGCCTCCAAGCTGGACTCTGTCACAGCGTTGCATTGGATCTTCATGCCCAGTGGAGCCGCCTCGCCAAAGACGGACAGTTTCGCTTTACGCCGCCTACCCATGTGATGTTGGCCTTGGATGAGGCAATCCGCCTGCATGCAGAGGAGGGGGGTGTGGAAGGGAGGGGTGGCCGCTACCGCGAGAACCTTCGGATCCTGGTGGATGGCCTGACCGCCATGGGCTTTGTTCCTCTGCTCCCCGCCGACCGCCAAGCGCCGATCATCGTCACCTTCCACTCTCCCTCCGACCCGGTATGGGACTTCCCCACCTTCTACGAGGCACTTCGGTCCCGAGGCTTCGCGATCTATCCGGGCAGCCTCACCCAGACTCCCACCTTCCGGGTGGGTTGTATCGGTCAGGTTTTTCCGGCCGATATGCACCGTTTTGTGGAGGTGGTTCGGGAAGTGGTTGCCGAGCTGGGTCTTAAAAAACTCTCCCCGGAATTGTCGTGATTCACAGCCTGATTTTTGACCTTGCGGGCACCACCATCGACTGCGGTTGTATGGCGCCCGTCGGTGTTTTTCTGGAAGTTTTTCGTCGTCATGGCATCATATTGGATGTGGCGACGGCCCGCGGACCTATGGGTACCCACAAGCGCGAACATATCCGCCTGGTGATGCTGGC
>CAITDR010000381.1 GCA_903891165.1 uncultured Pseudomonadota bacterium
CGGGTGGTGGCCGCGACCAACGTGGATCTGGCCGCAGCAGCGGCGGCGGGCCGCTTCCGGGAAGACCTCTTCTATCGCCTGAATGTGATCCCCATCCGCCTCCCGCCTCTACGCGAGCGTCCCGACGATATTCCGCTGTTGGTCGAGCACTTTCTCGCCCGCTATAACGAGCGCCTGGGCAAGCAGATCACCCAGGTTCCCCGCAGCACCTTGGAACGCCTGATGACCTGGCCATGGCCGGGGAATATCCGCGAGCTGGAAAATCTGGTGGAGCGAGGCGTGCTTTTGTCCGAAGGGCCAGAGCTGGACGTGGATCTTCCCGATCTCCAGGCCGTCCCGGAGGAGCAGGGTGCGGTAGAGGAGGTGGACCTGAAGGACTGGATCCAGAAGGAGACCGCTCGCCTAGAACGGAAGAAGATCCAGCAGATCCTGGATTTGGAGGCGGGCAACGTGACCCGGGCCGCCCGCCGTCTCCGGATCTCCCGTAAGGGGCTGCAATTGAAGATGAAAGAGTATGGTCTTCGGGAAGAAGTGGAGAAAGAATGATGATTTTTCTCCTGGGATGTGCTTGGTTTGATCCCCAGAACCCCATCGCCGAGCAGCTCTTGCAGGCGGAGCTGGCTCCTCCGATCAACTCTGGAAAAACCCAAGAAGATCCAGGAGTTCTGGGCTATGGCTGGCGCCGAGCCGCCATCGGTCGCTGGCTGGCGGCCCACCCCGAAGCCTCCACCCGCGCCACCGAGCTGGAGGATCAGCTCCGTGCCCACCCGGAGCTGGATGTGGCCGATGCCTGGGCCCGCCTTCAAGAGCAGGACAAGCAGCCTTCTTTGGTTACGCTTACATTAGCGGGGGAGCCCCCGCGCGGGGTGATCGCCGTGGACCGGGTGGAGGCCGTCGCCCCCCACCGTGCCACGGAGGTTGCCGAGGTACAAAAGCGCCTGCAAAGTCGTGCGATTCCAAGCATTTATGCACCCGTGGGTGTGACACAGGTGCGCGCCGGAGAGACGACGCTGGCCCTGCGTGATCTCTGTCCCGAGCCCATGGCCTACCTGTTGGTGCAACAGGGCAAGGATCCGCTCTGCCTCGCCCACGATGCGCCGGAGTCGATGATGGTAGATATGAGCGACTATTTCGGCTTGGACCTTGTAAATCCACCTTAGAGGCTAAGACCCCAGCCCTCCATCACCCGCCACAACGGCGCCGCAAGCGCCAGGGCCGGGGCGCCGGGCACACTCCCGGCGTAGTGGATGCCGACGGCCACACCCTCCTCCGTACACCAGATGGCGCCCGAGTCGCCCCCACAGGAGATTTCCTCTCCCTTTTTGGTGGCTACGAGGCTGACCACGCCATCCGAGTCGATCCCATCCACATAGGCGCGGGTTACACCCGTAGTACGACCACTTTTCACCAGAATCCGGCGGGCAGCCCAGTAGTTGAAGCAGTCCTCCAAGCTCGCGACACTCCGAAGCCTGGGAAGAGCCAGCATGGTCCCCGACGGTCGGAATTCCACGTCCTTGGGGGCCAATAATTTCGCAAGGCCCTTCTTCTCCACCTTCTTTTCCGGAGTGTCCAGGCGGATCAAGAGGGCCTTCCAGTCCTCGTTGCGCTCCACCACCTCGCCGATACGACCGTGGCCCAGGCTGTCCTGCGGCGCGGGCTGGTGGATCTCTGCCCCCGCCTCCGCCACATGGTCCGCCGTCAGGATGCAGCGCTGCTTTCCTCGCTGTACCAGCACGCCAAGAGTACCCGCCCCACTCCGCTTCGGACCAATAGAAAGCCCACCTTGCAGCGGCTTTCTGCTCAGACGTCCGGCCTCGGGAAGTGCCTCACACTGCCGCTCCACGGCGATCTCACGCACATCCACACGTAGACGCCCGAAGATCGAGGGGGCGAGTCCCGCTCCATCCCGACGTTTCCGCGGGACAAAGATGCGCAATGCGGGCTCCTCCGTCCGCTCGCCACCCTGGTAGCGCCAGCCCAGATCGGCATGGTGAACGTCCGAAAAAGAGAGGAGCTGGGCACGTAGGTTAGCGAATTCATCGAGGTGAGGTCGAAGGCTTGACATCACTGACTCCGGTTGGCAAAAATCATTTATGACCGGTGCTGGAGGGCAGCCACCTCCAGCAGTGCCCGAATACGAAGATCTTCCTGTACTTCCTCCAGGGCCAGTTCCTTCAGTGTACCCTCCATCTCCAACACATCCAGCTCGGCCTCGGCCAAGGCCTCGCCCCCCTCCAGCTCGGCGAGCTGGCCCGTCCGTGCGGAGAGAGCCTGGCGCTCAACCCAAGCTCTCCGGCGTTCCAGGCGCTCTTCCAGCGTCTGGCTGAGCAGCCGGAGCTGCTGGAGTGCGGCCTCCACCCGGTTGGCCAGATCGGTCTGGGCCGCGCACAGCCGCCGCAGTTGCTGGGTTTCCTCGTCCTCGGCGGCTCGCCCCAACTGCAGGTTCAAGGCACGAATTCGTGCCCCGGTGATCTCCAGATCCTCGCGATGGGCGGCGATGCGGGCCAGCGCCTGCGCAAGCTGCTCCTGTCGTACCTGTAGCCAGGCCATGTGGGGTGTCTGCTCCACGATGCTGGTTCCCATCGCCTCTACAAAGCTCAGGCTTAGAAAGCTACGTAGCTGATCGGCAAGCAACTCCGCATGACGTTGTTCCCGACGTAAGCCGCTCTCTGCTTCCGCTCCATGCCGTGGCCAGAGCATGGCCCCGCCCGCCATCGCGGCAAGGCCGGGCAGGGCCGTGGCCACCATGGATGTCATTCCGTCCAGAAAGAGGCTACCAAACAGAGCTGCTGCCCCAACAACCACCAGTGTTCTTGCGACAAAGGGCCGCAGCTCCGGGTTGGTGTCCGTCGGCTGTGTTGGCCACTCGGCAACGCCGCGTTGTAGGGTAGAAAGTAGCTTTCCCGCTCGGGTAGGACCAGGCTGCACACTGGCCAGCCCGGTGCGTTTAAGGGTACGCTCCCAGTCCTCCCGGCGGCTCTGCGGCCCGAGGCGCGCCAAAAGCTCCTGGTCCAGCACCAGCCGGGGGGGAAGAGGTTCGGACATGCCTCTGCTTTAACCGGGCGCCCGGGTTAGGGGAGGGGCCATGTCCGACCCCCTCGATCTGAGCAATTACCTGAACGCCAACGCCGACGGCTGGGTGACCCACACCGGCCTGCGCTTCACCCGGGCCACCCGCGACGAGGTGGTGGCCGAGCTGGAGGTGCGCCCGCAGCACCTTCAGGCCTACGGCATCGTCCACGGCGGTATCTACAGCGGGATTGTGGAGACCCTGGCCTCCGTCGGGGCCTCGGTGGACGCTTTCCACCAGGGACGCCTTGCGGTGGGCCTGGAAAACCACACCTCCTTCCTGCACGCGGTACGCGGCGGGCTGCTCCGTGGCATCGGGCGACCGCTCAGCCGGGGGCGTCGCTCCCAGGTCTGGGAGGTGGGAATTGAAGACGCAACCGGACGTACCGTCGCCACCGGCCGTGTACGTCTGCTCTGTTTTGACTCGGAATCGGATCCCAGCGGAATCAAGTTCCGCCTGCCGGATGGATAGGGTAGAGGCGCTCTATTACTGAATGAGGCCTCATTCAGCGTCGGCTATCGACGGCGTCGGCGCAGTCCCGCTCCCACCACCAGAAAGGGCAGCAGCCCAGCCATGCCCTTGGCGTAGCAACCGGAACCGCGCAGCACTTCGTTGTCGCAGAGGTCCCCGCGCCCATCCTCGTCGCTGTTGGCCTGGTCCGGGTTGAAATTCTCCGGACAATTGTCGCAGAGGTTCCCGATGCCGTCGCCATCCATGTCCAATTGCTCGGCGTTGGCGTCGTTGGGACAATTGTCACAGACATCGCCGACACCGTCGAAGTCCCCGTCGGCCTGGTCCGCGTCGTAGACGGCGGGGCAGATGTCGCAGACATCCCCCAACCCGTCGGCATCGGTGTCCAGACCGGAAGGGTCATAGTCGAAGGGACAGGTGTCACATTTGTCCCCGATGAAGTCCAGATCTTCGTCGGTCTGGTCCAGGTTGACCAGGTTGGGACAGTTGTCGCAGAGGTTCCCGATGCCGTCGTGATCGGTGTCGGTCAGGTCATCCGTCGCGAGGTCATCACAATTGTCACAGGCATCTCCATAGAGATCACCATCAGAATTACGCTGGTCGGGGTTGTAGATCGCCAGGCAGTTGTCGCACTGATCACCCAGCCCGTCGGTGTCGGCGTCGTCCTGCTCGGGGTTCTGGATGCCGGGGCAATTATCGCAGGCATCTCCGGCACTATCGTCGTCACTGTCCTCCTGTCCGATGTTGGGCGTGAAGGGACAATTGTCGCAGTCATCGCCGAAACCTTCAAAGTCCGAGTCGCTCTGGTCGTTGGGGATATAGACACAGTTGTCGCAGAGGTCCCCAAAATCGTCGCAGTCGAAGTCGGCCTGATCGGGATTGTAATTCTCAGGACAATTGTCACAGACCAGGCTGATCACCCGGTCGGGTGTGCCCAATTCGGAGAGGATCTGAATGACCCCGTAGGAAAATCCATCGGCATCGGCGTCCAGCCCGATGGTGGGGTACAGGCAGCCAAAGGAGATCACATCGTAGTAATAGTCGGCGTTGTCCCAGGTACACCCTTGACCGGAGGGATCGACGTAGTCTTCGTTGTCCACGTCGATATTGTTGCAATTCAGATCCTGAGTCGCATTGCCACTACAGTGATCCGCAGCATCTGCAAACAACACGAACAGCAGAGCGATCATGGTTCCTCCTCCGGTTCTTTGAAGAGGTTGGGGTCTACTTTCTCGGGATCGATGGGCTTGGGCGGCGTCGTGGGCGGGGGAGGCGGAGGGTCCGGCAGGGGAGGAAGAGGAGGAATGACCTGATCTTCGCCGGTCCACGGCTGACGGGCTTTCTCGCTGTAGACGGGCTTGGGATCACCAAGGTGCCACCATTTCACGATATGGAAGATAACACGCCGATTTTCGGCGAGAGATGCCTCGTCCACACCCATATTCTTGGGCTGTACCTCGCCCATTGACCGGGCCGAGATGCGGTCGGGGTGTACCCCGCGCTTCATCAGCTCTCGCCAGATGGAATTCGCCCGCAGCAACGCCAGGTTGTAGTTGTAGATATAGCTACCCTCTTCCGAGGCATGGCCTTCGATCACCAAGTGGAGGATCTGTGGATTTTCCAGCAGGATCTTGGCCACCTGATCGATGGTGGGCAGGGAGACCGGCAGCACCACGTCCGTACCCAGCTCAAATTGGATCGGATCGCGGATAACAATCTGGTTTTCTTCGACCCTTGCCAGCTCCTGCTCCTTCCACTCCACCACCACAGGCTCCGGCTCCGGCGGCAGCTCGGTGATGTCGGGCGGGGGAATTTCGATCACCGCCTCGATCGGTGGGGGAGGGGGAGGAGGCTTTTTGGGGCTTCCGCGGTAGGTAAAATTGGTGCCGATACGGAAGTCAGTGGTGCCGGCGCCTTCGGTCAGCCCGGTGCCGAAGTAGCTGTCCATCCGCAGGCTCGGGACGGGCTCGATGCGTAGACCAAACAGGGCTTCTGCGGCATTTTCCGCCCCCCCGCCCAAAAATTGCGGAAAACCCATCCGACTGCAGAGTGCCGACCACAACGCCACCCGATCCTTGTACAGCTGGTAGCGTACCCCCACGTTGGCCAGCAGCTCCGGGCCCAGGGTGTAGTCCTCTTCCGTCGGCAGGCTCTTCCGCACGACCACGGCAAGATCAGTCTGGGCACCAAAGCGACCCACGTCCACTGCGGCCAGCACGCCAACGATCCCGCGCGGCAAAACCTCTCCGCGGAAGCTGTCTTTTGTAGAGGTAGGAACCATCAGATCCAGGTGTGCACCCAGGGTGACCGGACCCGCCTCCAGAAACTGCCCCTTGGCGCCCACCCGCCAGTCGCCCGCCCCAAAACCGTTGGCCGCCAGCCGGGTGGTCTGCGCCTCTCCCTGGATAGAAAGCGGAAAAGTGGTCTCCAGCGACAGCCAGCGGCTCACATCCAGCGCCAGCCCCAGATCCAGCGTGCTCCGCCCGCCGATCACGGCCCCGGAGTCGATGCCCTCCCGGTACAAAATCAGCGGTGCACGCTCCCACTGCAGCATGGCCCCCGCCCGCCACGACATCCGCCCGGCGACGCCGGGGTGGTCCACCCCGGGCAGCGAATCGGCACCAAAATAGGGCTTGACCAGCTCGATATCCATCGAGTAGCCCGCCGCAAAAGCCAGCTTTGTGAGGAGCAGCATCATGGCAGGGTTCCGCTCACGGCGATGAAGCCCGGTCCGATCTCCAATTGTGCTCCCCCGCTGATCCGCGTATTGTATTTATCCAGCCATTGCTGTAGTTGTTCCTTACTATAGACCTCGGCAGGAGAATAGTTGGCATCCCGATATTCCCAGCTTGCGAAGGGGACCGCCACAAAAGCGAGGGTACCCACACCCAGCATAGCCAGCGAAGTCCAGGAGCGATGGGAGCGGAAGCTGGATAAGGCCGTTCCAAAGAGCAGATCCAACTGCTCCTGCTCCGCCTCGCAGCGCGAGACATTCCGGAAGTCCTGGCAGTCCACAAGGAATTCTCCGCCATCCGGCTCCCCCGGCCCAGATGAACCCAGGTTCACCATCGAGGCCACCACCAGCACCGTTCCGGTCGACAAAAGTGCGGTGCGGGTCAAGGTCGTACGTGTGCGCATCCGGTCGAGACGCTGCAGGGTGTCCAGATCCCCAAGCATGTTGACCAGCGGACGGGTGAGCAGCACCCGGTTGTTACGCTGGTCGAAGACGATCCACCGGTCACCGGAGGGCTTGATCTGCAGCGGGCCAGTAGGGGCGGGGGGCGGTTGTGGTAGCTCTGCTGTACCTTCTGGGGGCGTGACTCCAGGCAGAGTCACGTCGTTGGGCGTGGTTGTTTGGGCAGCGGGATCGGTGCTCGGTGCGGCGGGGGACTGGCCCTCGGGGGTGGGGGTGCCGTTGGCAGCGGAAGTGTCTGTGCCTGCCGATGATGGGGCGGCGGA
>CAITDR010000382.1 GCA_903891165.1 uncultured Pseudomonadota bacterium
CGGCATGGCGATGCCCGTGCCCGCGGGGTAGTCCTGGCCCAGCGCCCCGGGCACCCAGCCGCCGATCCAGTCGGCGCCGCTGGGGTTGCAGGCGAAGAGGATGATCAGCCACATGGGGGTGCTCCAGCCAGGAGCCTATAACAGAATCCGGGGAGAGGCCAGGGCCCCTCCCCGATAATCTGCATGGTGGCGCTATCGTCCCCCGGTGTGCGCCTCTTTCAGGGTATCAAAACGGAGGAGGCGCTGGCCGCCGAGCACCGTCTCGGTGGCCACCAGACGCAGGGGTCTGCCACCCAGGCCCAGGCCCTGTTGCTGGTCGATGCGGATTTTCAGCTCGTAGGTGCCTCCTTTGATCTTGATACCTGCTTGTCCCCGCCCTGTGGGGGGAATGAAGCCGTGGCCGGCCGCCTCGCGATAGGCGGAGATGGCTGCGCCGAGGGTGGGGTGGTCGGGGACGGCGATGTAGATCGACATGTTGCCGAGGCGTTGGTAGGTCGTGCCTTCGTGCCGCACCTGGCCCAGATCCTGGCCGCCCTCAAACTGCTCCGTGTAGGCTTGCTCCAGCGTACCGAGCTCCCGTTCCATCTCCTGGATCGCCTCCACTGGGAAAGCGTCGGGATGGGCAGTTTGGGTCACGCCCGTGCTCAAGGGTTTGCGTTCGCCCATCATCCTCTGAAGTGGCGCACGGAAGGGCACAGCGTTTTTGTTGTCCCTTACCCTGAGCCCCAGGGCCTCCAAGCGCCACTTGAGCAAATCCAGACGACGGGTGTAGTCTGCGCGGAGCTGTTCCAGCTCCACCTCCTCGTCGTCCTCCTCGACATCCTGGGAGGAGCTGCTTCCCACGGGGGAGGGAGGATCGATCTGGGGAGGGTCCTGCGGGGGGGGATCGATCTGGGGAGGATCCTGCGATACCGACGGCTCCGGCGGGGAGGGCGGATCCTCGGGGTCAAGGTCTTCCAGCACCGCCTCGTCGTCAAATAAGTCTGCAAGCGTACGAAGTTCTTCACGAATGGTATCCCAATCTCCGACCTTAGCGCTCCAGAAGGGGGGCAACGGCATCCGCAAGGCGACGGATGCGGTCCAGGGAGCGTATCTGCCACTCCAGCTGCTCCACCGCGCGGGGAAGGCCGTCGCCGTCGATGGCATTCTCTACCCGTTGGATGGCCTCGGCCAGGGCATCCCCCTCCATCGGAAACCGGTCTGCATCCAGGTCCTTCAGGAGACGACGCGCACGCTTCAGCGCATCCGGTTCTCCGCCCTCTTCTCCACCCGGAAGGCGCTTTTTCTCGGGCATGGCCTGGAAGACCACACCGGAGGGTAGTTTGAGGTTCTTCAGCAGCGCCTCCACCTTGTCCAGGGGCACAGCCGGGTTGTCTACCTGTAGTTGCGCACCATCCCAGCGGCATTTTCCGGTGGCCACATCCTTGCCTTTGGCCCGCTTGAGTGCGGCCACCAGCTCGGTATCCACCTTGCCCACCAGAAGCAGGTTCCGCGCCTTCTGGCCGGCAAAAACCACGCCCTCCATCCACCGCAGGGCGAGGGA
>CAITDR010000383.1 GCA_903891165.1 uncultured Pseudomonadota bacterium
CGCGGGCAACGTCTTTGTCCTGGGCCTGGGACGACCGGCCGATCACGATCAGGCACTCCCATTTTACGAAAAAGCCTGTACCAACGGCGAAATGAACGCCTGCAATATGCTTGGCGCGATCCAGGTGGAAACGGCGAGCACAACAGCACATTTCCAGCGTGCTGCCGATTTTTTCGGGCGAGCCTGTGACGCAGCGGTTCCGATGGCCTGCAACAGCCTGGGCGCGCTGATGGCCAGTGGCAAATTAGGGGCGGCCGACCCGCTCGGGGGTGCCGCCTACTACGAGCGCGCCTGCGACGGCGGGGACGGCCGGGGCTGCTCCAACCTTGGGGAGCTCTACTACAATGGCACACCGCGGAAAAACCTCAAAAAAGCCGCATTCTATTTTGAAAAAGCCTGCAACGCTGGCAATGTAGACGGCTGCTTCAACCTCGGCGTCTACCACGAATTCGGCCGGAAGCGCTCCCGCCCTGATCTGGCCGTGACCTACTACCGTCTCGGCTGTGACAAAAAAGATGCCAGGTCCTGCTTCAACTTTGGGGTACTTCTGGCAGACGGACGGGGCGTCCACCGCAACGGGCTGGAAGCCCGCCGGGTCTACGCAGTGGCCTGCGAGGGGGGCATGGCCGATGCCTGCTTTAACCTAGGGATCTATACAAAAACCGGACAGGAAGTGCCCGTGGACCTGCCGCAGGCTGAGCGCTGGTTTGAGCGGGCCTGCAGCCTCGGACAGGAAGGAGGCTGCTCCCAACAGGGGGCGGTTCTGGAGCTTCAAGAAGACTATCTCCGGGCCGGAGAGGTCTACAAACAGTCCTGCGACCGGGGCTACGCCGATGCCTGCAGTGAGCTGGGGGTCTTGGTAGGTCGGGGACGGGGGGCACCACCGGATCGTCCAGCCGCCATGCAGCTTTTCCAGCAGGCCTGTGCCAATGGCAGCGGCGTCGGCTGCCACAATCTGGCCACCGCCTTTGAGCAGAGCTACGCCGGAAGCCCCGACCTCACCCGAGCCATGTACTACTACCAGGAAGGCTGCAGCAAGGGCTTCCAACAGTCCTGCCAGGAATTTACCCGCCTTCAAGGTTTGGAAAATCGGAAAGAGGGACAGGAGGAATAAGGGGAGGATCGTCCAGATCATGCAAGGCGCGTGCGGCCCGAGCGCCGCAGGCGCCTGCTTGGTACCGATCCGGCGCCCTGCCAAAAAGCACGCCGCATATTTACTTCTCCCCCTCCCGCGGTAGGCTGCACCTTGATGCTGCTTTTCACCTTTGCCCTCGCCGCCGCCACCTGCACCGATACCAGCCTGGATGCGCTGAACCGCACCCTGCAGCAGTCTTTTGCTGCCTACTCGAACGGGCAGCTTCCCCTGTTTGAAGCATCTCTTCGTGAGGCTCAAGCAGCATTACCCTGCCTCACCGATCCCATCGACCGCCAGACCGCCGATCGCCTCCACTTCGCCGAGGCTTTACTCTGTCGGGAAGCTGGCTTTCCGGACGCGGAGCAGTACCTTTCCGCCTGCTGCGCTCCCTCCTGGAGTGGTCCCCTGCCCTTCCAGCAGCTCCAAGATCAGGCCCGCCCCTGGCTGACCGAGGAGCGCAACCCGCCCACACCCGACCGCCGCCTTCCTCGACCCCTCTCTGGCCAGCTCGCGGTGGATGGCGAACGGGGTGTCTCCGGCTACAGTGACAAAAATCCCTATGTCTTCCAGCAGGTCTGGCGGGATGGCCGCGTGGGCGAGCCCGTCTACGTCCGCCCCGGTGAGCCCGCCCCGCACTACGTTCGGCTTCGCCCCATACTCGCCTCCATTGCGCTGGGCGGTCTCCTGATTTCAGGCACCGGTTTTCTGGGGGCTGACTTGACACGTCAAGAGCTGGATTCGGAGAGCTGGGGCAGCGGAGAGCTCCAGACACTCCGGAATCTACAATTCCTCAATAACGCTGCTTTTATCACCGGAATTGGCGGTGGGGTGGTGGGTCTGGGTGCCACCACCTGGCTGGTCGTGAGCTTCAAATGATCACCTTCCTGGCTTTTCTGGCCTGTACCCTCTGGATTAGCAACGATGATCTTTGCGGCGAGGGGGTAGACCGCCAACACTACTACCTGGATGCCGATGGCGACGGCTATGGTGACCCCGCCGCGGACGGCGGCTGTCTCTACCAGGATCGCTATGTGCCCAATGCGGATGACTGTGACGACGCCGATGCCACAATCGTCCCCTTGATGTACCGGGATTCCGATGGGGATGGCTGGGGAGACAGCTCCGATCTCCTCTACGGCTGTACCCTGGAGGAGGGCTACACCTGGGAATCGGCCGATTGCGACGACGCCGATGCCGAAACCGGCGGCCCCCTCTGGTATCGGGATGCGGACGACGATGGCGACGGGGCCGGGGATGCCGTCCGCGCTACCTGCAGGCGACCCGCGGGTTTTGTAGACAACAACCGCGACTGCGATGACACAACTCCTTTACGAAACAGCTCGACCATCTGGTACTACAACGGTGACAACGATGGCTATGGCCTGAGTGGCGACTCCCAGAGCTCCTGCGAGGCACCCGAAGGCTACGGAGCCTTTGTCGGGGGCGATTGTGACGATCTGAACCCCACATTCAGCCTTCAGTGCCCCTTTACTTCGGTGGTGGTGGGGGGCGTGGAGGATGCAGACTATCGGCTTTTGTACGAGCCTGTGCGGCAGGCCAGCCATGCCTGTGCCCTTCGCAGCAACGGGACTGCCTTCTGTTGGGGCGCCGACAACGAGGGGCAGGCCAGCCCTCCGGCGGGAACCCGCTGGCAGAAGCTGGCCGCGGGCGCCCTGCATAGCTGCCGGATCTCCGCCTATGACGGCTCAGTCCAGTGTTGGGGCCGTGACGACTCCGGGGAGGTCTCGGGCACTCCCGACGGCAAGTACTACACCGAGCTGGTGTCGGGCAGCTTCTTCTCCTGTGTCCTGGATTCCGATGGTACCCCCACTTGCTGGGGCAACGCGGCGGACATTTCCGATGTGCCTTCCGGCCCTTTTTCCGCCCTCACCACCGGTCTCCGGGGGGGGCTGCGGCCTTGCGGAGGACGGTACGGTGGAGTGCTGGGGGCCGATGTTGGCCTACGCCCTGACGGGGACCTATACAGAAATTGATGCGGGGTTCCATTTTTTGTGCGGCCTGCGCAGCGATGGAGGAGTGGACTGCAACGGCGACATTGCCCGCCCACCGGCGGGTAACTACACCCAGCTACAGTCCGCCGAAAAACATGCCTGTGCCCTGGATGATCTGGGCCAGATCCATTGCTGGGGGGAGTTGGACTACGGGCAGGACGCGGTGACCGACAGTGGCTTTCTTTCCTTTGATACCGGCCCCTTTCACACCTGCGGCGTCAAGGCCGACCAGACCATACAATGCTGGGGAGAGGCTCCTTATGGCGAGGTCAGTACCGTACCCGCACAGCGCTACGCCGGCTTCCTGGATGCGGGGGCGGATTTTTCGGCCGCGATGCTGGATGGTACCCCGAAGCTCTGGGGGGATCGTGCCGCCGCTTGGCGCTGGCGCTTCAACGAAATCAGCGCCGGGGGCGCCTTCACCTGCGCCCTCCGCCGGGGTGTCGCCCAATGTTGGGGCTACGGGGACGAGGGCCAGACCACCCCACCCGCCGACAGCACTTTTGTCTCCCTCTACGCCGGGACTTCCTGTACCTGTGGCCTGGACGCGGACGGCCTGGCCACCTGCTGGGGGCAGCCGGTGTACGACCACAGCGAGTGTGAGCCTCCGCAGGGTATCCAATTTCAAGCATTGGACCCAGAAAATCGGGATGGAGGTTGGGCTTCTTGTGGCCTACTTCTGGACGGATCCCTTAACTGCTGGGGTAGCGGGGTGGCCCCGGATGGCCACTACACGCAGATCAACGGCGGCTGCGGCATCCTCACCGATGGCTCCCTTGCCTGCCATGACGATGGAGCAACGCAGATCCCACCCGAAGGTACCGACTTCGTCCAGATCAGCTACGGCTGCGCCCTCCGAACGGATGGCAGCGTGACCTGCTGGCGCGACGGCATCCCCTCCCCCGACGAAAATCTGCGTTTCTCCGCCATTACCGTTGGGACAGCCCACGGCTGCGGCCTGCTTCTGAACGGATCCACCTCCTGCTGGGGCGACAACAGCCTGGGCCAGCTCCTGGCTCCCGATGACCTGCCTTTTACCTCGATCAGCGCCGGCGGAAACCACACCTGTGGCCAGCGTGGCGACGGCACCGTCGCCTGTTGGGGGGACAACAGCGACGGCCAATCCACCTCTCCCGAACCCACCGGCTGCACTGCCGTCACCGCCGGCCCCCACCACTTCTGCGCCCAATGTAGCGAAGGGCTGGTCTGCAGCGGCGACAACGACGGGGGCCAATCGTCGCCACCGCTGATCGGTACCTACCCGCAACTTGCTGCCGGGGAGCGGCATACCTGCGGTGTGGACAGCACGGGAGCGGTCAGCTGTTGGGGCGACGACAACGAAGGTCAAAGCTCCGTGCCTGCGGATCTCGGAACCACCGCCGCCATCGCCGCCACCCTGGAGGCCACCTGCGCCTTGGACCTGGAGGGCGCCGTACAATGCTGGGGAAACCTGGAACCCCCACAAGACGACCTGCCCGACCCCCTCTCCGCCCTGCTGCGCCCCCCGGCCGACCTGCCCCCCCTTCGCAGCCTGGACGGCGGCTACCACCACCTGTGCGGGCTGGACTACGACGGCCACGCCCACTGCTGGGGAAAGGATAGCTACGGCCAGGCCTCCGTCCCGGACTATCTGGACGTGCTGACGCTTGTGGACATCCGCGCCGGCGGCTGGCATAGCTGCGCGCTGGACAGTGACGGGTTCAGCCACTGTTGGGGCCTGGACCAGGATGGCCAGTCCAGCGCTGCCCCAGGCTGGATTTTTGTATCCATTGCTACGGGATCCGAACATAGTTGTGGCATGAAAAGTGACGGTGTGGTGGAGTGCTGGGGGCGTGACCGCGAAGCACAGACCGAGGCTCCGCTGCCCTGGGAGTGGGATTGAGCAGCTATATCCTACTCGATTGCCTTGTCTTTCGCCAGGGAGAGGTCTATGGGGTGGAGCTGTCTCACAGCGACCCTTCCAGCCATGCCCAGGTGGCGGCCGTGCGCGACGCGACGGCCCTGGATCTTTCGGCGCTCCGGGATCTGTTGCTGGATCCCGAGGGCTCCGGCCCGGGACGGAATCCCCTCTGGCTCAAGATAGAGGAGATTACGGGAACCGAAATCAAAGGTACCTTTTCGGCCGATCTGTGGGCGGGCCCCTTTCATGGGAAAGACTGCGGCCGCTGGATTCTCGGTAACGACACCGGGCAGGACAGCGGGTTTTGACGGGGCGGGCGCCTGCGGCGCTTTGGCCGCACGCGCCTTGCAAAATCCGGACGATCCTCCCCTTCTTTCCAAGCCTCCCTCAAAAAAGCCCCGGAATCCCCCCTTCGGGAACCTCCTCCCCACTGTAGCCAAAACGACGGTCCTCAAAACCGAAGATCTGCAGCATGGACACCAAGAGCTGCGAGAAGCTGACATCTGAGTACATATAGCCGTAGGCGGCGGCGAATTCCTCGGGGGTGCCGGGCATGTGGTTCAAAAAACGACCCCGCTGGGCGGCGCCGGTGTGGCCCAGAAGCACCGCCGGCAGCGAGGTTACCCAGTGACGACCGGAGGAATATTCGCCGGTGCAGACCACGAGTGTCGTCTCCAACAGGTTGTCCCCGTCGGCATCGGTGGCCGCATCCATTTTTGTCAGCAGGTCGGCCAACATCTCAAAATACCAGCGATACACGTGCTCCATCCCCGCCTGGTAGTCTTCGTGGACCATGGCATGCCAGTTTTCGTGCCTCAGGGTGTCCACAATCGGTCCCCCGTTCCTTGCCCACAGCCAGGGGAAGCTGTGATCATGGGAATTGGCAAAGTGGAAGGTACCTACCCGCGTCAGGTCACAGCCGAAGGCCGCCACCAACAGATCGTTCATCAGTGGGGTGCTCACATCGTCGTCGAAGCTCGCGTCATAGCCGGAGGGCAGGCTGACCTGCGGCGGCGCACAGGCTGCTCCACTGGCCACAATCCGCGCTTCCAGGCTGGATAGTTTGTCCAGGTGTGCGTCCAGTCGCGCCCGATCTTCGCTGCCTACCTTGGGACGTAGCTGCCCGAAGGCCTCCGCCACCCCATCCAACACCGCCGACCGACGTGCGCGCAGTGCCCAGGCATCCGCTGGAGACATGGTTTGATCACCAAAAATCCGCAACAACGCCACCAGGGGATCGTTGTAGTAGGCCACCGGATCCCCGGCCCCATACCAGAAAAAGCTGGCCTCGGAAGGACTGTAGATCCCGTTGCTGGAAGTGCCTCCCGAACAGAGGTCGATCCGGGGAAAAGGAAGTCCCCCGCCGATCCTCTCCGCAATCACCTGCTCGATAGAGGGGCCCCCGCCGGTGATACTGCCGCTCTCCTGGGTTGGGAAAGGCAGGCCCGTCCACAGGCTTAAGTTGGCCTGCTGATGTGCGTTTCCTACGGTATTGAGGCCGGCGATGCGGTTGTCCAACCCGGCCAGGAAGATGGCCCGGTCTTGAAATGGGGCCAGAGGTTCCTGAATATAGGGCAGGGAGAAGTTGAATTCATCCCCAATGGGCACATGCTGTGACAGGCATGTCCCCTGCGGGTGGTGTACGATCAACAGCCGCTTGGGCAGGGCACCACTACCCTCGGCCCGGGCCCGGGGCAGGAGCTGAAGGGCGGGCAGCGCCAGCGCCGCCCCCGCAGTACCCAACAGACGGCGTCGGGAGATTTTCATAG
>CAITDR010000384.1 GCA_903891165.1 uncultured Pseudomonadota bacterium
CGCTCGTGGTGCTGTAGGTGATGGCCAGCAGCTCCAGCAGCGCCTGCCGATAGGGGGAGGGAGCGGACATCGTTTAAAATTCTGTTTTCTGTTTTCCGGCCCTGAGCATCGCAAGGCGCATCAGTCGTTCCTGAGCCCGCACCGGCTCCCCGCGCACCACTTTCCGCACCGAGGAGCTGTCTGGCAGCAGCACCCGGGCCTTCACCGTGTCGGCAAGCTGGATCTGCATGGCCTCCTCGATCTGGGCCTGGAGCACGGGGTCCAGCACCGGAAAAGCAACTTCGATCCGGTCGTTCAGGTTGCGGGACATCCAGTCCGCCGAGGACAGCCAGTACTCCCGGTCGCCGCCATTCTCAAAGCAGAAGATACGGGCATGCTCCAGGAAGCGGTCGATGATCGAGTAGACCCGGATGTGCTCGGAGAGGCCAGACATCGCCGGCTTCAAGGCGCAGATCCCGCGAACGATGGCCTCTACCGGAACGCCCGCAGCATTGGCAGCGTACAGCTCGGCGATCACGTCGGGGTCGGTCAGCGCGTTCACCTTCAACCGGATGTGGGCGGGGCGCCCCGCCCGAGCGTGGTCCATCTCCCGACGGATCTTCTCAATAAAACGTTCCTTCATGCCGATGGGCGCAATCAGGATCTGGTTGAGGTTTTCCGGGCGGGCATAGCCGGTCAGGAGGTTGAAAAGTTTGCCAAGATCCTCGCCAAAATCCTCTTGACAGGTAAAGAGTCCAAAGTCCGTGTAGAAGCGTGCGGTGGCGTCGTTATAGTTCCCGGTTGCAAGGTGGCAGTAGCGACGCAGGCCGTCGGCTTCCTGGCGCACAACCAGGGCCGCCTTGCAGTGGGTTTTGTAGCCTACGATACCATACACTACATGGGCGCCCGCCGACTCCAGGCGCCGTGCCCAGGCGATGTTGGACTCCTCGTTGAAGCGTGCCCGCAGCTCCACCAGCACCGCCACCTGCTTGCCATTCCGTGCCGCCGTCTGCAGTGCCTTGGCAATGGCCGAGTCCCCGGAAGTCCGGTACAAGGTCATTTTTATCGCCAGAACCGCGGGATCTTCCGCGGCCGCCCGGATGAAGCGGGTGACGTAGCCGAAGTCCTGGTAGGGGTGGTGCAGGAGGATATCTCCAGCCCGAACCGCCGCAAAACAGTCGGCGGCTTCGTCGAAGGCGGGCACTGACGCGCCGTGAAAGACCGGATCCTTCAGCGCCGGCAGGTCGATCTGGTTGTAGAGCTGGATCATGTCGGTGAGAGCGGTGAAGCCGGAAGCCGGGAAGATGTCCTCGGGATCCAGCCGCAGCTCCTCCCGCAGAACCTCCAGCAGATGTGGCGGAAGACCCACCTCATGCTGGAGCCGAACCGCCTGTCCCTTCCGACGTTTCCGTACCGCCTCCTCCACATGGGAGAGCAGGTTGTCCGCATCATCCTGGATGTCCAGCTCGCCATCCCGCGTCACACGGATGGCATGGCAGCTCTGTACCCGACACTGCGGGAAAAAGCGGGGCAGGAACCAGCGGACGATGTCCTCCTGGATCACAAAGGTCCAGCCGCCGGGCACCCGGATGAAGCGCGCCACCAGCGGCAAGGGCAGCGGCACCACCACATGCTGGGGGGCGGGAATGGGGCCTTCTTCCAGGGCTCCCAGCTCGGCGATCACACAGAGTGCGCGGTTGCCCAGGTGGGGGAAGGGGTGGCTGGGGTCCACCGCCATCGGCGTGAGCACCGGAAGCAGGGTACGCTCAAAATAGTCTTCGAGGAAGCGGAGCTGTTCAAAATCCAGGTCTGCGGGCTTGCGGATGTGGATGCCCACGCGGGACAGCGCCGGCAGGATCTCGGTGATCAGCACGTGGTGCTGCAGGGCCACCAGCTCCTGGACCCGCTTGGACACCACCGCCAGGATCTCGCGCGGGGACTCCCCACCGGGACCATAGTGCTGCACGCCCGCGTCGATGGCCCGCCACAGTCCGGCATAGCGGACCATGAAGAATTCATCCAGGTTAGAGCTGAAGATCGAAATGAACTTCACCCGCTCCAATAGCGGCACACTCCGGTCGCGGGCCTCCTGCAACACCCGAGCATTAAACTCCAGCCAGGACAGCTCTCGGAAGATCAGGGGGGTAGCGATGGGGCCTCCAGCGGCGGGAATATAGCGTCTTTCCCCGCTAGAGCACCAGCCCTACCACATACAGCTCTACCCCGGTGATCCCAGTGAGCAGCATGTCGATCATGGCGATCCTCCCCCACAGACGGTGCATTTTTGAAAATTCATTTGGCCGCGGCGGCGAAGAAAAACGTCGCAAGGAGAGGAGGATCAGCGAGAGCCACACCATGGCGGTACTGATCGAAAAAAAAGTGTGGACATAGATAGAGGCGTACAGAAAGTCTGTACCCGCATAGCGGGACTCCCGCGTCATCTCAAAAATGCCGCCGTGGGCCTTGAGGTCCAGCTCAAAAAGGGTGACTGCAACGGCGAGCACCGCCGAGAGGCCCACCATCAGGTTCCGATGGAAAAGCCAGGCTTTCTGGCGAGCTTTCCC
This sequence comes from uncultured Pseudomonadota bacterium, assembly GCA_903891165.1. Taxonomy (GTDB): domain Bacteria; phylum Myxococcota_A; class UBA796; order UBA796; family SXON01; genus CAITDR01. The sequence continues at coordinate 2,544 of CAITDR010000384.1, forward strand.
GTAGGAGATCGCCATCACCGGTACCACCACCACCAGCGACAGGACCACCAGATCGATCAACAGGTCGGAGCGGGTGCCAAAGGGAGAGGGGGGGTACATTCACGGGCTCTTTCACCCGCCTTACAGCTCCAGTCAAGGCGCCGGTAGAAAGCGATCCACCAGCAGCTGGGCCACCTGCTCCGCCACATCCAGCTTGGCGATGCTTTTTGCGGCGATGGACATTTTTTTCAGGTTGCCCTCATCGTTCAGCAGCCCTCGGAGTTGTGCGGCCACTTTTGGCATCTCCATTCCCTTTTCCAGCACCACCGCCGCTGCCCCCACCTGCTCCAGACCCCGCGCGTTGTGTTCCTGGTGGTTGTCGGTCACATTCGGCGACGGCACCAACAACGCCGGCTTGCCCAGGGCGGCCAGCTCCGCCAGGGTGGAAGATCCGGCGCGGCAGACCACCAGATCGGCAAGCGCATAAGCATCGCCCATACGATCTTCATAGCCGACGAGCACCACTCCTTCCGGCAGCTCGCCATAGCTCTTTTTCAGCTCGTCGTAGTAGCGCGGGCCGCAGATGTGCAGGAGCTGGTAGCGACGTTCAGGATCCCGCGCGCAGGTGATGGCCAGGCTGTTCAGGGTGGCCGCCCCCAACGAGCCCCCGACCACCAACAGCGTTGATCTTGACGGGTCAAGATCGTACCGTTCGGCAGCTTTGGTTCGATCTCCCTTGAGGATTTTGGGGTTCACCGGGCAGCCCACCGTCACCATTTCCGCTCCGGAGAGCCGCCGGCGGGTCTCGTCGTAGGTGAGCAGCACCAGTTTTGATACCCGCGCACAGAGGCGGTTGGCGAGGCCCGGGGACACATTGGCTTCGTGGATCACACAGGGAATCCCCAGCGTCCAGGCTGCCAATACGGTGGGCGCCATCACATAGCCGCCCACTCCCAACACCAGAGCGGGGGCGTCGGCTTTCACTTGGGTACGCGCCAGCGCAACCGCGCGGAGAAGCCCGAAGAAAAAGCGTATTTTACCCAGAATTCCTGCACGTGGAAAGGCCACCGCCTGCACCGGCCGGAAGGGGTAGCCGCGCTCCGGCGCCACGCGCCCCTCCAACCGTCCGGCGTCGCCATAGTACAACAGCTCGTAGCCCCGGGCGCGCAGTGCGTCGCCCATCGCAAGTGCGGGGTACACATGCCCGCCGGTGCCTCCCCCCGCGAGCAAGACCTTGACAGGCATAAGGACTCCTGAAAATGCTGTCTCAAGGCCTATCCGTTCTCATGGCACTTGTCATGTCAAGAGGCTGATTCGCGGCCCTGAACGGCTGCACCGGCCCCACCGTGTTAGGGTGCGGACCATGGCGCTCCGGTTCTCCACAGCGGCAGCAGCGGCGATGCGTTCGGCTATCCAGGAAGCCGGGGGTATCGAGATTTTTGCTGTGGGCGAAGTGGACAACAAGGGGGAGGTGCAGAGCATCGAGGTCCACGCGCGCGGCACCCACGATGCGGTGCTGGCCCTGCGCTCCCGGCCCCGCGCCGGGCAGGTGGTCATCCACAACCACCCCTCCGGGGTGATCCGGCCTTCTCCGGCAGATACCGAACTGGCGGGCACCTTCGGCGAAGAAGGTGTGGGTTTTGTGATCGTGGACAATGCGGTCAGCCGATCGCAGTGGGTGGTGGAGCCGCATAAAAAGAAGCGGGTGCGTGTGGATCCCGCCGAAGTAGACGCGATCTTCCTCCAGAAACTGCCCGCACTGATGCCGGGGTGGGAGGCACGCCCTGGTCAGGTGGAGCTGGCCCACCGGGTGCTGGGCACCTTCAATGATGGGGGCACCGTCCTCTTGGAAGCGGGCACCGGAACAGGCAAATCCCTGGGCTACCTGGTGCCGGCCGGACTCTGGGCGCTGGCCAACGATGCCAAGGTTTTGGTAAGCACCTATACCAAAACCCTCCAGGGGCAGCTTTTGTCGGAGGATCTGCCGCTGCTCGCCCGGCTGTTGCCCCTGCGCTATGCAGCCTTAAAAGGGCGCTCCAACTATGTGTGCCGTCGCAAGCTGGGGCTCGCCGGCACCGAGGAGCCGCTGGAGGCGATCCGCGCCTGGGCTGCCAGTACCGCCACCGGAGATCGTGAGGATCTTGGCCTGGATATCGACGAAGACCTCTGGGATCGTATCGAGTCGGACACCGACCAGACCCTGCGCGCCCGTTGCCCGCACTTCAACACCTGCTTCTACTACCAGGCACGGCGGACAGCGGCGGCCGCCCACCTGATCGTCGCAAACCACGCCCTGCTCCTCTCTGACCTCTCCCTCAAAAATATCCCCAATGCAACGGGGATCCTGCCCGCCTACGACCGTGTGGTGCTGGACGAGGCACACCACCTGGAGGCGGCCGCCACCTCCGTGGCCGAAGTCCGGCTGAGCCAGCGACAGATTTCGCGCGGTCTAAGCCCCCTTCTCAACAGCCGTCGGCGGGCCGGTGCGCTGGAAAAGCTCGCGCAGAAGTGGCCCCACCAGGTGGGTCCGGCGGCGGGGGAGGCGGGCATGGCGTTGTCCGAAGTGAAGGATCACGCGGGAATCGGATTTTCCATGTTGAAGATGGAATATACGGTGCCGGAGCGGGTGCAGGGGCCCACCCCCCACCAGGACTTTTTTGCCGAGCTGGCCCAGAAGGCCGAGGAGGCGGCGGGGCGGCTGGGGGCCGTCCAGGCAAAACTGGAGGAGCTGGAAATCAAGGTGGAGGAGGCCCAGCCGGTGCTGGATCTGGGGCGGGGCCGTCGCAAGTTGGAGGATGTCGCGGGGGCGGCACGCTCCTTTCTGAAGGAGGAGGAAAATGCCTGTAGATACTTCGATCCAGGCAATGTCGGTGTAGGTGCGGTGAAGGCGCCGGTGGATGTAGGACCGGCCCTTCAAAAGCTGCTGGAGCGCCTGGAGGGGGTGGTGCTCACCTCGGCGACGCTGACGGTCCATGGCAAGATCGATCACTATGCCGGGCGCCTGGGCTTTGAGGAGCTGGATTTTTCGATTTTCCCCAGCCCCTTCCAGTATAAAGAACAGGCACTCCTGGTGTTGCCCAAAGACATTCCCCCTCCCGACGCGCCCGACTACCCCGACGTGGCGGCCAAATGGATGGTGGATGCCATCGAAGCCAGCGGGGGAGGCGCCTTTATCCTCTGTACCTCCCATGCAGCGGTGCAGGATTTTGCACGTCGTCTGGAAGCGGCGTTGGGAAATCGTCATGCGATCCTGGTGCAGGGGAGGGGAAGTAAAGGGAAAATCCTGGATCATTTCCGACGCGACCGTGCGGCAGTGCTGCTGGGCACCGACTCCTTCTGGGAGGGCATCTCGGTCAAGGGGGAGGGGTTGCGGCTGGTCATCATTCCCCGGCTTCCATTCCGGGTTCCCACCGAGCCGGTGGCCCAGACCCGCTACGAGCGCATTCGCGACAAGGGGCTGGACCCCTTCCGCGCCTATGCCCTGCCGGAGGCGGTGATCAAGCTGCGCCAGGGTTTTGGGCGCCTGATCCGCTCCCGCACCGACCGGGGCGCGGTGTTGATCCTGGACCGTCGTATCCACGAGATGTGGTATGGCCGGATTTTTCTGGCCTCGCTGCCCGATGCCCGCAGGCTGGTGGGGCCAGGCCGGGCGATTTTGCCCCAATTGCGGACCTTCTATCAGGAGTGGCTTCGGGGTTCTATTGACACGTCAAGGGCAGACCCGGACGCGGTGGGGGACGGCGACGAAGGACCGGGATAGCAGCCCGGCGGGGAGGCGACATGCGGGTGGTGGTAGCCATGAGCGGAGGGGTGGACTCGTCGGTGGTCGCGGCGCTCCTGCAGGAGCAGGGGCACGAGGTGATCGGCATCCATATGAAGCTGCATGACGTCGTGGAGGGCGAGGCCGGCCACTGCTGTGGGCTGGACGATGTGCTGGACGCCCGTCGGGTTGCCGATCGGATGGGTTTTCCTTTCTATGTGCTCAACCTTCAGGAAGCCTTCAAGACGGCGGTGATGGATCGCTTCGCGGAGGACTACCGCAACGGCCTGACGCCCAACCCCTGTGTGGCCTGTAACGGCGTCCTGAAATTTTCGGTGCTCTTGCGACGGGCGCTGGCGCTCGGGGCCGAGGCCCTGGCCACCGGCCACTACGCACGCACCGAAAATGGCCGGCTGTTTATGGCGGCAGACCAGGATAAAGATCAGACCTACTTCCTTTTTCCGGTCAAGCCCGAGGCGCTGCAGCGTACGCTTTTTCCCTTAGGCGGGATGACCAAAGCTCAGGTGCGTGCCGAGGCCCGTCGCCTGGGTCTGGTCACCGCCGAGAAGCCCGAGTCCATGGAAGTGTGCTTTCTCCCGGACGATGATCACACCCGCTTTGTGCGCGAGAAGTCCCCCGAGCTGGAGGCGGCGGGCGAGATCGTGGACGAGCAGGGCAAAGTGCTGGGGCATCACGATGGTTACTATCGCTTTACGGTGGGGCAACGCCGGGGACTGAATATCGCCATGGGCGAGCGTTGGTATGTACTCTCGGTGGATGCAGCACGTCGTCGGGTCGTGGTGGGGCCGCCGGAGCGCCTGATGTCTACGTCGCTGGAGGCGCGCGGCTTTGCGTGGATTCGTCGCCCCGAAGCCGGCGAAGTGCTGATGGCGCGGATCCGGCACCGCGGGGCACTGATCCCCTGTACGATCCGCTCAGAAGAGCCCTTTGTTCTTGAGTTTCAGGCGCCGGCGCGTGCCGCCGCACCCGGCCAGGCGGTGGTGATCTACGCGGGGGACGAGGTCCTGGGCGGGGGCTACATCGTGGCACCCAAAAAAGTGAGTGAACCCGCGGAGCTACGCCTGTGATCCTCAGCTATCACTTCAAGAATCCGGCGCTGTTGCAGCAGGCCCTGACCCATCCCTCCTTTACTTCGGAAAATCCGGGGAATCCGGACAACCAGCGCCTGGAGTTTCTGGGGGATGCGGTGCTGGAGCTGGTGGTCACACGGATGCTTTTTGAACGCTACCCCGATGCCCAGGAGGGAGCGCTATCGGCCTTGCGCTCCACCCTGGTGGACGAGGCCAGCCTTGCGAGCTGGGCGCGGGAATTGGGGATTCCCGCCGATCTTCGCCTGGGGAGGGGCGAGGAGCAGTCCGGCGGCGGCCAGCGGGACAGCAACCTCGCGGACGCCTTTGAGGCCGTGTTGGCCGCCCGCTATCTGGACGCTGGTGTGACCGCGGTGGCCGAGCTGCTTCGGCCGCTGGTGATGGCGCGCCTACCCGAAAAAATAGCCTCCGTGCAGAAAAATCCCACCGCCGAGCTGCAAGAGCTGGCCCAGGCACAGGGCTGGCCGGTGCCGGACTATCAGGAGCTTTCCCAGGAAGGTAGCGATCATGCGCTGACCTTTACTTTTGCCGTGCAGGTGGGCGGCCTTCGCTATGGTCCGGTGCAGGGTAGCTCCAAGAAGCTCGCGAGAAAGGCCGCGGCAACCCTGGCTTTACCTGCAGTTCGTGCGCGTTTGGCTGCGGTCGGGGGGGGTGGGGAGCCGTGGGACGCTCTTCTTGCTGGGATGCAGCGAGAAGCGGTTGGTGCTCTCAGGAATTCCGTTCCTGCAACGCCGATCGTCGGCTCCACAAACCCCAAGGGGCGCCTGAACGAACTTTGCCAGAAAAAAGGCTGGAAGTCCCCGGACTATCACCTGACTTCCCAGGGTGGTCCTCCCCATCTGCCCCACTTTATCGTCCAGGTGGAGGTGAACGGAGAGCGCTTTGAGCCCGTGAAGAGCGGGCCCTCTCGTCGGAACGCCGAACACCTCGCGGCAGAGCAGGCCCTGCAAAAACTCCAGCAAGGCTGAGGCCGCGCGCAGACAGGCCAGAGCACCGCCTCCCCCCCCCTCTACCTGGGGCTAAGGCCCCTGTTTGCCGCTGGAACGGCGCGACGCGCCACCCGCTACCGCCAAATGTCTGGAGATTGTCAGGAACCTGTGGGGAGTGTCTTGACGCTTGTCAGGGAATTGTCATGCTGTACCGTTCATTTTCGATGGGTTTGAATTATTATTCGAAAAAGACGAGGTATGGCTCTTGCCGCGAAGGGGATTGCTACGGCACTATCGCCCAATGAGCCCCCTTTTCCTCCTTCTGGCCTGTAGCCCCGACCCCCTCCCTCCCGCCGCTGCCGAGCTGGTGCCGGTGCGTATCGACGCCCGCGTCGGAGAAGGCTGCGAGCCCTCCGGCCGTGGGCTGGTGGAGCAGCATTTTGAGGTGCCGGTGGGCGCCCGACCCGGTCCGGGGGTGGCGGTGGC
>CAITDR010000385.1 GCA_903891165.1 uncultured Pseudomonadota bacterium
CGGCGGCGGCCTTCTGCACCTCCAAGCGCAGCAGCTCTTTTTGTAGATCCCAGGCAGCGGGTGCGAGGAGGATGAGCGATCGGCCCCCATAGTCCAGCAAGATCCCGGGGCCTCCTCCCGCTGGTAGCCCCCGCACTTCGACGGTTCCGGAGAGCTGCAGGCAGGGGATGGAGGCGGCGCTGCTCCGCCCACAACCGGCTATCAACGGACAAAGAAGTCCGCTGATAAAGATCAGGGACTTCACCAAGGACTTCCTATCAACAGACATCTATATCCGTTGAGTTCAAGGCGCCTTCTTTGTCCAGGCTGGCCGCTGGGCCCGATCCACCTGTGCACGCCAAGCGGTATCGTCCAGCACCTTGCCCTCGCTGATCACCTCATGGAAGCTGTACATATAGCCACGGCCGGGGATCAACAGGCCCCGATCCCCCACCAGTACCGTATAGCGGCGGGGTTTTCCAACGGCGGCATGCCAGATTTTGGGTGTTTTGCCGGGCTCATTCCAGGTGTGGATGTCCACGATCCGTGCCAGCGGCTCGGGCTCCGGGTACTCCCCATCGGAGAGGGTGGCCAAAAAGGCCAGGGTGGGGTGCTCGATGGTGCCCGCAAAAGCATGGATGTAGTCGTACTCTACCTCGGTCAACGGCTCGTTGCGCCGCTGTCGTTCGGCAAGCTGACCCAACCGGGTGGCGTCGGCGGCCCCTTGCAGCAGCAGCTCGGCCAGTCGGTCAGTGGTGGGGCTTTTTTGTGATTCCGTCGCGAGGCGGGTCAGGAGGTCGGCAAGCTGAGCCCAGGCTTCGGGCAGCGGGTCCACCACATGCCGAACCGGCTCGCTGTCCTGCACTTCAAAGGCTTCGGGACCCCCACCGCCCATTTCGGCTGCGGAGGCTTCGTTGATCAGCACGGTGGTATGCCGATAGCTGGCCCAGCTTGCCAGGGCGGTCTCCATCAGCCGGCTCCGCCACTCCCACGGATCCACCTTTTCCGGGACCAGCTCCTCCGTTCCGAGGATCTGGATCAGCCGCATCCAGGAGCTGACCACTCCGTCCACCGCCAGCTTTTGCCCGAACAAGGCCACACGTTGGGACTGAGCCTGCTCCAGACCCGGATAGCGGGCGCGTTCCCCCGCCAGCCGTCGCCAGGCCTCCGGTGAACCCAGGCCAGCCAGCAGGTCCAGTCCGCTGGGCAGTCCCCGGTATTGTACGCCGCATTCTGCGGGGAGTGCATCGTGCGCAACCCCCCGTTCCAGGATCTCGCTGTCCAGGGCCCAGGCCAAGGGGAAGAGTCGGTAGGGATCCTCCTGCGTCTCTTTGGGCAGGCATTGCTCGCGTAGCCAGGATGGACGACGGCTTTCTCCGAACATGGGCAGGAAGCGGGAGCTGCTGAGGTAGGTGGCCTGGGTGTCGGTCCAGGCCTTCCAGGCGGCCACGAGTGTGGGCTCTGCCGCAAGTGACCGTCGCTCGCTCTCGCTCAGCCGGATGGAGTTGGTGTACTTGAAGGCGCGGAAGTAGGCACGGAGGCTGTCGTTGTGTTCATAGGGGCCGCGGGGGTGGAAGTCGCCGAAGTTGACCGACCGGCCCAGCACGGGACTCTCGGCGGGGGTCTCCGCCACCACCCGCTTGCCCTCTTCTGAGCTGTAGTCGCCGTTCAGCAGTTTTTTGGCCTCGCGGGCCGCTTCTGCGGTACTGCCGCTGGCGTGGGTGGCGAGCTGGTCCAAGAAGGCGCCGAGCCGGGGGGCCGCCAGATCCTGCTCGGTTCGTACAAAAACAGCTTGAAAGCCGGTGTACATCAGCTCGGCCATGCCGTCTACCGTGGCGAGCACGGGGCGGGTGGTGTAGTTGTAGAGGTCGTTGTCGTAGGCGCCGTGGATCCAGGGGCTCTCCCCATCGGCAATGGCGAGGCCATATTTTTCAAGCAGCGGCGGGGTTCCGCTGTCCTCCACTTCGGGGTTGGCCAGCGCTTCCATGCCCCCCATCAACCCCTCAATGTGCCGCACCGGGGCAAGAGGGAGGTTCAATGTCTCCGAAACCAGACCTTCGGTGGTATATCCAACAAGGGTGCGTCCCGAGGCACTGACCTGCGGCGGGGCCAGCCAGATCTGCTGGCTGGTTCCGCTCGGCTTTCCCACACGGGGAGTGGCTTTGAGGCCCATTTTGCCGGGGGTCCACTCCAGAAGATACCAGCCGTTGGGGTGGTAGAAGGGCACGGATGTGGAGGCCGGAAGTAGGCGGTCTTTGTCCCAGTTTCCGTCGGTCCAACGGCGCTCGTGGGTGCCCGCGTCATCCTGCCAGATCAGGCTGCCCAGCGCGAGGTGGAAGCTCTTGGGGCGGGCGTGGGTGGCGGCGACCATCGCGGGCGCCAGCTCCCACTCGTGGAGTGGCTTGGCCAGCTCCGGTTCGGTCAGGTCGCTGGGCTTTCCGTCGGGACTGGTGACTTCGTAGCGGCCTTTTCCGCCCCGGGTACAGGAGAGAATGCGGTCCTTGCCGGAGAAGAACAGTCGCTCCCGACCGTTCCATTTGACGAAGGGGACCACCAGATCCTGGAGGGGGAAGTCGGCCGTATAGACGGTGGCTTTTTTCTCCTTCTTCTCCAGATCCCAGTGCTCTATCGTATATTTTGTATCTTTAGATACAATCAGATACAGGGAGCCATCAAAGGGGGAAAAAGCCGCCTGCACCACCGGCGCCAGGCCTGGCAGCGGGACGGGCTCCACCGGTCCCACGTAGTCCCACCGAAAGAGCTTCCCGTCGCTGAGGACCAGGGCCCAGCCGTCGCGCGGGTGCAGATCCAGATCCTCCGGCGGCCCGGGCAGGGCGGCCTTGGCGCCATCGGGGGGGCTCTGGTAGGTCCACAGGGGCCAGGCAAGGCTATAGGCGCCCAGCAGGAATCCTTCCGCGGCTTGCTCCGGATCCTCCGCGAGCTGGGGGGAGGGTGTGGCTGCGGACCCTTCTGGCGCCGCCTCGGTGGTTGCGGCAGCGGAAGGGACCGGCTCCCCGGCGGTCGGCGGGGGGAGGGGAGGGGTGTGTGGCCGGCAGGCCAGGAGCAGCAGGAGCAGAGACATCCGCAACGCCTATCCGGTCAGCCCGCTCCTGCCCGCTGGATCAGGCCCACCGAAGGGGCGTTCAGGAGGAGGAGCAGGCGGGCCTCCTCCGCCTGCATCCGCGGTGCATCCTCGGGACGGACGTGGTCATAGCCCAGGAGGTGGAGCAAGCCATGCACCAAGAGGATGCGTAGCTCCTGTTCTACGGTATGTCCATGCTCCAAGGCTTGACGACGGGCGGTGTCCACGCTCACAATCAGGTCGCCCAACACGGTGGCCTCTCCCACCTTCTGCCCCTCCTGCATCGCAAAAGAGAGCACATCGGTGGGCTGGTCCTTCCCCCGATACTGCTTGTTCAAGCGCCGGATAAAGGGATCCGTGCACAGAACCATGGACAACTCTGCCTCGGGGAGATCCAGCGCGTTCAGCAGTCGCTCCGCGTCCGCCTCCAAGGCCTCCGTCGGGTAGCGCAGTCCTTCACAACGTGCGGAAATATCCATCAGCCTTTGCCCATCAGGAGTCATCCACCCCTGGGAAAGTGGAACGTCCTCCCGGAAGATTTTCGAGACGCTCGTAGTCTTCGGCCTTCCGTTCGCCGTTGGGAGGAAGCGTGGTGGTGCGGCCCGTCTCGGGGGTGTCGGTCCTGGCCTGCGGAGGCAGGCTGTTGCCCACCTGCGAAGCGCTGCCCGGCGGTGGTGGAGCTTTGAGGGGGTTGACAATCTCCAGGGTGATGGTTCCCTGCTTAGGGATGGGGATAAACTTCCCCTTTCCAGAGGAGATATTTCGGGTGTCCGGGTACTCGATTCGGTGATGGTAGATGCCCAGCAACACATTGGTGAAGGTGTCGGCGATCTGGTACAGCTCTTTCAGGGTGAGCGGACAATTTTCGAATTGCCCATCGCTCATCACGCTGTTGATAATCTGCTGGATCATCGCCCGGATTCGGGGCTCGGCGGGGTCTTTGATGGTGCGGCAGGCGGCCTCCACCTTGTCGGCCAGCATGATGATGCCCGCCTCGCGGGTATTGGGCTTGGGACCTGGATAGCGGAAGAGTGCCTCGTCGATGGGCTCTCCGGGGTTCTGCTCCTTGGCCTTTCCATAGAAGTACTGGATAATCCCGGTTCCATGGTGCATAAAGATGTTATCAATGATGGCGGCGGGCAGCTTGTACTGGAGCGCCAGCAATTGCCCATCGCGCACATGGTTGATGATCACCTGCGCACTCTGCGCGGGGGAAAGACGATCGTGTCGATTTCCGTCGCGCTGGTTTTCGACGAAATATTGAGGTTTGACGCCTTTTCCGATGTCGTGGAAATAGCAGGCCACGCGCGCCAGAAGTGCATTGGCGCCCACCGCCTCACAGGCCGCCTCCGACAGCGAGCCCACGATCACCGAGTGGTGGTAGGTGCCGGGGGCCCGCAGCATCAGCTGCCGCAAGAGCGGGTGGTTCAGGTTGGCCAGCTCTAACAATTTATAGTCAGTGAGAAAACCCAACAGCTCGAAGACGGGCACCAGCCCTAAGGTCAACAGCGCGCTGGCGATCCCCGCCC
>CAITDR010000386.1 GCA_903891165.1 uncultured Pseudomonadota bacterium
CCCAGGCTGTCATTGTCGTGGGAGAGCCTTCCCCCGGACCAACAAGCTCAGAACCTGAAGAAGCTGTTTCGCCTCATCAACGACCTGATTGACGACGACGATGGTAGCGCCCCCGCCGGCCTTGGGCATGGCGATTCCGTCGCGGTGGTAAGGGAAATGGGGCGCCTCGTGGTCGAGGTGGAGAAAGGGCCGGCGTCCATCGCGGTGGTACGGGAAATGGGGCGCCTCGTGGTCGAGGTGGAGAAAGGGCCGGCGTCCATGAAGGAGGTGCTCGGGCAACGCCCCTCCGGCACCACTCGGAGGGCCTACGCCGCCTTGGTGGCAGTGGGCATCGTTACCCCTGCGTCCTTGTGGTCGCTGACGACGTCCGGGGAGACTCAGCTGTCGGGCATGGGTCCGAGGAAACGCGCGCAGGACGGACGCAAAAGAAGCGCCCGGAGGGAGCGGAAATGAGCCTCGCTTTGCTACCGAGCCCGGTCCCCCCCGGCCTCGGCCCCTACCTTGCGGGACTGCGAAAGGAGCGTGGTCTGTCCTTGCGCCATGCGGCGGCATTGGTCGGGATCTCCTACGGCTATCTCCGTAAGCTGGAGTCGGCGGAGCGGATCCCCCGCCCCTCCATCCTCATGCTCCAGCAGGTGGCGGGGGCGTACAATGTGCCGTCGGCGGAGGTCTTCCGCGCGGCAGGAATCCAAAGCTCCACCCTGGCGGACCACGCCGCCAGCGTCAACCGGGTGTTCCGACGCCTGGTGTTGCACCCGCGGTTGATGCCGCGTGGGATGGACGCTCCGCAGTGGCTGGACAGCTTTTCGACCCGGCAGAAGAGCCAGTGGATTGAGTTCGCGCAGCGCCTGGAGAGCTTTCAACTCGACTCGAACGAAGAAGACAATCGGACCCTGCTGGAAATTCTCAGAGGTGTTCCGGTCCCGAGTGAAGAGGAGGAGGAAGAATGACCCGCTCCATGTCGCCCCTCCGCGCCGTGCTGTACGGCCGATGTTCCTCGCAGAAACAAGCGGATCGTGACCTCTCTGTGCCCGCCCAGCTCGAGGCCTGCCACAAACACGCGCGGGCCCGCGGCTGGGTTGTGGTGGGCGAGTACCGCGACGACGGCGTTTCCGGCTTCGAGGACGAGCGCCGCCCGGATTTTCGAAGGATGCTCGCGGACATGGTGCGGCAGCCGCACCCCTTCGACGTGATCGTCGTGTGGGACTACTCGCGCTTCTCGAGAAGTATGGAGCATTCCATCAAGGTGATGCACGACCTTAAGGCGGCGCACGTCCAGTTGGAATCCACCAAGGAGCAGACGGACGACACGCCCGCCGGGTGGCTCATGGGGACGATCTTTCGGAGCTTCAACGAGTTCCAGGTGCGAAAACTCGCAGACGATACCCGGCGTGGAATGACGAAAAACGCGACGCAAGGCAACTACAACGGCGGCACCGTCCCCGTCGGCTACCGCACGGTGCGGGCCGTCAGCGGGAAGCAGGAGGGGGCCTGCCTTGCCCCCGACCCCGAATGGGCACCACTGGTGCGCCGGATCTTCATGCTCGCGCTCGGCGGCACAGGTGCGGCCGGGATCAGCGAGCTGCTCAACGACGAGGGCGCGCGTACCAGGGCAGGGCGGCGTTGGTCCAAGCATACGGTGTTGGGGGTGCTCCGCAACGAGGTGTACACCGGGATTGTGAAGTGGGGTGTGAAGCAGCGGGGGAAGTTCGCGAACGATCCGCAGCCGGTGATCCGGGTGGAGCAGGCGCACGAGGCGTTGATCAGCGTGGAGGACTTCGCGCGGGTGAAGGCCGGGATCGAAATGCGTCGGCCGACCGTGGTCCACCCCAGGACAGTCTCAGGCCCCTACCTTCTTTCCGGTCTGCTGCGCTGCGGCACCTGCGGGGCCGCGTACATCGGCCACAGTTCGAAGAAGGGCACCCACCACTACTACACCTGCCGCACCAAGATGGCGCAGGGGGCCAAGGCCTGCACGGCGCGGAATTTCAACAAGGAGCGTGCGGAGGCCACCGTGGTGGACGCCATCCGCGACCACGTCCTTCGGCCGGACTTCTTCGCGGATCTGGTGCGCGACGTGCAGGTCGAGCTGCGGGCGGGCGCGGAGGCTGCGGTGGATCAGCGGGCCATACTCACGACCCAGATCGGGGAGGTCAGCCGCAAGCTGGAGCACCTCTACGAGGCGGTGGAGGACGGGAAGATCCCCTATGCGCGGCTGGCCCCGCGGATCGAACTACAGGCGGCAGAGCTGGACGCCCTGAACCGGCGCATCGCCGAGCTGCCCTCGGTGGAGAGCAGCCCGGTGCTGGACATCGCCCCCGAGCAGGTTTCGGCGTGGGTGGCAAACCTGCGCGCACTCTTCGACCGCGGCAACCTGGACGAGCAGCGGGCGCTGCTGCGCGCATGGGTCTGGCGCATCCGCGCCGAGGGCGACCGGCTTATGATCGAGTACACTTTCCCAGTGGTCGGCGTGGACGACGGCGGGCCGAACGGGGAAGCGCAGGTCCACCACCGCGCCCCCCTCGTGTTCGGGGCCGCAATTGACGAAAACCTCGGCGCAGAGGGCTGGTTCGCGGGTCCAAAAATGAACGAGGGAGTACTGCCTTGGTGGCGGGTACTCCCTACGGTGATTGGTGGCTCCCCCTCCGTGACTTGAACACGGGACCCTCTGATTAACAGTCAGATGCTCTAACCAACTGAGCTAAGGAGGAACGACGAGGCCTCTATTAGCGCATCCTTCTCCCACCGTCCACCCTTCCCGCAAAATTTGTAGTGCGGACTACTTTTGCGCCGCCACCACCGGCTCGCTCAGCAGCGGTTCTATCCCCTCCAGCCCCGGCACCTTCACCAGTCGCACCCGCATTCTCTCCCTCCATGCCGGATCTTCCTGGCTCAGCGCGCCCAGCGCCAGCGGCACCCGCCAGCTCGCTTCGACCTGACCCAGCATGCTCACCACCACCAGCGCCTGACCCGCCCGCTCCTTCTGACCCATCCACCCCTGCAGCGTAGACATCACCAGCGGATCCGCCGGAAACCGCTCGATCAAACAGCTTGTCGCTCCCATCGGAACCGAGGAGGGCAGCTCCTCCGGCCCCGTCAGCGCCAGCAGCCCGTCCCTCAGCTCCGGGGTTGCCTCCCCCAGCTCCCTACAGGATACTCCGTCGCGTTGCGAAAGCATATGCCGAAGGTCACCTGCGACTGCCATCGAAAGTAGAAAAAACATCACTCCACCCCCAGATAGAGGTTCATCACCCCCGCCTGATTTTCACTGAGTTCGGTCTGCTGGTTACATCGTGTCTGCGTCTCACAGATTGGATAGGGAAACATCAGGTTTTTACCCAATTTATCTTCACAGGCGCTCTGCGACTTGCACTCCACCGTGTCGCTCAACGCATCCCAGTATTCGTAGCCATCCTCCACCGGATGGTACATCCCCAGGTAGTGCCCCACCTCGTGTGCCATCGTCTCCGCCAACATCTCCACGTCCCCACTGGAGAACTCCCCATCCGCCCCCGCACAGGTGATCCAGCTCACCCCCACCACAGACCGGTTCGACGCCACCAAGGCCCCGGGGACCCCTCCCGCCTCTCCATACAGCCACCGGTCGTTGGCGATCAGGTCCCCGATCACCACCACCACTTCTTTTTCTGTTAGTTCCTCATAAAAACTCTTGTAGCCGTCCTGACCGGGCGCGCTGTCGGGAAGTGCAGGATCCACGTCGATACTGGTGTAGCGTACTTCCATGGCCACCCCCGTCGCCGCGTAGATCTCCTTCCACCTCTCCACCCCCGCCTCCACGGCGGTGCTCACCACCGGATCTTCGGCCAGCCCTGTCGCGTAGGCCACAACGATCTTCAGTTTTCCCTCGGTGGGATCCTTCTCCACCCTCTGCATGATCGTCGCTTCTACCGGGATGTCTCCCTGGTAGTTGTAGTTTTTGTTGACCGTCGCCACCGAGAGGATGTAGTCCCCCTCTTTCAGCAGCCCGTCCTCTATCCGTACCGGCCAGTTTGTGGTGGTCAGGTTGTCGTACACATAGATGGCGTCGGTGAGTGAGTAGGGGCTGTCGTACCACTCCTCCCAGTCCAACAGCGCAGTTCCATCGGTATCGTAGAAGTATTCGGTGGAGAGTAGCCCCCCGTCCGGCCGGACCACACTTACCTGTACCACCGAATTGTCTTTTTCGATGTGGATGGGGATCTGCAGCGTCCCGTCTCTCCCGCTGCTTCCGCTGTAGCTGGAGCTTCCATCCGGCAGCTCCACGCTGTCCCCTCCAGCACTCTCTTGAAAAGAGTCTCCCTTCTTGGCTTCATTTTCGGGAGCACAGGCGAGCAAGAGCAGCAGCATGGTCATCTCTCTACACCTTCCTCTACCCCCTTCTTCCCCCGCTTGCGACCCTTATGCAGCGGTCTCAATCAACGCCGGCGCATAGCCCTCCGGCAACCCCAGCCCAGCCAGCAGCAACAAGGTTCCGCCAATCGAAGCAATTCCCGCTTCGGGCACATCCGCAAGCTGCCAGGGCTGCCGCGGGGCCCACAGGTAGAAGGGCACCGGGTTCAGCGAGTGGCTGCTCTTGGGCTTTGTGTTCCCATCCACCAGAATGGGCTTCCCCTTTTTGTCCAGCTCTACCATCTCGTCGGCGTTGCCGTGGTCGGCGGTGACCAGAAGCACCGCTCCCAGCTCCTCGCAGGCCGCCCACAGCCGCCCTACGCAGTGGTCTACACACTCCACTGCGGTCACCGTTGCCTCAAAGTTGCCGGTATGTCCTACCATATCCCCATTCGCCAGGTTCAGCCGAATGTGGTCGAACTTCCCGCTTCGCAGCGCCCCGATGGCGGCATCGGTGATACGCTCGGCCTTCATCTCGGGTGCCTGATCGAAGGGGATCCGATCCGAAAAAATCTCTTCGTAGTCCTCTTTTGCTTCGTCAATCCGACCCGAGCGGTTGCCGTTGAAGAAGTAGGTGACGTGCCCATACTTCTGTGTTTCGGAGATCACAAAGGAGCGCCGCCCGGCGTCGGCGAGGTAGGTGCCCACGGTGCGGTCG
Source organism: uncultured Pseudomonadota bacterium (assembly GCA_903891165.1). Taxonomy (GTDB): domain Bacteria; phylum Myxococcota_A; class UBA796; order UBA796; family SXON01; genus CAITDR01. The sequence continues at coordinate 5,048 of CAITDR010000386.1, forward strand.
ATCACCGGCGGGTTCACCAAGAAGTTCTTCGGAATTTTTAAATCCCCGTCGTACTGCATCATCCCCGCAAAAAAGACCGTGGGACGTGGTCCACGATCAAAATAGGGAAAGTTCTCCTCCTCGAAGGCCCGTGAGATCTCAATCGCCCGATCCCCCCGGAAGTTGAAGAAGATCACACCATCTCCCTCCTCTATCCGTCCTACGGGTCCATTTGTATCCTCAATTACAAATGCTGGGAGATACTGATCGGTGACCTTGGGATCCTCCTTGTAGAAGCTGCGGATAGCGGCGGTGGCCGAGGGGAACGGCCGTCCCTCTCCCTGCACATGGCAGCGCCAGCCCCGCTCTACCATCGACCAGTCCGCCTCGTACCGGTCCATGGTCAACAGCATTCTTCCGCCCCCGGAGGCGATTTTTGCGTCGGGCAGCGCCGCCAATTCGGCCTCCAGCGGCTCGATCCAGGTGAGGGCCGAGCGCTCCGACACATCCCGTCCGTCGGTGAGTGCATGGACACGGATTTTTGTCATCCCGTCACGATGGGCGCCCTGGATCAGCGCGCGCAGGTGGGAGATGTGCGCGTGGACGTTCCCATCGCTGACCAGCCCGATCAGGTGCAGCGTCTTGCAGCCCATCAGCCTCTTCCAGCTTTGTCCCTCAAACAGCGCACCACTGCCGATGGCCTGGTCCACCAGCGATGCTCCCTGCTCGATCACCCTTCCCGCCCCAAAAGCGTTGTGACCCACCTCTGAGTTGCCCATATCGGCATCCGAGGGCAGCCCCACGGCCTTTCCGTGGGCCCTCAGCAACCGGAAGAGTGCTTCTGCTTTCAGACGATCCAGCGTCGGTGTCTTGGCCATAAACACTGCATCACTATTGTCACGGCGGCCCCAGCCCACCCCGTCGAGGATGCAGAAGACCACCGGCGGCATTTGCTTCAGATTTTCCATCCCCTCCCGCTATCCCGGCAGGGGGACCGCGCCGAGAGGGCTCACCTGATGGAAGCACATGGGCGTGGGCAGACCCTTCACCGCCGCCTCAAAAGGCTGCACTTCCAGGCCCTGCGCGCTCAGGAGCTTTTGCACCCGGGGCTCGGCCTGTACACTTTCCGTCCACACCACCGCCCCGCCGCTGGCTTTTCCCTGAGCTCTTGCGGCAAGATTGACGGTTCCTCCAAAATAGTCCAGCCCGGCGCTGTCGGTATGTACCGCCATCGCCGGGCCGAAGTGGATACCCACCTTCAAGCCAGGGCGACGGCTCAGCGGCCAACTTCCCACCCAGCTCTCAAAATCCCGCAACATCTGCAGCGCCGCCCGTACCGCCTGATCCGGCTGGTGGAAGGCGGCCATCAGCGCATCTCCGATGGTTTTTACGCTCACCCCGCCGTTTTCGGTCACCGCTCGCGCCAGGATCGCAAAATGTTCATGGACAAAGCGGAAGGCCGAAGCATCCCCCTGCTCGTGGTAGAGCGCCGCCGATCCGGTCAGGTCCGTAAAAAGAATCGCAACCGCCTGCACGCTGATGCGGATATCGGGTGCCAGAATCTGTGGCCCGAAGCGCTCCCGATACTCCGGCATGGTGGCCAGGAAAGCCGCAGAGGTGCCCACTGCTGCGGTACGTTTCAGCGCCAGGTCCACCCGCACCCGATCCCGGCCCGGGTTCGACAGGGTGAATTTTACTTTCCCTGCCTTCAACATCGCTTTGGGGACTGCCTCTGCACTGGACCATTGCCAGGCCTCCTCCCCCTCCTCCCCCACCTCCAACACTTGATCCGCCTGCGCTCCCCCGATGCCCAGCTTGCAGCTTCCCTCGGGCAGATCCAACGTAAATTGCTCCTCCGTACCCGGCTGCAGGATCATCATTGCCAGCACTTCCGGGCGTCCCGCCGGATAGAGCGTACAAAAAGCCTGCTCGTTCCCGGTGCGCAGCTCCGCCGGGGCGGCAAACAGGATCTCCACCGTACTCTCCAGATCCGTTTGGAACTCGATACGACAGGAGCTACAACCGGCATGGTCGGCAAGGTTGGACAGGCTACGCCCCATCGACACCCCACCCTGACAGCGGGGGCAGCGCACCGACCAGTACAGCTCAAACACACCCGCCTGCGTACCTTCCAGAAAGCTCACCAGCAGCTCTCGGGGGTTCATCGACCACTTCTGGGCCAACACCGACGGGCGCAGCTCCTGGAGCTCCCAGGGCCGTGCCTGCTCAAACAGGGCAGTGACGGCGGTGGCCACCCGCTCGGACACCCCGCGCTCCTGCCAGCGCCGCAACGCCGCCCGCACCCCGTCGGAGAGCTGTCGCCGCGCCGGCCCGCGATCGCTCTGTCCGGGCGCCGGAAGCTCCTGGAGGAGCCGATTCCAACACCCCAGGTTCCGCTCCTGCACCATCCGAACCGGCAAGCTTAACAGCCGGTAGGAGGGCGACAGCTCCAACCGGATGCCGGCACGCACGCCGTCGCCATCGGGAGTCAGGTTTGCTTCGTAATAAGCTCGTTGAAGCATGGGTCCCTGGATCTCCCGGATCTGCCGGAAGCGCTGGCCATGGACCCAGTAGAGATCCACCTCTCGAAAGTTGTGGCGGATGGGTCCGGGGCCGCTGATCACTCCCTGGAGCTCCGGGAAACCGGACGGCTCGGCATGAATTGTGTAATCGAGCGGCGGATTCGTCGCAACGCGATTCAAAAAGTCGGAGTCGCCCACCAGCCTCCACGCGGCGGCGGCATCGGAAGGGGGTCCCTGGATCTGAAAGCTCATCCGGTTTTCTGAGGGCTAAGGAGCACTCCCGCAGCACCTAATACGGAGATAAAGACGATGCCACCGATCCAGATCGCCGCGGAGAGGCCACCGTGGAGTACCTCCCCATAGCGCCACAGGGCACCCCCTTGCAGAATCCCCAGCAAAAGCAGCGGAGCAAACACCGGGCGATTGCGATGATAGTCAGCTTCCCACGCGGCTTGGGCGACCACCAGCCCCAGCCCTACCAGCCAGCAGCCGAAGTAGGGCTCCGTAAAGCTCTTATAGGTAGAACCTTCAGGATTCAGAGTCCAGGGCCACAGGGCGCCCGCCTGCTGGGGCAGGAGCATCAGCGCCAGACCGTAGCTTAGGAACACGAAGGCTACCACCCCCAGACCACCCACCAAAAAACTGGGAAGGGGAGCCGTTTTTTCCGGATCCGTCCCCGGAACTTTACGCTGCTGCACCCACATCCATCCCAGAAGTGGCGGCACCGCAAGGTAGGTGGCAATCCACACCCATGCCTGCCATTTTCCAAGGTTATAGCTATCGATATTTTGGAAGGTGGGCAGGTTGGTCAGGGTGGTGAAGGCCAGCACCCCTAACACCGCCACCCGTCCCTCGGTCCAATTGCGGGCCCGGGCGCTGTTCCACTCCGCCAGGCCGGCCGCCCAATAGCAGGCCCCCAGGGTGGCTGCGGTCAGCGGCGGGTCGATGGTCCAGGCGAAATAGGTGGCGGTCTCGGTGGAAAAAACGTAGAGCGGCAGCCCGGCAATCAGGACGAAGGCGGCCGCCATGTAGAGCACGGCACGCATTCCCGGGTGGAGAGGCGGGGCGTCGTGGGAGCGGGTGGACAAGGGGGCACCGGGGGCTTTGGGGATGTTATCACAGCCCCGCCCGGATAGACTGCGGTCCATGGCCACCTCCCTGCTTTCCCTTCGGGTCAACGGCGAGGAGCAGCTCCTCGCTGCTCCAGATCACTGGACATTGTTGGAGCTGCTCCGCTACCGGCTGCGGCTCACCGGCTCCAAGCAGGGCTGCGACAAAGGAGACTGTGGCGCCTGTACGGTTTTGGTAGACGGGCAGCCCACCTTATCCTGCATCACCCTCGGGAAAGGCTGCGAGGGCAAAGAGATCACCACCATCGAAGGGGTGGCCACTCCCGATGGTCCCTCGCCCCTGCAGCGGGCCTTTGATGTGACCGGTGCCCTACAATGTGGCTTCTGCCAACCGGGGATGATCCTCTCGGCCCAGGCGCTTCTGCACAAAAATCCATGCCCTTCCGACGCGGAGATGCGCGAGGCGCTCTCGGGCAACCTCTGCCGTTGTACCGGCTACACCAAGATCTATGAGGCGATCAAGCTGGCTTCCGGCCAGGGTGGGGTGCTTCCCGGCGGCAAGGAGGCGCTCTCCGGCCCGGTGCCCACCTGCTTTGGCCCCCCGGCTGCGGGGATGAACGTGGTGGGGTCTCGCGGTCGTAAAGCCGACTCCATTCGGAAAGCTACGGGGGAGGCGATCTATGCGGATGATATTGCCCTTCCCCGGATGCTCCACGGCAAGCTCCTTCGCTCGCCCTATGCCCATGCACGCCTGAAGCGGGTTGACACGTCAAGAGCGGAGGCGCTACCGGGGGTCTACGCCGTCGCAACCGGAAAAGATGCGCCGGTGCGTTTTGGCATCATCCCGTGGACGCCGGACGAGTACGCATTGGCGGTGGACAAAGTGCGCTATGTGGGTGATCCCGTCGCCGCCGTGGCCGCCATCGACGAGGAGACCGCCATCCGTGCGTTGGACCTGATCGAGGTGGAGTACGAAGTGCTCCCCGCGATGCTGGACCTTCAAAAAGCCCTGGATCCCGGCGCTCCGTTGGTGCATGAGGTGGACTGGAAGGACCACCCCCGGGAGGACAACCTCTGCAAGGAGGTGGACCTGAGTTTTGGGGACGTCGCCGGTGCCCTGGCCGGCTCCGATGCGGTTGTCGAAAATGACTGGTTCTACGAGGGCTCTACCCATGCCCCCATCGAGCCGCACTGCGCCGTGGCCTCCTGGTCTCCCGACGGGCAGCTCACCCTGTGGTCGGCCTCTCAGGTCACCCACTACCTCCACCGCGAGTTGTCGAAAGTTCTGGGCATTCCCAGCGAAAAAATCCGGGTGATCCAGCCTGCGCTTGGCGGTGCCTTCGGCGGCAAGTCCGAGCCCTTCTCCCTGGAGTTCGCCTCGGCCATTCTCGCCAAAAAGGCAGGACGCCCTGTAAAAATCCTCTACACCCGCGAAGAGGTCTTTTACGCCCACCGCGGCCGCCACCCCATGGCGATGCACTTCAAGGTGGCAGGCAACAAGGATGGGACGATTACTGCGGTAGAAAGCGACATCTTGATTGATGGCGGCGCCTACCACTCCTTCGGCCTGATCACCACCTACTACGCCGGACAGTTGTTGCCCGGACCCGTAAACTTCGGGAGCTACCACTTTCAGGCGAAGCGGGTCTATACAAATAAGCCTGCCTGCGGCCCCAAGCGTGGCCATGGCTCGGTGCAGCCCCGCTTCGCTTTTGAGGGAGCCCTGGATGAACTTGCCGAAAAGTTAGGCATCGATCCGGTAGACATCCGGCTGCGCAATGCGATGGTGAGCGGGCAGAAGACGGTGAACGGCCAACACCTGCCCAGCACCGGCCTGAAGGAGTGCCTGGATGCGGTGGTGGCCTCCTCTGGGTGGAGAGAGAGGAGGGGAAAGCTGCCTTCAGGACGAGGGCTCGGCGTCGCCTGCTCGATGTACATCTCCGGCAC
>CAITDR010000387.1 GCA_903891165.1 uncultured Pseudomonadota bacterium
AGATCGACCGCCGCTCCGGCTCGATCATCATCCTGGACCAGGACGGCCAGACCGAAGTGGCCCGCTACAACTTCTTCGAAGGCTGGCCCTGCAAGTGGTATGTGCCTGACATGAACTCCGACTCCTCCGCGATGGCCATCGAGAAGATGGAAGTTGCGGTTGAGAAGGTCGAGCGCGGCTGAGATCCTCCGGGATCTCTCCCCAGAGGGTGGCTTCGGCCGCCCTCTGCTCGTTTTGGCCCGGCACTCCCCGCCGAAGAAAAAGTCGAAGAAAAATTTTCGCCCACGCGCCCAACCCGGGTCCATCTGTGCGAAGGTGCAATCACCCCGCACCTGGAGGAAAACGCCCATGCTGAGCCTTCTAAGCCTCGTTGCCTGTATGTCTGGCCCCAACACCGACGGGCTGCCCGACAACCGCCTCCTCATCCAGCTTCCTACCAGCAGCAGCGCCGGAAAGTCGGTGGGCAAAGCCGAAGAAAAGAACTGGTCCACCTACTACCTGCTCACCGCGCAGGTCACCGACCAGGTCAACGGAATGGTGGGCTTTGTGCTGAATCTGACCTCGGGAATCGTCAGCACCCAACGTCCTACCACCTACGACGAAGACAACGGCTTTGCCGAGTGGGGTCCCTATGCCGACACGCTGGACCCGGTGGAGACGGTGCTGTGGGTACAGCACAACGACGACAACTCCTACTCCTGGGGCTACGATCAATGGCCGAAGGAAGACGAAACCGCGCGGGTGACCGTCGTGACCGGCGAAGTGGATCCTGGCGCCACCAAAGAGAGCAGCACCGGCCGCTTCACCATCGACTTCACCACGATCCACCAGATGGATCCCACTTCCTCCATCGAGCAGGGCAGCTTCAGCTCTGAATACAGCCTGTCCCCCACCCTGTCCAGCAACACCGTGACGGTGGCCGACTACACGCTGGTCTCCTTTGACGGTGTCTACGCATATGCGCAAAGCGACGAAGGGGACGGTACGATGGACCTGAAAGTGGCCTACGACGCCTATCCTGGAAGCGCCGATGAGGACCACACCGTCACCTCCGCCTGGACCTCCAAAGGTGCAGGCCGTGCCGACGCCACCCTGTCCGGCGGGGACCTGGGCGACCAGAGCGGCGCCGCATCCGAGTGCTGGTCCACCAGCTTCGAGCGGGTCTATTACACGGAGGACTGGTCGAACCTGGTAGAGGGTGATCCCAGCCTCTGCGCGCTGTAGGCAATTTCTACTCTGAATGTGGCCTCAATTCCAAAACACATTCCCCGACGCATCATCCAGGTGCACCCGCACGGTGATGTCGGAATTCTGCACCGGCAACAGCATAAACTCGCGTCGGTTCAGGGGATCCCAGCCGCCACCGGTGGGTCCAGAGCTGTACTGAAATGCCGCAGGACGGGCGGGGAATTCCCAGGGCCGCTCCACCTGACCATCCTCGTCTTCGTCGGTACCCAGGATCGTTGCCAGGCCGTCGTAGGTGGAGAATTCGAAACGATCTCCGGCGGTGGGCGGCAGGGGTCCCGAGGCGAGAAGGAAGGAGATGGCGCCGGTATCGGAGATGTAGCGCTCGTCCTCGCGGGCGCGGTTGGCCTGCACTCCGGAAATGGTACCTTCCACCTCCCAGCTCAGCGTGGCGGTGTCGTAGGTGACGGTCCAGTCCTCGGTGCGGGTGACGCCACCGCAGGTGGAGGTCACGATCTGCTTGCCGGTGTCCGTGTCCATCCAGAAGGTCACCGAGGAGCTTTCCCCTTGATCATCCAGGATGATCACCTCGTCGGAGGTATCGGTGTAGGGGGTGGGGCCTACCGGACCTTCGTAGTCCTGAACCTCGCAGCCGGTGGAGGCTTCCAGCGAGTGTAGGAGCCCATCCTGGGTGGCGATGGAGACCACCGGAATGCGCGGCCGAGCCCCATTTTCGTCCGGCTGCTGCAGCCATACGGTGCCGATCGAAGCGGCCATCCCCGAGACGGGCGCCCCCAAGGGGACCCCCTCGACTTCCGGGGTGATCGGGTTGGGATCCAGCCAGCTTGCGGTTGCAAAATTCCAGATATCCGCCCGCCCCGCACCCAAGGGCGCGACAAAAAGGTGCTCGAAGAGGCTGTCGTCTTCGGCCTCTCCGGCCACCCAGGCCAGATCCACGATCGGACCGGCGGTGGCCAGAGACTCTACCGCCACCGCCGCCAGCTCCGGCTCCAGATCAAAACGCAGCACGTGCACCGCTGAAAGTGCACCATCGGCCACAAAGATCCGTCCATCGGTTGCGGCCGCAAGGCGCCCCGGCACCGCACCGGACGGCAGGCTCACCGAGCCCAGCAGGCTTCCGGTGGACAGGTCCAGGACCGCCACTGTCCCCACCTCCCCGGCCACGGAAACCCACAGGCGTCCACCAGCCGCCAGGATGGCCATCGGTCGGCCATCAAAGCTGATCTCGGTCAAGAGGCTGTCGGTACTCAGCTCCACACGGTCGCCCGCGGTGGCGCTGCCGCTCAGGGTCAGCTCCAGCTCGCCGTCGTCGGTGCGGTACATCTGGCCGGCCTTGGGTTCCCCCTCCTGCAGACCGGAGCGGGTCCCCTCGGTCCACCAGCGCTGGCCGTCGTAGGAAAGCACCCAGTCCTCGGTGGTGGTATAGCCGGATCGCACCCGGACATCGGTAACTTTCAGGCTGTCCCCGGAGCCATCTGCATCCACAAACACCGGATCGGTTACGGTGGGCTCCACTTCGATGGGACCGCTGTCGTCCCAGCCGGTGATATAGGGCACCCGCAACACCGTTGCTGTTGACGCGTCAATGGTCCAGGCCGTTACCGTTGTTCCATCGGTGTCTACTGCGAGGTCCTGCAGGATCCGCGCCCGCCCGGTCGCCGCCCCACGCGAGGGCAAGAACGACGCCATGGGATCATCGGTGAGGAAGCGTGCTTCCTTCAGGTTCAACCACAGGATCCGGCCCGAGCGGCTGTTGGCGACCGCCCCAACGGGATCATAGAAGGGCGTGCTGTGTTCCGGAAGCACCGCAGCAGCGACCGGTCCGTCAAAATGGAGGGGGATCTCGGTGAGATCCTCACAGGCCATCAGGAGCCAGAGGGCCATCATGGAGTCTGCTCCTGGTTGACGATGTGGGTCAGCGTTTGCAGGTAGGTGGGGCTCTCAGGATCGGTATCCACCACCGCCAGGGTCGAGTGTACCGTGGCTTCGTCCACTTCGCCCGCATAACAGGCGACGATCGCCCGTTTTCCGTCCGGCGTCAGCGTGATGGCGTAGGGGTTTTCGCCCAGGTTCGCCACCTCGCCCACCAGCGTTCCCACCGGCCCGAGGCTCAGATCGAAGACGCTCAGGCTGTTGTCGTTAAAGTTGGCCACGAAGAGGGTTTTTCCGTCGGGGTGCACCACCGCATCACTCGGACCCACCCAGGCCTCCGTCTCTGCACCCTGGTCCCGATCCCCGGATCGGGGCAGGGACAACATGGCGACAAAGGGGCGTCGAACCAGCTCAAGCCCCGCATTGTCGGGAATGTCGGTCAGGTCGATGGCCTGGAGTGCCTCCGGGGCATCCCCGAGCCCCCAGAGCCAGTCCCGCTGCGGATCCCGCACCGCCGAGCGCCAGCCGGTCTTGCCGCCGGTGCTGGAGGTCTCCGCGATGACGATCGACTCCACCTGAAGATAGTTCTGGTCCACAAAAGTGGGCGTCGAATCATCGCGGATGTCCACAACCACCACTTCGGGCACCAGACGGCAGGAGATGTAGAGAAAACCCCGCGCCTCGTCCAGGTTGGTGTCGGTGCAGCCCAGAGCCAGCAGCCGCCCGGCGTCCACCTCCACGTCCAACAGGAGCGAGGCCTGCCCGGAGGCGGGCACCACCCGGAAGCCCAGGCTGTCGGCCAAGGTAGGCTGGTAGAAGCGCCGTACGAGGCGATCGGGGCTGCGGCCCAGGGCCTGACCCACCCGCTCGATCCCCGCGTCCACGCCGGTCAGGTAGAGCGACCAGCCGGTGTCGGTGGGACTCACCACGGGGCGAAGCAGGCCACTGGCGCCAAAGCTGCCCAGCAACGCCGGAAGAACGGCACGGGGGCTGCCCCCGCTGTCCTCGGCACTCTGCCAGTCGGCGCCGTCGCCCGAGCGTGTGGCATAGCCGATCTGCCAGAGATCCCCGTCAAAGCCGGAGAACCACATATGCTGGGTACCATCGGTATCGGTGATCACCCAGGGGTCGCGGACGCCAGAGTCGTACCAATCGCCCGGCGCACCGCTGTCAAAAACCCAGTCGTAGCGTGGCCCGGCGACCCGGGTCCAGGTCACTCCGTCGGCACTTTCGGCCATGCCCACCCGGTATTGTTCCCCGTCATAGGCGGTAAACCACAGGCGGAAGCCTCCGTCGGCCAGCACTTCCAGAGAGCCGGGCTCCAGCGCGGCACTGTCCCAGGTGTCCACCGAGGAGAGCACGGCATCTGCATCCACCGTCCAGACGATTCCATCGGGACTGGTAGCACGTCCGATTTGGGTCACACTGCCGGATTGACCTGCAAAAAGCATCAGGTAGCCGGAGGAAGTCTGCGCCACCACCGCGTGGGAGACACCGGTGTTACGGAAGCCATCGCCGGGGTTGATGATGGGCTGAGCCGGAACCGGCCGCCCGAAGGAGTCCAGAGCGCCGACCGCAATTCGGGAAATCCCGGTAAAATCCTGGACTGTGAAGTAGTACAGGTCGCCCATCTGCGCATCGAGCGACACCCCGTTTGCCGTCAGATCGCCACGATCTTCGGCACCCGTAGTATAGCCACTTGCGAGGCTGATCATCCAGCCGCCCTGGGTGGAGGTCAGCGTGGCGCCGGGGACGATGGACTCTGTGAGAACCGAGCCATCCTCATCTTCCATGAGGAAGCTGCCCGCCCCCGCCCACTGCATGGCGATGCCGTCCTCGCGCTCCAGGGGCAGGCGGCGGCCGGTATCCGTCCAGTCGTAGCCGTCCACCGAGGACAGCTCTTGGAGGGTAAAGCCCACGCCATCCGGTGCGGTCACAAACATCTGATAGCGCCCGTTGAACCAGCCAACGGTGGGGCGGGACAATTCCTGGCCCAACGCAAAGGACTCAGGACGAAGGGTCCAGCTCAAAAGATCCTGGCTTTCGGCCTGGGCGATGCTGGAGAGACCGTCCTCCACCCGGGTGAAGTACATCCGCCAGATCTGAAGGTTGGGATCCCAGAAAACGTAGGGATCCTCTACAGAAGCGCCGTCCACGCTCAGGATCGGGCCGCTGCCCTTCCGGTTGAAGGAGAGGCCATCGGTCGAAGTGGCCAGGCCGATCGACGCGGTCTGACCGTCGCCGCCATCGTAGAAAAGATACCAGACTCCCTCGGAGATCACCACCTGGGGAGCATCGAGGATCAGATCCCAGTCCGCACCGGGCTGCAGGCTGGGCTCGGCATAAAAATCCCAGTCGGCAAGGATGTCGAGGGTCTCTGCCTGCCGGATCATCCCCTGATCGACGAAGAAGATATGGGAGATTGTATTCCCATCTAAAATGAATGAGGGCTCATTCACCGTCGTAAGTACGCCACCGGTATCGTCCACATCCAGCTCACGCTGGACGTTGCTGCGCTCCCAGAGACCCTCGCCGTTTCCGGTGTAGCGCACCGCGCCACCCTCCACCGGCATCCAGGCGCGAAGGCTGCCGGGATCCCAGCTCAGCGTCCAGCTGTGGGGATAGACATCCTCGGCCTCCACCAGGTCCAGGCGCGAAAAAGAAGCACGGGAGCCGCTGCGATCGGCATCTACAAAATCAGAGGCTTCCACACTGCCGCCGCCGCCGGCAGAAACCACCTTTACTTCGCCGCCGCCAACATCGAGGATCGACAGGCTATGGGCGGTGCGGTTGAGCACCCAGGCCTGGTCACCGGCGCCACTCACCGAGAGGGCGTTGGGGTCAAAACCCACATCCACCGTGGACCCGCCATCGGTACCCCGATCGGAGAGCGTGGGTGCTTGTGCGTCGGCGGTGTTCAACAGATAGACCTGATCGGGCTCCTCGCGGGTGCGGCCCCCTTCGGAAAGGCGATTGGTCACCACCGCCAGATCCTGGCCGGGAACCTGCGCAAATTCTCCAGACAACGAGGGCAGAGGCACCGTTCGCGGCGCCAGATCGCTGACCATGTTGCGCGGGATTGACTCGTCAAGAGTGGAAAAATCGAGGAAAAGTGCCGATCCCCCGGTAAAGTCCATCCAGGGATTGGCATTCACCACCACCAAGGTGTTGCCGTCTTCCAGAAATTCCAGATCGGTAGGACCGGCCAGACAGGAGCCGATCCCGATCTGACCGTACTCGTACACGCCTTCCGGATAGTCGGCGCAAGGCCCCACATTCGGCAGGCTGCCGTCCCGCACACAGGCCCCCATCAACAGGAGCAGAGGCCACAGAGCTGGCTTCACAGGACCCCGAGTGCGGCATGGGCCGCGGCAAGGCGGGCCACCGGCACGCGGAAGGGGGAGCAGGAGACGTAGTCCAGGCCAATCTGGTGGAAGAAGGCGATGCCCTTGGGATCACCGCCGTGTTCACCACAGACCCCCAGCTTGATCCTTGCTTTTGCAGATCGGCCACGCTCAGCAGCCAACTTGACCAGTTGCCCCACCCCTTCCACGTCGAAGACGGAGAGCGGAGATTCCTTCAGGACCCCTTTTTGCAGGTAGTCGGTGAAGAACTTGCCCATGTCATCGCGGGAGAAGCCATAGGTCATCTGGGTCAGATCGTTGGTGCCGAAGGAGAAAAAGTCGGCATGCAGCGCGATTTTGTCCGCGAGTACGCAGGCGCGGGGCAGCTCGATCATCGTGCCCACCCGGAACTCGATGTACTGGCCGGTCTCCTCCATCACCTGGGCCGCGGACTCCTCCACCTGCTTGCGGCAACGTTCCAGCTCGGCGGGCATACTCACCAGGGGAATCATCACCTCGGGGATGACCACTACACCTTCGCGTGCCACCTGGCAGGCGGCCTCAAAGATAGCGCGAACCTGGGTATTATAGATTTCCGGCGTCGTGACGCCGATACGGCAGCCACGGTGCCCCATCATGGGGTTGGCCTCGTGCAGCATCTTCAGGCGCTCGGTCAAAGCCTCGGTGCGAACGCCCAAATCCTTGGCCACTGCCGAGATCTCTTCGGGGCGGCTGGGGAGGAACTCGTGCAGGGGAGGATCGAGCAGACGGATCGTGACCGGTAGCCCGTCCATCTCTTTAAAAATCTCGATAAAATCCTGGCGTTGGATGGGGAGGATGAGGGAGAGTGCACGCTGGCGGCTGCGCTCATCGTCGGCCAGGATCATCTGCCGCATGGCGCGCAGGGCCGCGGGCTCGAAGAACATATGCTCGGTGCGGCAGAGGCC
>CAITDR010000388.1 GCA_903891165.1 uncultured Pseudomonadota bacterium
CGGACCCTGCAACAGTCGGAGCTGGGATGGTTCGGCGAAGTACGGCGCCAGGGTCGGGAAACCAGCCGCCAGCGTGCCCTGAACATCGACGCCACCGAGGTGGAGCGGATGTTTCCGATGGCCATCCGGGGCGACGTGATCCCGGTGCTGCTCTGGCGCCGGGATGATCGGGGGGAGCTGGCCCAGCAGCCCCAGGCCCTCCGCCGCCAGAAGAAAAACTGGCGCCTCACCGGCGATAAAGTCGATGACCAGCGCTTCGGAGCGGCCGCCCCCGGCGACCTCGTGGTGATGGCGCTGAGGGTGGAGGATGTCGATGCGGTCGGTGCCTTTGAGGTTTTTGCCGCTGCTGATCCCCGGGCACAACGTCTCCTTGCACATCCGCAGGCAGGCGGCCTGGTGAGCCGGGGGCTGCTCGCGGTTCCGGCCCTGGATGCTCCGGGCCTTGTTGCCGGACTGCGGGCGCTGGACCCGGAGCTGTTTGGCCCCTACCTTCCGATTCCTGTTCAGAAAAGCCCGGTTTTGCCGCGTGGTGGAGAAGTCTCTGTGGATGGTGAGCTGATCGTACCGCCCTCTCCCAGCCGGATGATGCAGGTGTTCGGCAGCATGGGCCATAGCCTCCAGGTTGCTGCGGCTGACATCATCGACAACGCCATCACGGCGGGTGCCAGCCACATCGATGTCTACTTCCAACGCCCGGAACGGCGGGAGGCGCCCGAGCTGTTCCTGGGAAAGCGTCCCTTTCCTGGCGGACACATCGCCTTTGTGGACGACGGCCGGGGGATGGACCGGGCCACACTGGTAGAGGCGATGAAATTCGGTTCCGAGCGGGACTATGGCGACCGTGACCTGGGGCGCTACGGTATCGGCCTGAAGGCCGCCTCCCTCAGCCAGGCCCGCTGCCTGACGGTGGCTTCTCGGACTGCAACCTCGGACATCACCGTCCTGCGCTGGGATCAGGACCACATCGAGCGCACCGGGCGCTGGGAAGTGCTCCAGCCCCAGCTCACCGAAGTCGAGCGGGGGGTGTTGCTGGAGCCCTTGGCGGATCGGTCTGGAACGGTGGTGCTCTGGACGAAGCTGCGTCCGCTCAAGACAGGTGACCGTCGGGGGAAACGGGTGGATGGTCCTGACAATGTCTATGGGCGGGCCGTGGACGACCTCGTCCTCCACCTGGGAATGGTCTTCCACCGCTTTCTGACCGGCACCACCCGGTCGCAACGGATGGTTGCCATCTCGCTGAACGAAAAAGCAGTTCCACCCTGGGATCCTTTTTTGAGAGACCATGACGAAACGGAAAAAAGTGGGGCCTTTTCCGAGCTGGTTCCCTGCCCGGGAACGGATCGGGAATATCCCGTGGCGCTGGAGGCATGGATCCTGCCGCACACCAAGCGGTTGACCGATGCCGAAATGGATCGGGCTGGTCAATACGGCCGCTGGAACGAGCTTCAGGGCTTCTTCATCTACCGGGCAGACCGAATCCTCCAGGCAGGGGGCTGGTGCGGTCTCTGGAACCGCGAGGAGCACAAGAAGCTCCTGCGGGTGGCCCTGGATTTCGATCCCGAGCTGGACGCGGCCTTCGACGTTCACGCAGCCAAGATGTCGGTGACCCTTCCTGTGCCGCTGGCGGAGAGGCTCCTGGACAAGCTCCAGGGGGCAAGGAAGGAGGCCGATGCCCGTTATCGGAAGGATGGGAAAGAGGAAAAGCCGGCCCCGGTGAAAGTGGTAGGCGGTGGCAGCGTTTCTCCTCCCAGGCCGACCCCACCGGCCGCAGCGCCTTCCTCTCCAAAACCCGTAACGGCTCCACCCCCGGCGCCGGGTGGCCAGTTTTCCCCGACCGGATCAGCGAGGTCGGAGGCCACACTCTCGGCACCCACCCTGTTGCCCGTTGCCCCCCCGGTGGCGGTGCCGCCTGCCACTCCGTTGTCCGCCGTTCCACAACCCAGCTCACCGACG
>CAITDR010000389.1 GCA_903891165.1 uncultured Pseudomonadota bacterium
CACCACATGGTCTGGACCGGCGGCTGGAGGAAAAGCGCACCAAGATCCACCTGCTCTCGGAGGTGCTGGAGATCGGAGATCATCGGCTGTGGGCACTGTTGGGGGAGCCGGGCAGCGGCAAGTCCACGCTGTTGCACGATCTGGTGCTTCAGGTGCTGGACAACCCGGAGAGCCCCTATCTTCCACTGTTGTTGCGGATTGCCGAGCTGAAAGAAGGGGAAGGCCTGGTGGAGGCGGTCTGCCGCTTCTACGGGCAGGACTGCGCGGGGCTGCTGCACGCCGCACTCGAAGAAAAAAGGGCACTGATCCTGCTGGATGGCCTGGACGAGACCAGCGGCAGCAGCGGTGCCCACGCGGTGCGCCGGGTGATGACCGACGGCGAGGGCTGCCCGCTGATCCTCAGCAGCCGCACCACCGACTACCGGGCGCCCGACGCGGCTTTTCTGAGCCTGCACATCCAGCCGCTGGGCCTGACGGAGCAGGCAGAACTGTTGAGCAACTGGCTACGGACCGTAAAAAGCAGCCGGTCGGTCGAGGATCGGGTGGAAGAGGCTCAGCACACCCTTCGGCGGCGGCGTTCCCTGCAAAAAATGGCGCAGAACCCCCTGTTGTTGACGATGATCTGCATCGTCCTGCGCGGGGGCGAGCGGCTGCCCGACGCGCGCGCGGCCCTCTACGACCGCACCCTCCACCAGCTTTTGAAGGGCGAACATCGCCTGGGCGAGAAGCTGGTCAACCCGGCGGGTGCGCGGCGGCTGCTGGGACTGGCCGCCCTGCGGCTGCACGGGGACGGCGGCGGTGGCCCGCACAGCTCGGTGATCCACCGCAGCGAGCGCTTTTTGGAGGCCCTCCCGGCGGCGCAAGGGGCCTTTCGGAGCTGGGGTGGCGCCGAAGCCTTCCTGGACCGCGTGGCGGCGCAGACGGGCATCCTGGAGCGGCGCGACCGGGGCACCGAAGGCTACCTTTTTGCCCACCGCAGCTTCCAGGAGTTTTTGGCGGCCGAACAATTCTGCACTTTTTGGAATAGCAACCAGCCCGAAGACCAGCAGGAGGTGACGGCGACCCTTCACAAAGCCCTGGAGAGTCCTGCAGAATGGTCGGAGGTACTGGCGCTGGCCTGTGGCCGAAAAGAGGAAGGGAAGAGCTGCGGGATGTCCGCGGAGCAAGCCGACGCCCTGGTGCAGCGCCTGTTGACCGAGGCCCTCCCCGGCCGATCCCCGGAGGAACTTGAGCAGAAAAGGTCGGAGCTTTTGGCGCGGGTGGTGGCCGAGGCGGAGGGCCTGGGGACGGCAACGGTGATGGCAGCGTTGCAGGTGGATCGAGCGGGATCGGCATGGGAAAAACGAAAGGAGAAGATCGAACAACTTCCGACGCTGTTGGGCGAGCCGGAGAAGGTGCTGGACCTGCTGCATGCCTGGCGACCGCACACGCGGAATGGGAATGACCTGTGGTTTATCCGGGAAGAATTATGGAAGTTGGCGCGGGGGGAGTGGACAGGGCCGCAGGGGGTGCGGGTGGAGGAGGAGCTGAGGAAGCAGGCGGAGGTGGAGGCGGGCCGGATTTTTGCGCATATCGCCAAGGCAGAGCTGGACAAAGCGGTGGGGATGATCCGGTGGAAGCCGGTGCCGAAGGGGGAATTTGTGATGGGGAGCCCTGAGGATGAGGAGGGGCGCGATGACGACGAAGGGCCGCAGCATCGGGTGGAGTTTGTGTGTGGCTTTGACGTGATGGATGCGCCGGTCACAAATGGGTTGTATGAGTGTTTTGATCCGGGGCATCGCAGTGATCGGGTGGATTTCACAGCCGACGGAAGCGGGATCGTCGCCGAGGCCCAGGAGGACGTGCCCGCCTACTACTTGACCTGGTACGAAGCCCAGATCTTTTCCGAGTGGATCGCGACCGACCTTCCCGGCAGCCGCCTGCCGGTGGAGGCGGAGTGGGAATGTTTCTGTCGGGCGGGATCCTCCTCTCCCTACCACTCCGGCCACACCGAGGCCGACCTGGACCGGGTGGGGTGGTACGACAACAACAGCGGCGGCCACCCCCACCCGGTCCGCCGGAAGGCGCCGAACGCCTGGGGGCTCCACGACTGCCATGGGAACGTGTGGGAGTGGTGCCTGGATGAATTCCGGGATTACTCAAAGGACCTTTTGAGTGTGGATCCCCAAGATCTCCGATCCTGTCTTACACTATCTCGAAATGACGCAGGCAAAAACTTCATTCCCCCGGACGCGAAACGTGCGGTTCGTGGCGGCACCTGGATCGGCAACGCTCAGTGGACACGCTCAGCTTACCGCAGCCACGGGCTACCAGGCCTCCGCTATGAGTACATCGGCTTCCGTCTCGTCCGTCCCCCCAAACGGGGTTGAACGGTATCTTTAGATAATGTGCGTGGCTACTTCTGGCATTCCGGCATGAAAAGACCGGATTCGGCCGATATGTGGCTACGGATGCAAGCGGATGGCGCCACTGCTCGGATCCCTTCTCGGTGCCGCAATACAATAAACGGGGGCCTGCACCCTCTGGGGGAAGGTGGCGAAGCCGGATGAGGGGTTCCGTGCTACTCCAAGGGCGGGCGGGCGGCCATCGCAGCGGCAAGTTGCGCGCGGAGGAGCGCAACTTCTGCACGTTCGGCCTCCAGGGTCGCCGCGGCCGCCCGACGCTCCTCCTCCAGCAGCGCCTTGGCCGCCTCCGCCTCCGCCTGTGCCTCTATCCGCGCTGCCCGTTCGTCCTTCAGCTCCCCTATCTCCGCCTTCCGCACCCGCTCGTATTCCAGGCGACCCCGGTACAAGGTGTTCAGGTGTTGGTCCGTGCGGAACTCGTTGAGGACATTCATCGCTTTCTCCACGGCGGGGTTCCCCACCAGTATAGCCGGAATCTCCCTCCAGCCCGCAGCCTCAACAGCCGGCACCAGGCCCCAAGCTCTGGCTCGGCAAGACCGGCTCCCTCGCCGCTCACCCGCGAAAGCTGAACCACCTCCAACAGGTCCAGATTTTCACCGTTGGCGGCCGGGCCGGTGCCGGAGGGGCACAGGATCCTGCCAGAATTGCCAGGAGCCTGCCAGAACCGAGGGTTGCGGCAGAAAACGACCGTCACCATACCGCGAAGCCGCTGGGAGGATGCCGATAGCGGCGGGATCCGGCCGAGAGATGTATCGGTAGTGGCAGGATTGTGGCAGGGTGACCAGGGAGAGCGGAAAAGTTCTGGCCAATCCTGATGTTGGTGCGAGACGCCATTTTATTCGAAAAAAGCGAGGCCAACCGGCGGAACGGTGGAGGGGGAAGCGGTTTGGCATCCTTCGAGCGGCCGATGAGGCATCCTGCGGCTGGCGAATCCCTTCCGGCAGCTTCCGGTCTTTTCATGCCGGGCTGCCAGAACCACCCACGTCTATGATCGAAGATCCGCGTTCAACCCGGCTGGGGGGGACGGACGAGGCGGAAGCCCAGGTAGTCAATGCGGACGTGCGGAGGCCCGTAGTAGCGGTACGCAGACCGCGCCATCAGAGCATCATAGCTCCAGGAGCCACCCCGGAACACACGCCCCGTGTCGCGAGGGTCAATAACATTCCTGACATTATCCCAAGATAGGGTGGGGCAGGATCGGAGGTTTCGGGGATCCAGAATCAA
>CAITDR010000390.1 GCA_903891165.1 uncultured Pseudomonadota bacterium
CGGCCTTGGCGCTTTCCAGTGGGCTCTTGACCGTCGGGATTGCTTGGGTGTGGCGAGGGGAGAGGAAGGGGCGGTGAGGAGGCGGAAGCTCAGACGCGGGCGGGTTCCCGCGCGATGCCCCAGCCGTAGCACTCCTCTGCGAGTGTGGAGAGAGGGGACGGACTTCGGAGGGGGAGCGCGGTGCGGCGCAGGTTGGGGCTGGCTCCACGCTCTTTCAGCCATTCGAGAACTTTATCCAGCATATTCGCGGCGATCATGGCTTTCAGATCCTCTGGCCCGGCCGCTCCGACGTCTGCTCCGGCCGCCTGGATCTTGGCGCGCACATCCGGAGCGTCGGGATAGGCTTCGTGCAAGAGAGTCGCCGGGAGGTAGTTCTCGATTTCGTGTCCTGACAAAATTTTCAGGTGTCGAAGACTTGGAGCACCTCGTTCGTGGGCTTTTTGTACGTCATGGGCGGTACGCGAATTCTGGTTTCCGCGGTCGGAATCCGCCACGACCAGCATGGGCGGAAGTGCGGCTTGCACCTCCAACTCAAACAGATGCACCAGACTGCCGCCCCCGGCCGGTCGGCGGCTGAAGCGGACTGGATCCCCGTTCGGACGGCATTGCTTCCGCCATTCGTCGATGACAATCTCCAAAAATTTCAGGTCATTCACCGCCTCTGCGAGCAGCCGGGTGGGCTGCAGGTTGGTGGAAGTGGCCAAGGCGGTGATGGGAAGCTCATATCTCAGCGGGGAGTCCGCGACTTTTCCAGCCTTCGTGGCCGGATCAAAGCGGATCTGCATCGAGACAGACAGAGCGACAGGTGGACCCTGTAGCGCACGTCGTTCGATGTCCCGCAGCCCGTTCTGTGCGCGTCGAGAGAGTCCCGGCGCTTTCTGGATCGCGCGGATCATCGGCCGACCGGCATAGACCAAATGAGAACCTTCCAGATGGGCCGCCGTCAGGTTCTCCACAGCGTCGAGAACCCGGTCCTCACTCAGGCGCTCGGGCACCCTGTCCAGATCCAGCGATGGAAGCTCGATCAGCATTCATCAGCCTGCAAAGAAGCCGTAGGGCCAGTCTTCCAAACGACCATCTGCATCAAAGTTTCGCTGCTTGACAGTGCTGATTCCTGATACATCGTCCCGCTCAAACAGGACTACATTCACGTCGTCCCGTGAAAGGCTTCCGAGTTCCACCGACTCCCCAATGGCGTTGAGCAAGGCTTCGGAGTGGGTTTCTACAATCAGCTTGAGAGGCGGGACATTGGGAGGGGTGGGTTCCGCCGCCACCGCTGCCAGCAGGCGCCCCAGAGGAGTCTGGAGGCCGGGATGCAGGTGCAGCTCGGGTTGCTCCAGAACCAGCGTGCGGGTCTTCTGGCTTTTAAGCGCGCGCCAAAGGGCCACCGCCACCGGCAGAATCTGTGAATAGCCGAAGCCGGTATCGATGATATTGACCTCCTTGCCACTCCGCTCGCGGATGCGCACCTGGACGTGTTCGTCGCCCTCCAAAATCACTCCGAAATCCAGGTATTTCATCAGCCAGTCTGAGAGGGCTTCCCGTTCCTGGTGAGTCATAGAACGAAGCACCATCGCGAGATTGGCTCCTGAATGATCTACGATATCCGTGGCGATATTGCTGACCCGCTCGTAGCGGCTGGGGCTGTGGCGGAAGGGGCCGATGTAGGTGACGCCAAGGGCTTCAGTGCGGAGGTAGTCGTCGATCTTGACCAGAGCGGCGATGGCTTCGCGGGCGATGATTGCGTAGCGCCAAGGCTGCACCCTTAGGGGTATCATTCGTTGGACTGTCCCCCGAAAGGATTTTGGTGCCTCCGGGATGGTTTCCAGTTCTTGCTTGAACCGTTCCAGTGGTACCCAGCCTAATGCAAACAGGAGGCTGTCCACGCGAGCGGCTCCCGTTTTCCCGTCCATGTGGTCCCGCATCCAGCCATGAACTCTGGCGTGTAAGGCTGTTTCCTGCCAACCAACTTGGCCGGAGATACTGGTCACTGGAGAAGGCCACGAGACCGGGAGAAGATGGCGCAGCCCAATGTCCGCCTTGACGCCAACTCCTACGATGCTTTGATTTACACTAACCTTGTCAAAGATCCCGTCCACTAAGAAAATGACCACCGTGTCCGTTCCCACGACCATCTGAATCGTCGCGACAACACCCGGAGTGGTGGAGGCATCCA
>CAITDR010000391.1 GCA_903891165.1 uncultured Pseudomonadota bacterium
AGCTGAGGTGGGTCCAATCATTCAGGGGATCCGTCCAATCTGAAGGCCCACCGGGATCATAGGGCAGCGGATCGGAAGGTTCTGAGCGCCCGCCCTCCCCCAAAGCGCGCATGCGGTACCAGACGGGTACGGTGGGTGGATCGGGGTCGGTGACCAGGGCCTGACGCTCCACCGAAGCGTCGTCGAAGCCCGCGAGAAGCTCGGTCCAGGGGCCACTTTCCGCCTCGGCCCGCTCCAGGATGTAGGAGGAGGCACCGGGAGAGCCCCGCCATTGGATCTGCGTTCCGACGCCGAGAAGCAGCGGCGCGTCGGGAGGCGGAAGTACAGGTTTATCCAGATTCCGTAGCTCCCAGGCACGCTCAGAGAGGAGCGCCAGCACATCCTCCTCCTCGTAGGCGGCGCCGGAGGCGAAGCCGGGCCAGTGGTAGCTGCGGTAGAGGCGCTGGCCATCGTCCACTTCGGTGTGCAAGTAGAAGCCCCCGTCGCGACTGTGGCCGCGGAAGCTCCAGATCATCGCCCCGGCAATGTCCTCGGTGGCCACCACATCTAAAAGCTGCTCCACACTTGCGATGGGCACCAGTCCATACTCCCCCACAAAGAGGGGCTTTTTGCCAGCCGCGGTCGCCACATCAGCGCGTGCAGCGGCCGCATAGTCCTCGCCATAGGGCCAGGTGTAGTAGTGATTGGACACCAGGTCCACGTCGGGATTGTCCAGGGACTCAGCCTGGATTCCGTAGTGACCGTCCACGATCAGGTGGTTGGGGTCCAGATCCCGAATCAGGGCCACCATCTCGGCGGTCCACTCCGGTGTAGAGGATAGCTCATTTCCCGTTTCCCAGGCCAGGATCCCCGGCTCTTCGCTGTAGGGGCGGCCGGTGACCGTGTTGGTGCGCGTCAGGATGTAGGTGAGGGTGGCGGCGTAGTCGGCCCTGATCTGCGGGTCGGTCCAGAAGTCTGCGGCATTCTTCCCACGGAAGCTTGCGTAGGCGCCGATGCCACCCCACCAGTCCCACTGGTCCACAAAGGGGATGATCAGGCGTACCCCCGTCGCCTCTGCCTGGGCGATGGCATGGTCCAGCGCCACAAAAAGTTCTTCGTTGAAGCTGCCGGGTGCGGTGACATGGCGGCTCTGGTTGCCCACCGAGATCACATAGGTGCGGGTGGCGGTGCCGCCAAGCTGGGCGATACTGCAGAGGGAGTCGTACTGCTCCCAGGGGGTGGGGGCGGCCCAGCGGTCTTCGATCACGGTAAGCATGGGAAGGTTGGCGGAGATCCAGCGGAAAGGCTCCCCCTCCAGGAGAAGCTGGTTGCCCTGGCGCTCGACAAAGCCGACGGCCGGGCTGCCACAGAGGGCGGGGGGTGGGTCGCCGCTGTCGTCTTCGGCCGTGGAGTCGGCGGGCGAGTCCGCCGGGGAGTCACCTCCGGGACCTCCTGTGGAGTCGGCCCCGGATTCGCTGACAGAATCCGCACTCTCAAACAGTTTATCGGAAGATGTGCAGGAGAGGAGGAGGAGAAGCATGGCGAGAGTGTAGCGTGTTTTGGCCCGGGGCGACGGTGGGCGCTGCTACGCTACGGCCAAGGTGGAGCCGTGGGAGGCATCAGGGAGCCACCCCAATGGCGCCAGGAATATCCTGCAATCCCCCTCCACTTCCCACCAGACCCCAGTCCTCCACCCCACCCTGGATCTGCACCTGACGTACACCCTCCACTTCGGTCAGCAGAAGCATTCCCTTCAAGGGTCCCCGCTCGACCAGGGCGCCCGCCCCGGGGAGCTGAGGTCTTCCGCCCAGGTAGGTAGGCTCCCCCCGATCCGCGAAGGGCGCGGCGTCATTGTCGGTGCGCTCCAACACAAAAAGAGCGTCGCCATAGCCACTCAACACGACCACGCGGTCGTCGTCGGGCGCCACAAAAAGCCCCATGGGATCTTCCACATCCAGGATCTGCACCGGTGTCAGGGCATTTTCCCCCACCTCCACCACCGCCACCCGGGTGGGAACGCCGGAAAACTCGGAGATGTCGGCGATCAGGAGGTAGCG
>CAITDR010000392.1 GCA_903891165.1 uncultured Pseudomonadota bacterium
GCACTCCTGACAGGCGGCGTAGCCGTCGCCATCTCCGTCGCTATTGCCGGTGGCACCGTCGCAGTTATAGTCCGTGGGATCGCCGCAGATATCCCGGCCGACGGGGCTGATGCTGCTGTTCCGATCGTTGCAATCTGTATTGTTGCTTACATAGCCAGCGGGGGCGGAGCAGGCCACGCTGGAGGTGGAGGCGTCGCCATAGCCATCTCCGTCGTTATCCGCATAGTAGGTAGAGCTACCGCCACTTTCGTCGGTCTGGCCGTCGCAATCGTTGTCCTGGTTGTCGCAGATTTCTAGGGCCGCCGGGTTCACGTCGTCGTCGCGATCATCGCAGTCGCCCGCGGTGCCCACATAGTTGCGGGGGGCACTGCAGGCGCTCAGGGCGCTGCTGCTGTCGCCATAGCCGTCGCGATCGGCATCCTCGTACCAGATGCTTTGTCCGGTGGCGCTGCTATCGTCGGTCAGGCCATCACAGTTGTCGTCGATCCCATTGCAGGTCTCGGTGGCGCCGGGATGAACGGCGGCACTGGTGTCATCACACTCTTCACAGGCGGCATAGCCGTCGCCATCTGCATCGGCATAGCCGACGGCACCGTCGCAATTGTAGTCGTTGGGATCGGAGCAGACTTCCACGGCGCCGGGGTTGTAGGCGGCGTCCGAATCGTCACAATCGGTAGCATCCGCTACAAAGCCTGCCGGTGCACTGCAGCCGGAGGCCACCAAAGCCGCGTTGCCGTAGCGGTCTCCGTCCCCGTCCTGGTACCAGTCGCTGGGGTCGATGGCGGAGGCATCGTCGGTCAGGCCGTCGCAGTTGTCGTCCAGGCCGTTGCAGATCTCGACCGCGTTGGGATTGACGACGGCGGCGTTGTCGTCACAGTCTTCGCAGGCGGGGAAACCGTCGGCATCGGCATCGGAAAATCCGGTGGAGCCGTCGCAATTGTAGTCGTTGGGATCGGTGCAGTCCGCTTCGAGAGCAGCAGGGTTGTAGGCGGCATCCTGGTCGTTGCAGTCGCTGCTGTCGGAGGTGTAGCCGGAGGGAGCGGAGCAGGCCGAGGTGCTGTTGGTGGGATCTCCATAGCCGTCGCCGTCGGTGTCGGCATAAAACGTGCTTCCTCCACCGGCTTCGTCGATGGAGCCGTTGCAGTCGTTGTCGGCACCGTCGCAGACTTCGGTCGCAGCCGGATTTATGTCATCATCCCCATCGTCGCAGTCCTGCCCGTCGGCGACGTAGCGGCGGGAGGGGGAGCAGGCAACCTCGGTGTCGGTGGGGTCGCCATAGCCGTCGCGGTCGCCGTCGTAGTACCAGGTCGTCGCATCTGCAGCACTGCTGTCGTCGCTCTGGCCATCGCAGTTGTCATCGATACCATTACAGATTTCCACAGCGGCGGGGTTCACCGCCGCGTCGGCATCATCGCACTCCTCACAGGCCGCATAGCCATCGCCATCCCCGTCCACAAAGCCCACGGATCCATCGCAATTGTAGTCGTTTGGATCAGTGCAATCTTCGGAGGCATTCGGGTGATAGAGGGCATCCTGATCGTTACAGTCTCCACCGGTCGCCACCGCACCGGCGGGCGCCTCGCAGCTTGGGAGTGCCGTGCTGTCGTCGCCGTAGCCGTCCGTGTCGGCATCGTTGTACCAGGTGCTGGCATCCACAGCGCCCAGATCGATACTTCCATCGCAGTCATTGTCCAGGCCATCGCAGACTTCGGTGGCCGAAGGATTTACCGCCGCGTTGCCGTCGTCGCACTCGCTGCAGGCTGAAAAGCCATCGGCATCGGCATCTGCAAAGCCGACGGAACCATCGCAATTGTAGTCATTTGGATCATCGCAGTTCGACTCGTCTGCAGCCGGATTGTAGAGAGCATCATCGTCACGACAATCTCCGTCGGTGGCCACATAGCCGGGGGGCGTTTCGCAGGAGAGAATCGCTGCGTCGCTGTTGCCGTAGCCATCGCCGTCGGTATCAAGGTACCAGAGCTGCCCGGCCCCGTCGTCGATCTCCCCGTCGCAGTCCTGGTCGATGCCGTCGCAGATCTCCACCATGTTCGGGTTGATCTGCGGGTCGGTATCGTCGCAGTCCTGGGCAATGACAAAGCCGTCCTGATCGAGATCATCGTCCAGGGTGCTGTCGTCACAGTCATTGTCAAGACCATCGTAAGGCACCTCGGTAGCACCGGGGTTTACGGCGGCGTTCGTATCGTCGCAGTCTTCACCGGCGGCGTCCCCGCCGATGTAGCCGTCCTGATCATAGTCACCGTCCAGGGGGATACTCTCCCCTTTGATCCCGGTCTCTTCGGGAACTTTGGTCCCCGTCTGGCGGCAGGCCCCGAGCGTGGTGAGCGGGAGCAGGAGAAGCAGCGAGAGGGTGCGCATGGAGATCTCCGGGTGCTATACCTAGAGTATCGGGGTAAGGACACGAATGCTTGAGCTATTTCTGCTGGCCTGCAGGCCCGGAACCATCTCCCTGGGTGGTGACGATTCCTCCAAGGAAAGTATGGAGGATTCTCCTAATGAAAGCGGCGAGGACTCTTCAAGCAACGAAAGTGAAACGCTGGACCGTGATGGAGACGGCGCGACCGCCGAGGTGGACTGTGACGATCGGGATCCTGACCGTCACCCCGGTGCCACCGAGGTCTGGGACGACGTGGATCAAGACTGCGACGGCCAGGTGGACGCGGACGGCGACTACGGTGGAACGGTGGCGGTGCAGGCCACCGCAGTCTACGAAGGGCAGGCACACCGATTTTCGCTTTCCTGCCCCGCGGTGGCGCAACGTCAGCTCGGCAGTCTGAGCTGGAGCTGGCGTTGTGAGCCCGATCCCACGGATAGCTGGGCTCAGTTGCTCTTGGGGCCGGGCCTGGAGATGGTGGGCAGCGGCACCGTCAGCGGCAGCAGCTGGTCGGGCAGCGCCGAGCTGCGCTCGGACAGCGGCTGGGATACCCGTGCCGATGCCAGCCTTCGCTGGTCTGATTTTGAGAACCTTACCTTGGAAGCCGGGATGTCTGCGTTCAGTCTGGAGCTGGCCAGCAGCGGAACGCTGCGGCGCCCCTGAGAATCTTGGGCAATTTGCACTTTACGTGCATTCCGCGCCTGGGTGGGGTAGATTTCGACCGTGTCACGTATTCACTCTGCCAACAGCCGCTCGCTCCAGGGCCGCCAGCTTGTGGTTGAAGCCTTCCGCGAAGGGGCGCCCGAGCAAGTGCGTTTGGATGCACAACTGCTCCTGGGGCCAACTTCGGATTTCTGGAAAGCTACCGACCCACAGGGAGTCATGTGGGGTGTGCGCTTTCTTCCAGAGCGGGAAGTCGATCAGCTCGCGTGGCGCGACGTAAGGCGGATCAGCTCGTTGGATCATCCCTATATCGCCCGGATCGTCGGTCGGGTGCAGGTGGATGGGGTCTCCGGGCTGGTGCGGGAGTGGGTCACGGGGCGTCCGGTGGACCGCTTCTGGCAGGCCAACCAGCCTTTGACCGATGTGGAGCAGTATTTCCGGGCGGTGCTCTCGGCGGTAAAGACGGCCCATCGTCATGGTGTGGTGCATGGTGGGCTGAAGCCCTCCCGTATCTACATCGACGAAAGCGAAAAATCGCTGCATGTTCTTGACTTCGCAATGGGTCCGTGGCTGCCTCCCCGTCCTGAGGATGCACCCTGGCTGGCGCCCGAGCGTCGTACCAGCTTTGAGGCGGATATCCGTGGAGATGTCTATGCGCTCGGGGCGCTGCTCTACTGGTTGGCGACCAATATCGTTCCCGCCGCCAACCCCATCCCGGTGCAGCAGCTACGTCCCGATCTGCCCAGGGGGGTGCTGCGCGCCATCGAGGGCGCCATGCACCCTGATCGGGAGGCCCGCTATGCGAGCTGCAACCTGATTGAAGATGATGTGGGTTCAGTCCCCGACAACATCAAGTTGGTCTTCCGTTTTCCCCAGATCGAGCTTCAGGACACCGAGGTGGATCTGCCGGAGGATGAGACCTTTGAGGATCTGGTCCGCTATGTGGGTACCGGTCCAAGGACCAACACCCTGGATCCGGCCACCGGAAATCCGACACATCCTCCTCCTCCTTCCACAAATCCGCAGCGGGCGCCAGTCTCCCCGCCGGGGCTGCGCTCGGTGCCCAAGCCTCCTCCCGGGCCGGTGGTTGAACCCGAGGTCCCCCTGTTTTCACAGCGGGTGCCGCTGCTGATCGCTGTGAGTCTGGTGCTGATCGGGGTGGTTTCTGGCTGGTTTTGGCATATGTCCACCCTCGATCCCCGCGGGCCGGAAAGCCACCCTCCAAAATCGCCGGTGCTGTTCCCGGATACCCGGCCGACAAGTCTGGCTTTTGGTGGATCTTCGCAGCCGGATGCTGTGCAGGTGGACTGCCCGGTGGAAGGGGTGAGCGGGAAGGGACGCTACCGGGGCGGTGCTCCCGTGGTGGGTGGACATGCCGTGATCGGAAATATCCCGGATGTTTCGGGCTGTTCGCTCTCCGTCAGCGGCATTCCGGTGGAGGGCGCGGTGCCCATCCTCCCGTACCAGTACTACCAGTGCGAAGTGGACAAGGGTCGCCTGCGCTGTGCGCGCTCCTCCCAGTATTGAGGGCGCCAAGCTTCCAGAAAAATCAGACGTGTAAAGCAGATTTTTAGATTTGTTTCTGCAGAAAATTGTAGGCGGTAGTAGAACCCGGCTCCTGGAGATGCCCATGCGCCGCGATTCCCTGCTCAGCCTCAGTACTGCCTTGAACCTCGTCCTGTTGGGGGTGATCCTCGGAGGGTGGACGGGTCCGAATACGCCTACCTCTTTCAATGAAACGGTGGATACCCCTCGTTTCCCCAAGACCACTTTTGTACATCCGATGTCCACCCTCACCGGGAATGTGACCCTGGGCGAGCGGGTCTATGTGGCGCCCTCGGCCTCGGTGCGTGGGGACGAGGGGCAGCCGATCTACATCGGGGACGAGTCCAACGTGCAGGACGGCGTGGTGCTGCATGGGCTGGAGACCGAGGAAGATGGGGTGCCCATCGAGAAAAACCTGGTGACTGTGGATGGTAAAAAATACTCCGTCCACGTCGGGAAGCGGGTCTCCATGGCGCACCAATCCCAGGTACACGGTCCGGCCCGGGTCGGGGACGGGACTTTTGTGGGGATGCAGGCCCTGGTGTTTAAGGCTGATGTGGGTGCGGGCTGCGTAATTGAGCCGGGTGCAAAGGTGATAGGGGTGAAGATCGAAGGTGGACGCTATGTTCCCGCCGGGATGGTCGTGAACCGGCAGGAGCTGGCGGACGGACTCCCCAAGATCACCGAGGACTATGCCTTCCGCTCACTCAACGAGGCGGTGGTGCATGTGAACAGTGAGTTTGCCGATGGCTACAGCGGCAACCGGAAGGCCCACGGAGCTGAGCAGGGTCACTGAAGGCGGCCTATGGGCCCCCACGCCGGGCTGCTGCAGGCGGGAATCCGGTTACGTTATCCGAATGCGGAACTTGCCTGCAGAACCTCGGATTGATCGCGGGAGCCCGCTGGGGGCTTGGCTCCTGTCTCTAGCTGATCATGGTGGAACAAAGGTCCTTGTTCCGCCGCTGGTGGGCCTGCGGGCACTGGTGCTGGTGCGCTGGTTGTATCGGAGCTGGTTGGGGGAGGAGGAGGCGGCGGGTCGCGGCTGGCGGCCACTGATCCACATCGACCTGCGGCGCGCTGCCGGAATTTCCTGGCCGGAGCTGCTGGCGATCGCCGAGGGGGGCTGGCTTTTTGTGGAGGAGGGGACACTTCCTGCAGGGCTGGCCGAAGAGGCGGGCCGCCGCGGGTTGCGGCTGTGGGTGGCCGGTGCCGACGGCAACCCCCTCGTGGTTCCCGAGGCGATCAGCGGGCATCTGAGCTGGCTGGATCGCTTTCATCTCGTCGCTACGGATCCTTCGTTGGCCAGCCTGCGGCGTAGCCTGATCTCGCATTGCCGCTCCAACTCGCCCGTACATCTGAACGGTCCGGTCGGATCTGGTCGTCAGTCACTTGCATTTTGGGCGCACGCAACACTGGATAATCGTCCGCTATCCCAGATAAGGCGAGGCGGTCAGCGTCGGCCGGTGCCCGGGCAGTGGGAGCTGTACCAGGAGATCGGGGAGCTGGAGAAGGATCAGATCCACTACCTCCGGGAGCGGCTGAAGGCGATGGAGCCCCGTCCGCCAACCTTCGAGCCGGAAGGGCCGCGGATGGAGCGGCCGCGTAGCAAGGCATTTGAGCCGATCGTCGGAGAGAGCCCAGCATTGAGCCGGGTACTTGCCGATGCCGCCCGGGTGGCACCCTCCAGTATCCCCGTGCTGATTCTGGGGGAGAGTGGCTGTGGTAAGGAGTCCCTGGCCCGCGCACTCCACGATGCGTCGGGACGCACCGGCGCCTACGTGGCCCTGGATCTGAACGCGGCCAACGAAAATCTCGTGGAAGATCAGCTATTTGGGCATGTGAAGGGTGCCTTCACCGGCGTGGACAGCACCCGGGTGGGCGCCTTCCGCGAGGCCGACGGTGGCACGCTCTTCCTGGACGAGCTGGGCAACCTCTCCCCACGGATGCAGGCCAAGCTGCTGCGGGTGCTGCAGGAGAAGATGGTGCAGCCGCTGGGAAGCGACAAGCTGCTGCGGGTGGATGTACGGGTGGTAGCGGCCACCAATGCCGACCTGGAAGGGATGATCGCCCGCGGAGAGTTCCGGGAAGATCTCTACCAGCGTATCCGGGGTGTGGAATTGCGCCTGCCGCCCCTTCGGCAACGCCGGGGCGATATTCTGCTGCTGGCTGAGTATTTCTACCGGCAGGCACGCAGGCGTGAAAGTGTGCCTTCAACCTGGCTGGAGGAGGATGCCCGCGAGGCTCTGACCTCCTGGCCTTGGCCGGGGAACATCCGTGAGCTGGCCAACGTGATCGAGCTTGCGGCGGTAACGACTGAAGGCAGACGTGTTCGTGTAAGCGATCTCGGTATGCTGGACCCGGCAAATCGTCGTCCGGCGCCGCTGTTGACTACCTCTTCGGAGGGGCCCACTGCCTGGGGACTGGAGAAAGAGCTGGTGCACCGCTTGACGGCAGTGACATTAAAAATCCCGCCGCTCCAGGATCGCGGAAGCCGCTGTGTACGCAATGCCATCCTGGGGCTGCTGGAAGGGCGGCCGATCCGCTCCGACGCCCTGGTCGCCCTGGAGCGCCGACCCTGGTGGGGCAACTTCCCCGAGCTGGACATGGCCATGGCCGCTATCCGGGGGAACTTGGAGGCCACCGTGGACATCGCCGGGCTTCGGCAGGCGCTGCCCTACCTGCTGTCAGTGGGTGGGCGGGAGCCCTTGTTGGCCCTCCACAATCCTGTACGCCAGGAGGATGGCCGGGTGACGGGGATGGAGTGGGAGTACCCCGAGGGGGCGCTGTTGGTGGGCAGACTGGGCAGCTTCCGTGAGCTGGAGGCGGGGACCGGGGATCCCAAGGTGGAAGCTCGCCTACAGGCGGTCCGGGAGGTGTTGGGGACCGTACGTCCGGCCTGTTTGAACCTTTCGCACCTGAATTTTTTGTCCAGAGTCCATTTTGTGGTCACCCGCGAGGAGGGGGGGCTGAAGGTCCATGCGATGCCTCGGGTTCCACTGCCGGTGTTGGCGGGGAGTTTGGGAGGAGGGCCGCTGCGGGAGCTGCAACCCGGCGCACCGTTGTTGGTCGGTCCGGCGGGGGAAGTGCTGGTGAAGGGGCCGCGAGGAATGCAGCTTCAGCTCTTCCTTTTTGCGGGAGCGGTGGCGCGAGAGGAGTATGCCACGGCGGCGCTACAGCGGGTGGGCACGCCAATGGAGACCATGTTCCAGCAGGTGACCGTTCCGGAGCCCGAAGCCGAAAAATCACGGGTCTGGGTGCTGGATTCTACGGAAGTCCGGCTGCTTACCGAGCTGCTGCTGCGGTATCCCGGCCGCAACTTCTCCACCTACATCAAGGCTGAGCTGGAGGCACGCCGCCACGAATCCGGCTTTGCGCGGCTTTGCCCCTACATTGCAGATTCGCCGCGCCCGACCCAATATTGTCAGCGCATCTACGAATTCGAGCCCAACCAGCATGCGCTGGTCGCGTTGGCGGCGGCCTTCTCCCGCCTTCCGGATGGTCGGGAGCGTGCGTCCCAGCTCCCCTCCACCATTGCCTCCCTCCTTCTTCCGCTGATGGGGTGACTGTGCTTCTACTCCTGATCGCCTGTTCTCGTGCCCCCGTTCCGGCCACTCCTCCGCCCGCCTCCACAGCGGCCGCGCCATCGGCTCCCAAAAGTGCTTGGCGCACCGTTGACCTGTCAACCTTCAAGGCAGAATACTATGCTGGAAAGGTGCCTATTCTGGTGGATGTGCGCACACCCAAGGAGTATGGGGAGGGGCACGTACCCCAGGCGCAGAGTATCCCCTTGGATCAGCTCCCGGTGCGGATGGCCGAGCTTTCCAGTCACAAAGAAGGCCCGATCTACCTGATCTGTGAGTCTGGCGGACGCTCCGCCCGGGCTTCCGAGCTGTTGACCGCGGCTGGCTATTCCGCCGTGAACATCGACGGCGGCACCTATGCCTGGCGCGAAGCGGGGCTGCCCACGGAAAAGTAGGGAGCAGCCCGGCTTCTGGAGCGGGAACTAACGTGGTGTCGTGCTGGTGCTGCCCTGGTCACAGCGTGCAGTGGCCTTGTTGATCTGGGCGTTTGACGTCAGGATGTTGCCACCCTTGTCCTTGAAACGTACCAGCATCACCCCTTCCCCACCGCGGGCGGGTAGGGTGCCGAGGTTGTAGGTGTAGGCATCATTGAGGACCAGGGTGCAGCCGGACCAGCCGTAGCTGTTTTCGTTGTTGTAGGTGATCCGCCGCGCCGGGCCAAAACCGCCGCTCATCGAGGCGGAGCCGCGCATGGCTTCGGTGGTGGCGGCGGCCTCGGTGGGGGCCGGGCTTGGGGTGGTTGTGGAGGACGGGCTGGTGGTGCCGCCGGACTTGGGCCGGGGTGTGGGCACGGGCTCGGCGGGGGCACTGGCCAGGATCCCGGCGAGGTCGGTGGGGGGGATGGTCGCGATGGCCTCCCCCTGGGCAGCGGAGACCCGCACTTCGGTGACCGGCGCAGCGGGTGCAGTGCCGGCGCAGTCCTTCAGGAGCACCTGGCCGGCGCCTTTGGCGGGCACCACCCCGATGGTGCAGGCCAGTGCATCGCCCGGGGCGGCGACCACGTTGGCCCAGGCGGTATCCGAGTCATTGAAGATGAACAGGGTGCCGCCGGTGATCGACGCCCGCGCCACAAAGGTCGCAGGAGGTGGCGGCGGAGCCTGGGTGGTGGGAAGGGAACAGGCGAGGAAGAGGAGGTTCAACATGGCGGCCGCCTAACCCGGCTTCCCAAAAGGTGGGAGGTCAAAAAAGCAAGGGGGCCGGAGCATGTGCTCCGGCCCCCTTTATCAGGATCGCTCAGGAACCGGTGGTCGCCGGTGCCTTTGCCTTCCGGGCGCGGCGACGCGACTTGGTGCTGCGGCGGGGGGTCTGGATACCCTCCACGTTGCGACGCCACCACTGGGCCGCCCCTTCCGGGGTCTTGATGTTGAAGAGAACCGCCATCGCGGCCCAATCCGCGCCTTTGGCCAGAGCTTCTTTGCCCTGGGCAATACGCTCGTCTTTCCAGGCGGAGCGAGTCGTCCGACGATCCTCGCGCTCCTTCTCCCGGTTGTGGGTCGCAGGCTTCCGCATCAGCGGGTAGCCACCGCCCACTTTCTTGGCGAAGCGACGGGCCTTTGCCCGGAGCGCATCGCTGGAAAGACCGACCTTTTCCGCAATCTTGCGCAGCTGACGCTCACGCTTACGGGGGCTGTCGCCACGGGCCGCCATTTTGTTCAGCAGGTTGAAGACTTCTTCACCGGTCATACTAAACCTCCGGTCAGGCACAACGTCTGAAAGCGCATCCGAGCGCCACCCTTACGATGTGCGGGTTTGCATCATGGTCTGGCGTCCTGCCAGTCTGGACGGTGGCCGATCCCACCGTCGCATTCAGATGGTATCCGTAGCCTTAGAAAAATGCAACAAGCTGGCAACCAGAAATTGAAAGAATCATTCCCAGGTAAGCCGGTATTCGCCGAACTGGAAAGAGGTGGCTCCGGGGATTACGGAGTGCTTTCCAATGCCGACACGGTGGCTGTTGATCTCGATCCCCTCCTGGTGAGTCTCAACATAGGCAAGTTTAGAGCTTTCTTTTTTGATGGAAAGTACACTGCCTGGCTTCGGACCGGTGCCCAGCGTTCCGTCGGGATGCACATGCACATGAATCTCTCGCAGCGTACCGATCTCCAGAGGCAGCCGCGTATCCCCGCCGTGCCGCCAGGAGAAGCTGCCGCCAAGGCGAGGGGGGAGACGACGCTGGCGTCGCAGTGCCCAGGCAGCGGCCCCCCCCGAGATCACGATGACGGCCACCATCCCCGTACGCTGCCAGGAGCCGACGGTGTAGCTGCCCGGCACATCGACGGTCCAGCGAAGGTTCTTCTGCACCGGATCCAAGCCCAGCGTCGTCCAGGCCTCGGCGGGCTCCAGCCGCAGCTCTCCCTCCAGGGTCACCGACTGGTTGGTTTTCTCCTCGCGCGGCAGGATCGCGAAGGGCACGGGGCCCGGAGCACCCAGCTGCAGCTGCAGCTCGCCGTCGGGCGCCAGTCCCAGCGTGGTGCTGCTCAGGCTCCCGCTGCTGGCCTGCAGCCCCTCCAGGGTACCCTGGCTCCCCGCGGGCAGGCTCAGCGCCAGCCGGGCGGTCTGCGTGGGGCTCCCCGGGGTCTGGACCCTCACCGTCACCCGCGCGGCCGCCAACAGGGCTTCGGCCACCGGCCGGTACCGAAAGCGGGGCAGCTGGCTCTGTGCCAGACTCAAGAAGGTGAGGGGATCCTTGCCCACGGTGCCGGGGCCGAGGACAGGCTGCAGCTCGGTGGGGTTCTGCGCGCCGGTACCGCCCGTGCGGGTCACCTGGAGGTAGTCCACGATCACCCGCTTTCCTGCACTATTTTCGCGGAACCGCCGCGCAAGCCCCTCCATTCCCCGAATGCTCCGACAGCCGCGCCCGCCGCTGTCATAGGGAGATTGCACAGAGGGATTGTGGCAGAAGTCGCTGACCACCACCAGATGCTGGATGGGGGCCGCCCCCTTCCGGCTCATCAGCTCCAACGCTTCGGCGGCGCCAGCACCCAGATCCGTCTCTTTGGCGGAGGGCAGGGGAAGGGCCTTGATCTGGTCCATCAGACTCTGCCGGTTCTTCGCCTCGATCTCGGTGGGCGGCAGCACAGCGGTCGCTCGGGTGTGGAAGGCGATCATCGCAACACGATCACGCTCCGGGAGCACCCCGATCAGGCTCGCGATGGGCGCCCGCAGCGACTCTGCGGTGGGAAGCAGCCCCTGGGAGCTGTCCAACACGAAGATAAAATCCGTAGCCTCTTTGCCAAAAACCGTGGAGGGCTCCACGGGATCGGCAGCGAGGACAAAACCGACAAATGCCAGCAGGGATACCATTGCAAGAATGTAGCGTGGCCCCGACCAGCCTGCACCCCCCGCTTCCTTACAGGCTTCTCTTCAATGCCTCCACCACCAGGGGGGCCA
>CAITDR010000393.1 GCA_903891165.1 uncultured Pseudomonadota bacterium
ACCACCGCCAGGGCCTGCTCTCCGCCGGCATCCGCGATCAACTTCGTCGTCGGAACCGGGTAGCAATGCCGCCTTCTTCCACGATGATCCCACTCCTCCACCCCCTCCTCCCCCATGGCCACCAGCACCCGGTTCCCCACCAGGATCCCGTCCCACACCGGCCGCAGCCCCGCCCCGGAGATCTCCAGCGGCGCGCCGGGTTTCTGCGGGGAAAGGTTCTGTGGAGAAAGAACCAGCGTTTTGTGAATCAGCGTGTTGTTGTGGCCACTAGATTCCCGGCCCCGTGCCGCCAAGAGACGCTGCAAAGCTCGCTGAATACCCGCCTGATTTGCCACAAGTAACCGGGAGAGCTGGTTTCCCAGACGCTGCAGCGACTCCGTGGGCAATTCCGCCGCCTGATCCTGCAGCCGCCGACTGGCCACCTCGCGCTGCTCCGGCACCAGATCCAGCAGGTAGGGCAGTGCCTCTACCCAAAGCTCTCCTTGCTCCAACTCTTTCAGCCAGGGAAGGGCCTCTGAACGGAGCGCCGGATTACCCCACAAAACCTGTACCGCACTGAAAAGGGCGCCCTGATCGGCAAAACTCTGCGCCCACAGCCGCCGCAGCCGTTTTCCGGCCGCCGGGTGGCTGCGCTCCAGGCTGCTGACCACCGGCGAAAAGACGCCGGATTGCCGGGCGATGACCACCGCCCTCCCCTCCTCCCCCGCCTCCAGCCATAGGCGCACCCGCAACGCCGCATCCAGCTCCCGAAGATCCGCGAGCTTCGCCGCATCCAGCCAGCGGCCCGCCCGCTCCAGCGTCGTCACCGCTTCTGCGTGGTCGCGAAGCAGCTCGGAGAGCACAAAGACCGCCTCGTCCAACTTTCCCTCGTCCAACAACCGGCGCACCGCCCGCCGATAGTGCGCTTTTAAGGTCTCTCGTGCGGCTTCCTCCAGGTTGAGCACACTGCTGCTTCCTCCGCCTCCCGTCAGGTGCAGCTCGCTGCGCGGCTTGGGCACACCGGTGGCGGGCAGGACCCCTGCACTTCCCTCCGTCTTTTCGGCCATGGGGATGGCCCGACGTAAGGCGTCGTCTAAGTTCCCTCCGTCAAAGGCAGAAAAAAGCTCCCGTAGGTAGTCCTCCTGGCGATTCTGTATGATTCCATACAATCCGCTGCGGACCAGAAATTCTGTCCAGCGTTTCCCCAAAAAAGAAGTCGGGGGCGGCTGTGAATTTCCTGGTGGTCCCGATAGCAAGCGCTGGTCGGGAGCAGGGCTTCGGGGAAAGAGGCCGCGCAGCAAGCTACCCAAGAGGCCCTGTGCCCACGGCGCCGGTGGCTGGACATGGAGGGCCCTTTTTTCAGCCAGTGCAGCCAACAGTTCGGCGGTGCGGGGATCCATGGGGAGGCCCGCCTTCGCGCGCAGATCCACCTGCACCGGCGCAGGTGGCAGGGGGGGAGGAGGCGGCGGGAGGCCGAGGCTCTGGCCTCTGTGGACCGGTCCCAGCTCCAGCCAGCTCCCCGGATCCACCGGTTCGCCGGGGGACTCGGCGACCAGCTCCCCTCCCCTTGCCCAGACCACCGGGGCGTCGGGCACCGTTTTGGGCAGCTCCAAGGCAGCGTAGCCCCCCTTTCTTGCGGTCAGCGCCAGCCCCGTTGCGCCCGTGGTGTCCACCCTTCGGGTACTTTCGAGAGATGACCCTGCAAGTCCCGAAGAAGAGCTGAACTTCAGCAGATAGCCCTCCTGGAGTCGCTCCACCCGGCAACCCGGCAACCAGGCCATCAGAAGCCGCCGCTGCGCCTCCGCCTCTCCCAGAAAATCAGCGTCAAACCACAGCGCATCTGCATTCAGGTGGCCACGATGGAGCAGGTGGACGGGGGTCATGTGAGCGGCAGCTCCCGCTCGGGGGGCGGCCCCATAAACCAAGCGTCCTGTCCCTCCAAACGTGTGCTCTGGAGCGGGCGGATGGCCCCCTCGGTCATCGGCCCGGCCTGGCAGCCAGAAACCCCGATGTTTCCTGCAGCATCCAGCCAGGCCAGCCAGCCGTTGTGGGGATCCACCGCCGCCTGCACAAGCTGGTTTCGGAAGCTGACGCCGTCGGTAGGGGCGCCGGCTCGCAGGGGCCACAGCTCGATGTGGTCCGGGCCACAAAAGTAAAAATCGGCGTCGTACTTTTTTCCCCAGAGCGCACACTTCAGCCAGAAGGGGGTCCGGGCAGGGGGGAGGTGCCAGTCCGCCTCCCGCGGCAGCACCGCCCCGCGTGTCCAGGGCCCGTTGCGGCTGAAAAGCTCGATACTATCTCGGGTATACCAGGGCACGAGGTGGTCGTATTGGGTACCCCCCAGGCAGAAGGGTCCACGCCCGATGCGGGTGGAGAGCACCGTCATTTTCAGCCGCTCCTGCGCGAGGAGTGTCGGACCCGGGGCGATCATCAGCAGGTCCTCAACCACCTGACGGATCGCCAGGGTGGGCTCGAACAGGTACTCCACCTGCGCCCCGAGCTGCCGCAGGTCCTGGATGGACTTCACGCTGACTTCATGGGGGATCCGCATGGCGCCGTTTTTCCAGCCGTAGATCGACCAGTGCTCGGCTGCAGCGGGATCCAGGCCGTGACAGTTCATCAGCACATGGCTCAAAGCCGGCGTGGGCGGATGAAGAAGACGGAGGTGACGCAGACGCCGCTGCTCGGAGACCACAAAGCTCCCGTCGTGCTGGGGCTGGATCTGAAACAGGCGCTGCCGGTCGCGAAAGTAGAGGGTTCCCGCGATGCCCGCCAGCAGGAAGTCGCCGCCTGGAGATGCGCCGACCAGATCCGGATTCTCCAGCTTCCAGCGCGCAGGACCGCGCCCCTTCGGATCCGGACGGCCCATGCCATACAGCCAGACGGTGCCGTCGTCCTGTCGGGTCACCACCAGCAGGCGACCCCAGTGGTAGTCCGCCGCGATCACCTGCTCCCCCGGCGGAAAATCCCGGGTGTGGAGCCGGTCCACCTCCAACCGATTGTCGGGTTGTGCCGAAAAAGAGTAAATACGGAGCACATTTTTCGCCCGTACCAGCAAGCGCCCGCT
Organism: uncultured Pseudomonadota bacterium; assembly: GCA_903891165.1. Lineage (GTDB taxonomy): Bacteria > Myxococcota_A > UBA796 > UBA796 > SXON01 > CAITDR01. The sequence continues at coordinate 3,047 of CAITDR010000393.1, forward strand.
ATGGCTGGACCACTGGATGGCCTCGGCGGGGAGCAACGGGGGGCACGACCGCTTTTTCCGGGGCGCAGGCTCTTCCCATGTCAAGAGCCGCAGGCAGTCCGCCTCCCGCGGCATGGGCAGGATCAGGGTGGTGGGCGGCCCATTTCCGGGCCGGTACTCCACCTCCAGGTCCAGTGTCTTCGGGTGGAGAAGGTCCTCCAGAATCAGGCGGGGCCCTCCGTGGGGAAGTGAACGCAGATCAGCGGATCCCACGAGCCACAGCTCCGCATCCATCGGGATTTTCCAGCCGCCCCATTGCTTTTTTTCAACGGACATCCATGTCCGGTGACTCAAAAGGGGCAACAGGGCCTCCCGGCTGGGGAGCACTGGCCGAAAACCCAGCTCCGGGGCCTGGAGGATGCCCCAGGACAGGGCCACACCCGCCTGTTGTGCCCGCTGCAGCAGCACCAGGAGCACGGCAAGCTGGGCAATCCGTGGCGCCCCTGCCTGTGCCGGGCCGGTATCGAAGAGGACAAAAATAGAAGAGTGCGGCTGCTTTTCGCGGCGCTCCAGCTCCAGGTAGGAAAGCTGTCCCGAGGCGGCACGACGCAGAAATTCCTCGGGCAGCTCTGAGGCCAACAGCCACTCTGAGAGCAGGATACGTTCGGGGATCCCCCGCCGGGAAAGCCCCGAATAGCCCGCAGGCTCCCCGGATCCCGACTGGGGCAGGGTCGGAGCGCTCCCGATCAGCCGCTGCAAGGTGCCGGTAAGATCCGCCAGCGCGGGACGCAGATCTTCCGCAAACAGGGCCAGTAATTCGGACCAGGCGGAAAGAGAAGGCGGGATCACAGGCGCTCCCGGCAGAGGGGAAGAGCGGCGCCGAGCGGGAAGATCCCGTGAAGAGGAGACACAAGAAATGGGCCGCCCCCTTCTATTTTGTTCCCCAGTACCGCCTGCTGGACCAGACTCGGATGTACACCCGGGTCGTAGAGAGTGGGCAGGAGC
>CAITDR010000394.1 GCA_903891165.1 uncultured Pseudomonadota bacterium
GCTAACCCCCCCGTTCTCCCAACGATTTCCCCAAGCGACAAACACCACCGAGAGACCACGCTTTTGGCCATCTTCGGTGAGCGCACGGAGATCGCCCATGGCCGCCGTCGCTGCGGTGGCGTCGAGGCCAGGCGCATAGCGGGGTGTACGTGCCCATGCCAATAAACGCCGCAGGCCCAGATACAAAAATATGTCGCTCGGCGGCCCCGCCTCGATGCTGGCATACCACCGCCGCCGCAGCTCTGCGCGTGCCACCTGGATTCCCTCGTTGTGGGGCGCACCGATCAGAAGTGCGTCCACTTCCAGCCAGGAGAGGGCATCGTGATAGCGTACCAGCATGTCAAAGGCTGAAAAGCTGGGTACACCTGCATTGATCACCTCCACGGGGCGGCCATCCACCTCGCCAAGGGCCAACTCCAGACGCTCGGCAAAAGTGTGGCCCTGCGAGGTACTGATGCCGTACATCCACGAGTCGCCCAGCACCAGCACACGATAGCGATGGGGTGCGGCGGGCAAGGTGTCGGTTGCACCCCGAAAACCCTGGGCATTGATGCGCGTCGTCCAGGTATGTGGGCCATCCTGGTCGCTCCGGGAGCTGCCGGGATGGGGAAGCAGGCGTACCTCCCGCGGGTTGCTGCCCGCGTGGGCCTCCAGCACCGCGTTCGATTTTTCCCAGGAAAATAGGAGCGTATCTCTCGAAACAAACAGCCGAAGCAACAACTCAGAGACGCCCAATAGGCTCAACGCGGCAAAAAATCCAAATCCGACTCGACGCAGCCGCGTCACCTCTCACACCACATACAAAATTTCGCGCCGCAACAGATCCTCGGCCACCGCAAGCGGATCCGCCACCCCCATCAGCATCTTGCAGAATTTATGCACCAGGAAAGGTTCACTCTGGCCCTGAAGGAGCGACGTGGCCCGGGCCAACACCCCGGTCAACGCCACCGCCTCCTGGTTCCGAAGTTGGTACAAAAGCCGCTCCGTCCGGCTATGACCGTGGAGCATCCGGCTCTCCACCCGGAAGGCCACTTCTGGATTCACCGCCGCGACCGCATCTTCCAGACTATCCCGCGTCAGGGCGGCACGTGGCAGATTCTCCTTATGGGTCGCGTAAAATTCGAGACGATGCCGCCACTGGAGGCGCTCCACCAGCTGGTACTGAAGCAGCGGTGAAAGGGCGGCGAAGTTGGTATTGGGCGGCAAGGTCCAATCGGCCGGCTCACACCAGCGCAGAAAGCGCATGCCCGCCTTCTCTAAAAGCTCAAACAGTTCTTCCACCGACCAGGCCACCTCGTTCACATTCAGGTAGCGATCCACAAATTCGGCGTCCCGCAGGCCGTCCAGGTCGGCCCAAGGACCTGTGCGCACGGCAGGCATCGGCAGCTGCCGCACCATCTGCCGGGCCGCGACCAGGCGCTGCTCCAGGGAAAGATCCTCGGGGAGCACCCGGTTGATCGCATCTACCAGCCGATACAGCGGCTCCCGCCCGAACAGCCCGTAGACCATCACCGACATCACCCCGTGGGGTGCCAGGACCGCCTTCAGCGCCCGCAGCCCCTGCAGCGGGTCCGACAGGTGGTGCAGCACCCCCGAGGAGTGGATGCCATCATAGCCCCCCTCCGGCGGCACAAGGTCCGCCATCGTCATCAGGTTCACCTCCTGCGTGCGCAGGTTCTTCAGACCCCGCGCCGCCACCTCTGCCTCCAGCTCGGCCAGCGCCACCCGGTTCAGGTCCACGCCGTCAAAGAGCACGTCCGGCTGCAGGGTGGCCGATCCCAAAAGCCCGATCCCCCGCCCACAGCCTGCATCCAGCACCCGAAGCGCACGCCCCACCGGGGCCCGTCGCTCCCCAAGGCTCAGCGCCAGCCGTACATGCGTGCCGACTCTGTGCATGGGCGCGCCCGCAGGAGGATAGGGAAAACGCTCATACATCGCCCGTACTGCTTCGGTAACGTCATCCATCCCCGCCTTCTATCACCGCCGCGCCGAGAGCGGAAGCAGAATCCCATTCCCGCGGGCGCCTCCGATAAGGTACATTTGCGCCATGACCCCTGGCTCCCCAGAAGAAGTCGCCGCCTTCCATCGCCTGCAGGCTCGTCTCCCCGGACTTTTTGCCCGCGTCACCCACGATCGCCGCCAGCCTCAGACCCTGGTGGTGGTGCCGAGTCTGTCGCTGGACCCGGAGGAGCTGGCCAAAGTCACCGGTGTACACCACTACGAAGAGCGTATGCTCTACATGCTGATGCTTCTGCGTCGGCCGCGCACCCGTCTGGTTTTTGTAACCAGCCAGCAGATCGATCCCATCATCATCGACTATTTTTTGCACCTGTTGACGGGTATTCCCTCCTCACATGCACGGGAGCGGCTGACCCTGCTCTACTGCTCGGACGCCTCGAAATTGCCGCTGAGCGCAAAAGTCCTTGCTCGTCCCCGGCTTTTGGAGCGTATCAAAGCGGCGATCCCCGATCCGGAGAATGCCCACCTCGTCGTCTTCAACTCCTCCCACTGGGAGCGTAGCCTTGCGGTTCAGCTCGGCATCCCACTCTACGCCAATGATCCGGATCTCTATTACCTGGGTACAAAGTCCGGCTGTCGCCGTACCTTTGCCGAAGCGGGCGTCCTGCATCCCGACGGCTACGAGGATCTGCGTGACGGAGAGGACATCGCCGAGGCCCTCACCCGCCTCAAGGAGCGGCACCCCACGTCGCGCCGCGCCGTGGTCAAGCTGAACGACGGATTTTCGGGAGAGGGAAACGCCCTTTTTTACTATGATGGCTGCCCGGAGGGAAGCCACAACGAACGAAAAGCCTGGGTACACGAGAACCTGCCCAATTTGAAGTTCGAGGCGCCCGGCGAACACTGGGAGCGCTATCACAAAAAATTCAAAGAAATGCAGGGAGTAGTAGAACTTTTTGTGGAGGGACAGATCAAGCGGTCACCCTCCTCCCAGAACCGGGTCAACGCCCTGGGCCAGGCCATGTCCATCTCCACCCACGACCAGGTGCTGGGCGGCCCCAGCGGTCAGGTCTTTTTGGGCTGCACCTTCCCGGCCGACGAGGAGTACCGGAAGTCCATCCAGGATGCCGGGCTCCAGATCGCCCAGGCTCTGGGCAAAAAGGGCGTGATCGGCCGCTTTGCCACCGACTTTGTCTCGGTCAAAGAGGGCGATCACTGGCGCCACTACGCCATCGAGGTGAACCTTCGGAAAGGGGGCACCACCCACCCCTTCCTCACCCTCCGCTTCCTCACCGATGGATCTTTCGACGAACAGACCGGGCTTTTTTACTCTCAAAGTGGCCGTCCCAAATACTACTACGCTTCCGACTCCGTGCAATCCGATCACTACAAGGGCACCGGTCCCGCCGACCTGGTGGATCTGGCGGTGATGAACGAGCTGCACTACCACTCGGCCACCGATCGGGGCGTGGTTTTCCACCTGATCGGGGCGCTCTCCGAATTCGGAAAGCTCGGCATGGTCTGTATCGGAGATAACCGCCAGCAAGCAGAGTTCTTGTATCGTCGGACCCGTCAGGTGCTCGATCTGGTGACACGCCGTACTTGAGGATCGCCGTCAAAACTTGCTATGCTATGCGGGATGACTACTCTCCTCCTGTCGCTCCTGGCCTGTCGTTCTGAAACTGGTACCGACGCTATTCCCCGGCGGCTGGAGAGTTTTCCCTATGTGGACGCCGGCGCGGTTGCGCCGCTGGATCGGCGTAGCTTCATCGTGCCGCTCTTCTCCACCGGGCGTACCAAGCTGCGTGTGTTCGACATGCAGATCCTGGACGATGCGACGGGTGCACCCTCCGAAGTCTTCCAGCTCGACGATGCCTGGCGCACCGAGGACAGCGATGGCGACGGTGTAGGAGACGCCCGCGACCTCGCCGCCTATGACGAAGAAAGTGACGACGATACCCTCGCCCTCCCGGTGGTTTTTGCTCCGCCTGTCGAAGGTTTTTATAGCGCCGTCATGACCATGTGGTCGGATGACAACGAGACCACCGAACGTGCCCCCCTGCCGACAAATCCCGATCGGGAGATGGGTGTCTGGAAGGTACAGCTCCGGGCGGTTTCGCAGTATGCCTGTGCGAGGGTGATCCCTGCTTTTCTGGATTTTGGCGCGCGGCCTTCGGGCGGTCAGTTCACCGACTCGGTCAGCATCGAGAATTGTGGGCTGGTGCGCATCGACATCGCGCAGGCGAATTTTGACGGGACACTGGTGGGTTCGGTGGAGTCGGGAACACTGTACCCGCTCTATGTACTGCCCGGCGAATCCTCCGCCGTGGACATCCGCTATACCGCTTCTTCTTCGCCCGTTTCCGGTAACCTGAGCTTTGTTTCCAACGCGGAGGCGCTGACCGGCGTGGCGGTGGCCATCCAGGGAAACCTGTGCACCGGCTCGGATAGTCCCGGCTGGGACCAGGACAACGACGGCTGGTCGAGCTGTGGGGGGGACTGCGACGATCTGGACTACTCCATGAGCCCCTCGGCCTTCGAGCGAGCCGGAAATAGCAAAGACGACGACTGCGACGGAGAAGTAGACGAGGCCGGAAACCCCACATCCACAGATGACGACGGAGACGGCTGCAACGAGGTGGGCCAAGGCGCATCCTGCTTCGGCTTCAAGGACTGTGATGACGCAGATGCGACGATCAGCCCCGCCGCGGTGGAGCTGGCCGACGACGTAGACAACGACTGCGACGGCGCCATCGACAACGACACCGAGCGGAGTGATGACGACGGCGACGGCCTCTCCGAGCGCGAAGGGGACTGCGACGACAGCTCGGTCCTGGTGAACATCGGTGTAGCTGAGACTACAGATAGCATCGACAACGACTGCGATGGCGCTATTGACGAAGGGGGTCCCGACTACGACGACGATGGCGACGGGATGACCGACAATGAAGGGGACTGTGACGACGGGGATCCCTGGGCCTACACCGGCGCTTTTGAGTTCTGCGACTACTACGACAACGACTGCGACGACGTGGTAGACAACGGCGAGGACGGCGCCGAAAATGGTGCCTGTGCCTTCCTCCCCGAGCGGAAAGCCGCGACCAACTGAGGTGGGGGAGGGGGCGAGGGGTCTTCGAAGCCACCGCCGTGACAAGGCGTTGCTCGCCAGCGCGGGGGAAGAGGGTTAGGCGGCCATCCTATCGGCCCATTGCCGCTCTCTAGGAGGTTTTATGACCCGTATTCTTGCTTCTCTCGTGCTTCTTGGGCTGGTAGGCTGTGCTTCCAAGCAGGAAGTGACCGATCTGGACGCCCGTATCAAGGCCCTGGAGGAGAAGCTGGCCAAGCCGGAGGCCGCCCCCGCTGCCAACAAGCCCGGCGCTCCCCCCGCCTCCACCCCCGAGGACGACGCGGCCTCCGCGCTGATGAAGGAAGCTCAGGTCGCCATCAACGGTGCCAATTTCGACCTCGCCAAGGCCAAGCTGGCCGAGATCTCCGAGAAGTACCCCGAGACCCGCGCCGCCAAGGCGGCCACCCGGATCGCCGCAGAGATCGGCATCATCGGTACCGATGCTCCGACCATGGAAGTGGAAAAGTGGTTCCAGGGCAAGGCGAATTGGGACTCCAAGAAGGCCACCCTGGTGGTCTTCTGGGAGCAGTGGTGCCCGCACTGCAAGGACGAAATGCCCAAGATGCAGCCGCTCTCCGAGAAGTGGAGCAGCAAGCTGCAGGTGGTCGGCATGACCAAGGTGACCAAGAAGTCCACCGACGAGCTGGTGACCGCCTTCCTCTCCGAGAACAAGATCAAGTTCCCCGTGGGTAAAGAGAAGGACGGCTCTCTCTCCAAGGCCTTCATGGTCACCGGCATCCCCGCCGCCGCCATCGTCAAGGACGGCAAGATCATCTGGCGTGGCCACCCCAACAAGCTGACCGAAGCCTTTTTGACCCAGCTTCTGGGCTGATTTTCGGCTGGAGATGAACCCGCCGGGGAGAAGTCCCGGGCGGGTTTTTCTGTTTTTTGGGGGGGCTTGGCTACAGCCAGATCAGGCCGGGGTGGAGCCAGTCATTCGTGAAGATGGCAGCGCACACCTCACGCGCACCGTCCACTGCCTGCCGGATGATGGAGGCGTAGCGCAAGGCCTGGTCGCGAACTTCCGTCCGCTTCCGACCGCGTCGGCGCTTCGCAGAGGAGCCCCGCCCCGGCGGGTCGAGGTACTTGACCTCCACCACCACGAAGCGCCCCCTCCCATCCGCATACAGCATGTCTCCCTTGCCATACTGGGAATGACCGGGAATCACCTCCCACTCTTCCCGAAGCAGAAAGAAGCCAAAGGCTTCCAGGATTCCGGAGCGTTTGAGGTAAGCAACCAGTGCAGACTCGGACGTACAATATTTGAGTTCCATGTAAAGCTCCGCATAGGCGGTTTCACACACAAACTGCCCTGGAACCTTTCCAGAGCAATTGTGTGCGGCTTCACAGAAATTTTAAGGAATACTACCCTTGATGTAGAGGTTCCGGCCGAAACATCTACATCAACGAAAGCATTTCTTCAAAATTCTGCCAGATGCGCGCCCGCGACAGATTGTAAGACTCTTCCCCGTTCCACCCGCACTGCACCGCTCTCCAATCCGGTACTCGGATGGGAGGGCGGAGCAGCAAGAATGTACGGAAAAGCTTCCCGCAAACCGCCGCTGAAGCGCATCCACATTGAGGTTAGCCACCTTGAACTCTGCTGGCAAGGGGCAATTCGAGCACGGTTGTGAGAAACCGGGCCCTGCGGGGCGGGTCAAGCGCGATAGCCCTGGGGCCCTTCGGTAATCTGTCCACTCGCAACCAGCCTGGCCAGTCGTGCCTTTAGGTTGACGGGCGAGAGGATCGGCAGGCGGTCCCTGAGCTGGTCGATGTTCCAAGGACCCGACTGGCACAGGTTCAGGAGGAGAGCATCTTTGTCTGCATCGCTGCCGTGGTCTCCGCAAGCAAGGATGTCCAGCCACAGTGATGCACCTACACCAGCGGGGGCATCAGGAAGGCCGGGAACGGGCGGAGGAGGTGCCCAATTTGGGGGGCGCCGTCCCGACCGGGGAATAGGGAGTTGTTGGACCATGTCGGGCATCAGAAACTGCAGAACATCCCAGGTGGCAGCCGGGAAACGTCGGCCTGGCCCCAGCAGCAGGTTTTCCTTTTGCGCCCAACGCCGTCGCGCTTTGGTCCGCTGGCCGAGGTTCCAGTCCCGGAAAATCCCCTTCACGTTTGGCCAGACCGTGGTCCGAACGTGGTCCGTAACCACTTCCTTCAGAGAGCGAAGTCCTAAGAAGGAGACTGTCTTTTCTCCTTTCACTCCCTTATGATCGGGCACCCACCATATTCCGCCGATGCTGTCCGCCGGCCGCAGTGGATCCCATAGGGCTGGCAGCTCGGGCCGCCAATAAATGGAATCCATTGGATCTTCGCGGAAAGGGTCGATCAACAGCGCATGTTCGTCTCCCACATCCCAGCGCCAAGCCGGAAGTGTCGCCCCCCGGATGGGAAAGTGAGTTTTTTTATATCCTGAATTACATATGTGGCAGGAAAAAAGTAGATTCTCCCAGGTCCAGGCTAGCCACCAGTAGCCATGGTCGATGTACTCCGGGTCTGCCGGTGTGAGCCGCCGGAGAGGATCATCCGGGTACAGCCGACGGTCCACGGCCTCTTTGGGCCGAAAGTGCTCAACCGGCTGGGCTTTGTCGCGGATCAGGTCTCCACAGTAGCAGCATCGGTGCTCCTGAGCCTCGTACAGGGTATCTCGCGCCACATCATAGCCGACAATGGAAGGTGGATCCTGGTTTTGGAGACGCTTCCGACGCTGGTCTGCAAGACGCCAATGCCTCATCTTGCGAAGCGCCTCGGGCTCTGACCCGCGCGTCAGCGCAATCATGGCTGCTTCCGTGGTTCCCTGTTGGGATTGAAGCCGATTCCCAAGGTGTGCAGCTTCTTTTCCCAGCTATCCAGCTTTCGGTCCTCGGCGGTCGAGCGAAACGGGTTGGCCGCAAGGTAGACGTAGTCGCGCAAGAGGCGGTGATCCACATCGGGATGGATGGCATCCATCGCGAAATACTGCTGCAGGAGCTGTCCGCTGGTGAGCAGTCGCGGATCCTCCACCGGATCGGTAATTTCTATTACATTTCCGGTGGTGGGATCAGAGCCCAGGCGCACCACGCGGTCGGTGGTGGGATCCACACCACACAGCACTAAAGGAGAGTGGGTGCTGACGATAAACTGTAGCTTAGGGAAGGTTTTTTTGAGAGCGCGGAGGAGTCGGGCTTGGCGAGGAGGATGCAGGTACAGGTCGATCTCGTCCACCAGCACCAGACCGGTAGCCTCGTGAGGGTCCATCTGCCCATCCAGCATCAACTGGCCGATGAGGTCCGAAATCCAGGCCAGCGAAGACTGAAAACCATGGGACATCGCCCAGGCCGTCAGGCTGACGGTGTCCACTTTTCCGGTACGCATTACAAAGCGGTTGGCCAGATCCCCCGAGCTTTGAACCCCCCCCGCTCCCCGTAGTTCGACCTTTTTCAGCTCCGGGAAAAGATCCAGGTTTTTCAGCACCGTCGCGAGGTTGCGTGCGTAGCGGAGGCGGAGGTTTTTGTCAGCGAAGTGGTCAACGAATTTCAGAGAGCGTAGGCCCTTCCCCGATCCATCGGATTGGGGGAACAAAGGCCGCAGCCTATCGACCGAATATCCGGGAGGGATTGTGGAACCAAGATCATTTGGCAGAAAGCGAGTTGTGCCATATGCCGCAACAAAATAGCTGGGGGCATCTCGTTTCCGGGCTTCAATAAGCAACCCCGGCTGGTACATGTTGTCGTTGATGCGAAGGCGATCAAAATGAGACCAGCTTTGCGCGTCCGCTGAAACCTCCAAGGTGTTCATTATCGGGACCTTCTCTATCGCGGAGAGGAGCCATTGCTGATTGTGCCAAAACGCAGCATGGACGCGTGCTGTTGTTTTCTGTTCTCGCCGGTCTGCCCAATAATTCACCCAATTGCTATCGATAGAGTTATTGAGCTGTCCCCCCGCTGCCGCCAGGGCAATGGCCTGAAGCACCGTACTCTTCCCGCAGCCGTTTTCGCCGATGAGAACGGTCACCTGCGATATTCTTCCCTTCGAGCTACCAAGATCCAGCTTGAAGTTTCGGAAGTGCTTGACCCCATCCATCCAGAGCTGCCCCAGGTACATTCCGCCCTCCCCCCTCCGCTCTTACTTCTTCCGGGCCGTAGCTGTCAAATCGCCTGCGGTGATCCCTCCCCGGTCAGGCGCCCTCAACGGGACCCGAGCTTGTGCCCCCGCGGCCGACACTCGCGCGCCGCGGAAGCTGGCGGGTATGGCCAGGGGACGACGGCGTGTATTCCGGGATCCCGCCCTAGGGATGAAACACCACCACCGTAATCCCAAACAAACACCCCGTCAGCAGCGGCCAATAAATCAGCCTGCTAAGGAGGTTATCATCATGTCGGATCAGCCAGTTTCTTGAGTCTGCGCTCACCAGCATGGCGTTGAGAGTCAACAGCAGCAGACCCACGTAGGTTACAATAAACACCCACTCCAGGTAGACCAGCCGGGGGGAGGCCAGATCCTGCCGCAGCGCGATGTGCTGCAAGACAACAATAAAGAAAAAGGTGGCATAGGTGCTGATGGCCGAGCTGGCGTTCAGTCCGTAGCGTTCAGCCAGCTCGGAGTTGGTGGTGGTCACCGCCAACAGTGCGAACATCAGCATGAACAAAATAGTTTCGGGCAACAGATAGGTGACCATGGGGTTGATCAGCTGCAGCTCGAAGGTGGCCGAGTAGCGCAGCGACGAGAGCCGGCGGGCAATGCCCTCTTCTCCCAAGCCGAAGTCCACCGGCCAGTCGTGCTCCACAAAGGAGAAGAAGGCGCGCCTTGGCTCCCAGCCAGCGAGCGATACCGTCGGTGCAATGCCGGGCATGGAGCTGGAAACAATCAGGTCATAGGCTCCGATATCAGGAACCAGCAACACGGGGTCAGCAAAGGTGGGCGGCACCAGATCGAGCCGAAGTGTACGCTGGCTTACCGGATACCAGCCCACCACCGTCAGATCGGGCACCTCCGCCCGAAACCGCCATCCGATCACCCGATCGGGGCCTACATCCTTCCGAAATACTTCCTCCTGCTCCATCGACGCGGCATTGGCCAGCCGCAACCCCACCCACTCCGGCAGCTCCTCGACCGTCTGCATGTCCTCCTCTGGCTGCTCCTCCCCCCTCTTCAAATCCTCCAGTGCTACCCGCTGCCACATCATCCCACCGATCTGTAGCATCCCATCACCGGGCACCACCTCGGATATCAATACACCCGATGGAAGCTGGAAAATAGGGTCCGTTCTTCCCAGCTTCTCCAGCCGGTCGCGATTGTCCGCGACTACCTGGTCCACCTGGCTGTCGGCGAAGATCACCGGCCCCTCCTCCCCAAAGACCATCTTCCCCTCCCGCCAGACCACTCCAATAGCAATGACAAAAATAACGGACATGGAAAGGGAGAGTGCCCACAAGCGAGGCAGCGTTCCACGGCCGGGATCCAGGAGAAAGGCCAGTAAACAGCACAGAAAGATGACCACGGAGACCACCACCACCAGCGACCATGTCACCCGATCCGCCCGGGTGGGAAGGGTGACCGTACACAGTCCCCATCCGACGGAAGGCACCTTCCCGCACAGCAGAAAGGCACTTCCTCCGGTCATCGGATCATGGATGGCGGCGGGTGCGGGGGCCACCGCCGCACCACTGGCCAGCCATTTGGCCATGGCGGCCAACTGCTGCTCCCCCTCCTGGTTCGCCAGATCACTTAGCGTCTTGGTCCCATCCACGTCGCGCTGGTTGGGGTAGGAGGCCAGGACCCCCGTTCGGGAAAACAAAAATGCGTAGCCCCCTTCGCCCAGATCCAGCCCCTTGATGAAGCGGGTCACCGAGTCCATGGGCATACTGGCATAGGCCACCCCAACAAAAGTGCCGTCGGGCAGCACCATCGGAAAGGTGTACTCCGCCAACATCGCGTGGGTGGCTTCGTCGAAGTAGGGAGGCTCGCTCCATCCTCCCTTTTTCTCGTTCTTCGCCCGCTGGTACCAATTGCTTGCCGTGGACGGCACCGTGTAGTCGTAGTCCAACACGTCCAGCAGATCGGAGACGCGCACCTCTCCCCGCGTGCCCACCGCGTTGGGGCCATGGCGCTGGCCGTCGAGCCCGGCAGAGGCCTCCAGCGCGTAGCCTACCTGAGCTAAAAGACGACCATCTTTCTATCGAATCTCGTCCAGCAGCCAATCGTTGTCGGCCGCAGAGAGCGCCCGAAACTCCTCCAGGTTCTGCGCCTCGCCGATGACCCGGTTCGCCACTCCCTCGGCTACCGGATGGAGCGCGGAAAGTACACCATCCAACTGCTGGACTGCTTCAACCGTGCGGTTTTGCGCACGCGCCAGCAGCTCCCCCTGCTCTTGCTGCTGCTGCCCCAACAGCCGTCCGATAAAGACCATACTTACAATCGCAACCGCCAACAGTACGATCCCGTGCCAGATCCGCCGCGTGGTCGGGTTCCGGCTGGCCGCAATCATCGGGATGCTGGACAGCACCAGCACCGGGAGCAGCACCATCAAGGTGCTACTACTTCCCCCTGGCGAATGCCAGGCAGAAGCGATGATCAACAGCCCCAGTACGCCGAAGATTTGCGCCGCGGTCGTCCGCAGATGCTGCGGAGAATAGGTGCTATCCGAAGGCTCGCTCATTCGGGCCACCGTACAAAATTTTCGATACGATGAAAATCAGGGCGTTCCCCGCCCACCGGGTGGTGAGCCGCGTAGACCCTCGGCTGCCCATGGATGGCAAATGTATTGTAGGCTACAATCGGATCCGGCAGGTAGCTCCGCGGCACGAGCGCGCGGCCTGTCCAACGATTTTCAAGGATTTTCGCCTGATAAGAGAGAGGAAGGGGGCTGCCCACCCGCTGCCGTACCCCCTCCAGCTGCAGCAGCAGATAGTGCCCATGAGGGCCCAGCTCCAGCTCTACATAGTGCTGCTTGTTCCCCACCAAAAACAGCTCGGCCACCTCATATTCCCACAGACCATCGCAGGAGCCGGGAGGGATGGGCGGGGGAGGATCCTGGTAGTAGGGCGCGTCCACCTCTACCATCAGGTGAGCTCGGGTCCAGCTAAGCTGCCAGTGGAGCTGAGCGGCAGGCCGCAGCGGCTGCCCGTCCCAGGTCCATCGTAGGGGGATCTGCATGGGCCGCATTATACAGAAATTGCGAGGACGTCATGGTCTACGGAAAGAAGGCCCCCTCGTCTCCGGACCAGGCTGGATAACCAGTGGAACGACCCGACGTACGTACCCGCGATTCCTCCCAATCGGAAGCCTATGATTGGCGGGGAGCCGCGTCAGCCGGAGCGAGGGGGCAAGGCCTTCACCCTCCTGCAAAGCAAAAACCGTGCCATTCTAAAAATGGCGTAGCGACGTGGTCCGGCGCGGCGATCTGTGTGCTTTCACACACAACCTGCGCCCCTTCACACCAGGAGGCGTAGCCTCGGTCCAACCCGCACACAGAGCTCCTTTTCTCCCCGGTGGAAGTCTCCGTCCACCATGTAGCCGATGGGACTTTCCGCCCGCATCCGGAACTCGGAGGTGACAGCGGCGTAGACATTTGGCGCGTCTATCGCCTTGGACATCCACACCCGTGGCAGGTTCCACACAAAATCCAGCGGCGTGCAGCCGATGCCCAGCATGTGCATATGGCCGGGATGTCGCGGCGCCTCGTAGAAGGGCGAAAAGCCCAGCCCGATCTGATCCACCGTGCCCGCAGCTACGGAAAGATACGGGCGTAGACTCCATTTTCTGCCATCCGCCTCCACCTCGACCTCTACCGGGCGCATCAGCCGCCGCCCGAAGTCTCCGCCGACCGCCGTGGACAGGATCCCCCGCGCCAACAGCCAGGCCGCCTTCGCAGGAGATGGCTCCGATCCTTCATAGTACAGCTCCAGGTAGTTGGAGATCAGCCCGTTCCCGAACAGGAAGCCGTAGTGCGGCTCTTCGCCCTCCACACAGAGCAGGTTCCGCTCCACTGTGGGCAGCGGCTCGCCGCTATGGTAGCGCGCCACCAGCGCACCCAATAACTCTGCAGGTTTCCCCCGGACTCCCAGGCTGTGAGCCACCGTGTTCATGGTGCCCCCGCGCAACAAGGCCACCTGTGGCAGCGGATCGTTGCCCCAGGCCGCCACAAAGGCAGAAAGCACCACGTGCGCGGTACCATCTCCCCCATTGATCGCCAGGATATCTACACCCCGATCGCGAAAGCGTCGCGCCGTTTCCACCAGCTCCTCTCGGCTGTTGGGCTGAGCCACTTCTCCGCGATCTCCCAGCATATAGGCAAGCTGTCCCGCGATGGCGGGGTTCCGCCGGTTCTGTCTTGAACGGGGGTTGGTGACGACGGCAATCCCGGGCACGCGCGCTCCTGACCGGGGAAGGTTATCCGATCTGTGCATGATCTGGTCCTGCGCCCTGCCCGTTGCCCCCGCACCTCGTCCCTGGCTGGTGGCACAGCTGCGCCCGATCTGGGCGGCGATGCTGGCCAATCGGCCGATGGCCGGTCCCACCTTGTCGGCAGCCCTGCGCGAAAATCGCTCGCTGGGCTCCAAAGATCGGCCGCTGGTTGGGGACTTTTTGTTGGCGCTGGTCCGGCATGAGTCTGCCCTGGCGCGCATCAACTCCGACCCCGTCGAAGCACTTATTCAGCTTAGTACAAGGGGAATCCCGGAGCTGCCCGAGCCCGAGCACCCCTATGCGGTGGCGCTGTCGCTGCCTTTGGAGCTGGCCGAGGAATGGTGGGTGCGGTTGGGGGAGGAGGAGGCGGTCGGTCTTGCAAAGGTTCTATCCGGTCGGGCGCCGATTTTCCTGCGTCAATTGCGCTCTGGGGAGCCGACGCTGCCGGTACCCACCACACGTTTGGGACCCCACACCTTGCGGTTGGAGGGGCGCTGTAACCTGCTGGAGACGCCGGCTTTTCAGGAGGGACTGGTGGAAGTGCAGGATCTGGGCAGCCAGCAGATCGCCGAGGCTGCCTTTCCCGGAAAAGGAGCGCGGGTCCTGGATCTCTGTGCGGGGGCCGGTGGAAAATCCCTGGCCCTGGCGGCCTTGGGCGCCCGGGTGCAGGCCTGGGATGTACGCCCGGCGGCGCTCCGGGAGCTGGGCAAGCGGGCAGCGCGCTGTGGGCTGAAGATCGAGGTTGCTCCTCCCTCGGGGCGCTACGATCTGGTGCTGGTGGATGCACCCTGCTCGGGGACGGGGGTGCTCCGCCGTCATCCTGAAAATCGCTGGAAATTAAAGTTTCCCACAAAAATTCAGGAGGAGCTGCTGCAGCGGGCGATGGGCATGGGGGATCGGGTGATCTATGCCACCTGCTCGCTGAGCCAGCGCGAGAACGACCTGCTGGTTCGTCAGGTTGCTGATCCACTCTGGGAGCGCACCATCTGGCCCGAAGTGGACGGAAGTGATGGATTTTATATGGCGGAGCTACGGCCATGATCTCGGCCGTGGTGGTGACATGGCGGGGGGATGCACTGGTGGCAGCCTGTGTGGCCTCGCTCTTGGCCCAGCGGGTGCCTCCGGATGAAATTCTGGTGGTCCACAGCAACCTGCCGCGTGAGCTGGGCCTGCCGGTTCCCGTCCTTCAGCTTGGCAAAAACCTGGGCTTTGCCCGTGCGGCAAACGTGGGTGTACGTGCGGTGAAGGGCCACCCGCTGCTCTTGAACGACGACACGGTGCTGGATCCGGACTGCCTCTCCGCGCTGATCGAGGCCCACCAAAAAAATCCGCAGGCGGTGCTGCAGCCCCGGCTGCTTCTGCCGGATGGCCGTGTGGACAACCAGGGGCATGGCTTTTTTCCGGATGCCTTCGTGTGGGCGCGGGGGCGCGGGGGGCCGGATGAGGTGATCCCCGGGCAACCAGCGGGATTTTCGGGGGCGGCGGTACTCTTCCCGCGGGAGCTTTGGCTGGATTTAGGCGGCTTTGACGAGCGTTTTGACTCCTTCGGGGAGGACGTGGATCTGTCGCTACGCCTGTTGCGACGTGGGGTGCCGGTCTTGGCGGTGCCCGAGGCGCGGGTGCTCCACCACCTCGGTGCCTCCTATGGTCGAAGTTCTCCCGACAAAATCTTCCGTATCGAGCGCAATCGTGTGCGTGCGGCGGTGCGCAGTCTTCCCGCCTCGGCGCTGGCGCTCCTTCCGGTGCTGACCCTGGGTCGCTATGCCCTTTTGGGGGGCCTCGCGGCGCTGGGGCGGGGACCGGGGGCCACCGTGGACCGGGAGGGCCAGAAGGCTGCCCTGCGCGGGATCTGGGCGGGTTTGGAGGACAGCAGGGACTGGTGGGAGGAGCGCCGCGGGGATCGTGCCACCTGGCAGCGTGGCGAAAGACAGATGTGGGCCGCGCTTTGGGAAGGTCGGGTGCGCGCCGAGGATCTGTGGCGAGGGGTTGCCTGAGCGCGGCTCCCGGCCAGGGCCCTCATCCACGATGCCGGATCACCTCCTCCTCCCCCAAAAAATCCCGCCAACCGGCGGCCAAGGCCCGCAAGCCCTCGCGCCCCGCCCCCTCCCGCAGCACCTGCCCCATCGCGAGGCCCAGCACCACGCCCTGTCGCCATCCGGGCCCCCAAAGCCGCAATTGTCCCGACAGCGCATGGCGCCGCGCCGTCGGGCTGCGCCGCGAAAGGGTGGCCCCGCCCTGGTGCCAGCAGCGTGCCTCCGGCAGCAGCATCGGCCGCATCCCTTGACCTGTCAAGCGTAAAGATAGCTCCACATCTTCCGACCCATGCCTGAATCGTTCATCGAAGCGTACAGAAGCAGGCATATGTAGACAGGCACCCGAGAGTGCGTCCACCTCCACCACCTCGCCCTTTTTCCAGGAGCGCGCCTGCACCACCCGCCCCCAAGGGCGCACCCGCAGCCCGGCGCTCTCCACCCCCGCCGGTCCCACTATCAACGGTCCACATAATCCGCCCTGTCGGCTCAGGCGTTCTATGCAGTCTTCCAGGGGCACCGCATCGTCATTAAGCAAGAGCACGTTTTTCGTTTTAACAGATCCTAATCCGCAGTTTGCGGCGCGCGAAAAACCCTGGCCACCCCCCAAACGACGGGTGGGCACATCCAGATCCAGGCCCCCATCCGAGTCGTCCACCACCAGCACCTGCCAGCCATCCACCGCCTTTAAGGCGCGTAAAAGCCCGGAGAGGTTCCTCCGATAGGGGATCACCACCGTAAGGCGGTCCTTCAAAAATCGTCCTTCGGCGCGCCCCCTGGCGGTGGGGCCCGGCGGCTCAGGGTGATCACGATGCCGGCCTGGGGGCCACTTTCGACCGTGACCGGGTAGCGGTCGGCCGAGCCTTGGGGCTCCAGCGGGCCGGGCCGGCCGTTGCCGTCCTCATCTACGGCAGCTTCAAGGTAGACATTCAGGGCGGAAGCCGGTACTTCGATCGAGAAGGATCCCGGCCGCTCCAGCCTTGCTTCGCCCACGATCTTCGGCTGGTTGCCCGCATGTTCGGCGTGCGGTCCATCGAAGGCACTCACCCGGACAGTTCCCCCTTTATAGCTGGGAAAGTCGATGGTACCGCTGAGCTGTACCCGGGGGCCAGAGAAGGATGCGCCGGGGGTGGGCTCGGTGGGGATGCCCGGACCGGGGACACCGCGCGCGCCATCCGGTGGCGGCTGGTCGGGAATTCCCGGCTTTGGTTCTTCGGGAATGCCGGGGCGAGGGGCCTCTGGCCTTCCGGCGCCCGGTTGTACACCGCCCGCGCCAGGTGCCCCCGACGGCGATGTTCCTGGTGCTCCGCCGGGTTTTGGAGCGTTCGCCGCTTCGTTGGCTTCGCGCGCCTTGGTCAGGATCGGATCTTCCCCGCAGCCCACACCGACCAGCAGCAGCGGGAGCACAAATTTACCGAGCGGGCAGCCACGCAGGCGCCAGAATGTGGAGGGCACTACATCAGGGCGGACCATTTCCCGGTACTATACCATCAAGGTCCCACGTCCAGGCTATCCTGTAATTATGAGGTGATGGTGGTTGCAGCACTGAGGGGAGCATTCCGGGTCGCCATGACGCCGCAGATCCTGCTGATGGTCAGCAAGGTCTACATTCCCGTGCTTTTTCCTCTGACTTTTCTGATAACCCTGGGCTCGCGTTTTCTGGATCAGGCGCTGGACAACCGCCTGGGCGGCCTTTTGGAATTGTCGCTGCGCAGCGGTTTTCTCCCGTCGCCCCTGAATTTTTACGTGGCGGCGACCTCGCTGGTGCTGGGCTTGATCGTGGTGGGCATCACCTACGCCGAGCTGGTTTTTGAGGGGGCGGGCAGTCCCTCTCCCACGGCAGGACGTACGCAAAAGCTGGTTCGCTCCGGGATCTATGCCTGGTGCCGCAACCCTTCGGTGCATGGGAAGCTGCTGGGCTTTCTGGCCGTGGGCCTCGCCCTGAATTCCTTTTCGTTCTGCTTCATCCTGGCTCCTCTGCTCTTGACCGGCTCGTTGATCGAAAAAGTCTGGCGGCAGGAGCCGGTGCTGGTCGAGATTTTCGGACAGGAGTATGAGGACTATCGGAACGAGGTCCCCCTGTTCATTCCCTGGAAGATTTTTGTGCCGAAGCGGCGCAACAGCTAAGGCCAAACAACGGTTTTTGGAGGTTCTGTGGATATCACCCTGATCAATCCCCCCGAGCAGATGCGCGTGTGGGCGGGCATTCCCAAGGCCATGGCCTATGGGGTCTACTGTTTCCCTCCTCTGGGGCTGATGTACGTCCAGGCGGCGGTGGAGAAGCGATCCTCTTACAAGGTGGAGATCTTCGATCCCGTTGTGGACAACCTGGACTACCCGGACTTTGAGGCGCAGCTCAAACGGTACCCGCTGGATGTGGTGGGCATCGAGACCTACACGCACTCGCTTGCCGACGTGCAGATGACCATGAATGCCGTTCGGAAGCAGAATCCGAACGCCAAGATCATCCTCGGTGGGCCGCACTGTGCGATGTTCCCCGACTATGCAATTCAGTTGAAGGATGCCGACGCTATCGTCACCGGGGACGGCGAGGATGCCTTCCTGGACATGGTGCAGGCGGCCGACAAGGGCAAGGATTTTTCGGGAATTGACGGCGTTTGGTTCAAGGACAAGTCTGGACAGGTGGTGAAAAACCGCGAGCGCAAGAGCACAAAAAGTCTTGACGCCTATCCCTGGCCCGATCGGGCGCGCCTGCCCCGCTACCAGGACTACTACCTGCCCGGCTGTAAGCAGCCCCTGAACACCACCGCGATCACCTCGCGTGGTTGTCCGCACTCCTGCCCCTTCTGCCTCACCTACAAGAAGCAGTATCGCATGCGGGCGATCGACAATATCCTCGATGAGATGGAGCACTGTGTTTCCCTGGGGATCACCGAAGTCCACTTTATCGACGATCTGTTCACGCCCAACTCCCAGTGGGTGCTGAAATTCTGCGACGGCATCGAGCGCCGCGGCCTGAAGTTCAACTGGGGCTACAAGACCACCATCGCCGGGACCACCCGCGAGCAGATCCGCCGTTGTCGGGAGACCGGCTGCTCCAAGATCCACTTCGGTGTGGAGTCTGCCAATAACGAAGGTCTGGACAAGTGGGGCAAACACTGCGACACCGACGACGTTCACCGCGTCTTCAAGTGGTGTCGCGAAGAGGGCGTCCGTAGTGTAGCCTACATCATGCTGGGTGGGCCGCACGAGCGCACCATGGAGCAGGCGCAGAAGAACATCGACGAGATGATCAAGTTGGACGCCGACTATGCGGTGTTCGCCGTCTTCTCTCCCTACCCCGGCACTGAGTCCTTCGAGGAGGGCGCAAAGAAAGGCTTGTACGCCGCAGATTGCTGGGACCGCCTGATGAAGGACCCGCTCTGCGGGGTGGAGGTACCCGCCTGCTGGGAAGAGCACCTGAGCAAGGCGCAGATCCTGGAGCTGCTGAAGCTGGCCCACCGGAAGTTCTACTTCCGCCCGCGCTTTGTGGCGCGCACCGCCGCCAATCTGGCCTCGGTCTCCGAGTTCAAGCGGCTGGCGGGGGGGGCGCTCTCCATTCTGAAGCTGGAGATGCTGAACTCCAAGAGCCGTACGGCGCCGGTGTAGGGCGGTGGATGGGGATTATGGGTAGTTCTTGAGGCGGTGGGTTTCGACCATTTTGGTGTCAAACCCCGCCTCGAAGCTTTGATCAGCCTTGTCCGACGGGGGCTTCGGTTTGCCCGTCGAACGCCCAAATTGGGGGCTGTCGAAATTTCGACACCCCGGTGACGAAACCGTCAGCAGGTAGAAGGCCGATTTTCTCGCGTCGCCTGTCGAAGCACTCGACAGCGACTACGGCGGAAGCTCCATTTTTGCATGGCACGACAATTGCATACATACCTCGGCGGAGGTGGTGATGAGGCGGAAGCAGGATGTCCAAGGGTTATCGGGGAGGGTTCTGTCCGCTCTGTCGGTCGTCCTCGTTGAGAACCGCTTTTTCCGCGTTCGGACAAAATTCGTTCGGGCTTCCCTTTCAGCATGGCGGCAGGATAGATACCTTTGCCATGGATGGGGATTGCCGATGTGGTGGCTGCTGGCCTGTACAGGGAGTTTGGATAGCGCGCCGCCGGAGTCCGGGCCCGGGGAGGAGCAGCAAGAGCTGCGCTCGGCGGGCCACCGGCGCCCGGCAGTGGGCTTCGGGCCGATGACCATGCCGGGGACGGCTGGGATGCCCGACCCGATCCTCCAGTCGCCGGGCCCGACCACAATTCCCAAGGATGGGGATGGCGACGGTGTTTCCTGGGGCCAGGACTGTGACGACGCCGACGCGGCGGTGGGGGCCCCAACCTTGGTTTTGTGGAAGGACGAAGATCAGGACTCGTACGGCGGGAATGTGGCGGCTACCGTTTGTAAGGCGGGGAACGGCTACAGCGCAGTGAGCGGGGATTGCGACGATAGTCTGCTGACGGTGTACCCGGGAGCATCAGAAGTCTGTGATGGGATGGACAATAATTGTGATGGGGCAATCGACAACAACCCATTGGATCCCACCACCGTCTGGCCCGATGCCGACGGGGATGGCGCAGGCGCCGGCACATCCTCCATCGGCTGTCCCTACAACGGCTGGTCAAGCAGCGACGACGACTGCGACGACGCGGACTCCTCCATTTATCCGGGAGCCGATGAGTACTGCGACGGGGTGGACCACGACTGCGATGGGAGTGTGAACGAAAGCAGCTCGGTGGACGCACCGCTCTGGTATCTGGACGGAGATCAGGACGGCTACGGTGACCCGTCCACCTCCGTACAGCGCTGCACCGCCTCTTCCTCGCTGGTGACCCTGGGGGGCGACTGCGACGATATGGAGGCCTCCATCAACCCCTCGGCTTTCGAATATTGTAACGGTCTGGACGACGACTGCGACGGGAGTACAGACGAGTCTGACGCCGTAGATGCGCAAGACTACTATACCGATGGCGACGGGGATGGCTATGGGGATCCCGCCTCGGTGCTCTATTCCTGCTCGACCCTATCGGGCTATGTGGAGCTGGGCGATGACTGCGATGATGCAGATGCGACGATTTATCCCGATGCACTTGAGATTTGTGACAAAATTGATAGCAACTGCGACACCGTGGTCGACTTGGACCTGATGGACGTGTACTATACGGACGCCGATGGCGACGGCTATGGGGATTTTCAGAGTCCGATCGCTGATTGTAGTCAGCCGGCGGGTACTGTAGTCACCTTCGGAGACTGTGACGATCAGGCCGCTGCGGTTTATCCCGGTGCTACGGAAACATGTAATAGTATAGACGATGACTGTAGCGGACTGGTGGACGACAATCCTCCAAGTGGAAGCTACTATTATTTGGATTCAGATCGAGATGGTCATGGCGACCCTTCCAACCTGGTATTGGCCTGCGCGTTGATTGCGGGCTACTCGGCTGTGGGGGATGACTGCGACGATCAGAGTGCCGTGTCCTACCCCGGTTCCAAGGAGGTGTGTGACAAAAAAGACAATGACTGCGACGGCCTGATCGACTATAATGCTACAGATCGGCGTAATTACTATCTGGACTCCGATGGGGATAGCTATGGAAGTCCCCTCGCATCGATGTTGGGGTGTGAGCCGGCGACAGGCTATGTAGACAACGATACAGATTGTGAGGACAACAACGCAGCCGTAAACACCGCCGCCACCGAGTCCTGCAACGGGATCGACGACGATTGTGACGGGAGCACAGATCCCTCCACCAGCAGTGGGGCCGCGACCTGGCATCGGGATCAGGACGGCGATGGCTACGGCGACAACGTGACCAGCCAGGTCGCCTGCACAGCACCCGTTGGCTACGCAGGTGCGTCAGGGGATTGCAACGACGGAAGATCCGCGATTTCCCCAGCCGCCACCGAGATTTGCGACACGGTGGACAATGACTGTGATGGGACCGCAGACGAGTCAGACGCGGCAGACGCCGTCACCTACTACACCGATGCGGATGGAGATGGCTATGGGGGCGGGACGGGTACCCGTAGTTGTGGGCTTCTGGTGGGCAAGGTGACGGTCGGAGGGGATTGCGATGACAGCAGTAATCTGATTCATCCAGGAGCCACCGAGCAGTGCGACAGCTTGGACCTGGACGAAGACTGTGACGGGGTGACGGAGGACAACGACAGCTTGGTGCAGGGCAAGTTGACCTTCTATAAGGACAATGATGGCGACGGCTATGGAGACAGCACAAACACCATCGCCTCCTGCGAAGTGCCCGCCAGCTATTTGACAAATGACGAAGACTGCAATGACAGCGACAGTGCGGTAAATCCGGGTGCTGCAGAGGTGTGCAACAGCGTGGATGATAACTGCGATGGGACAATCAATGAGAATGCGAAGGATACGCAGGAGCCGAACGATTCCCAGGCGACGAGGACGCAGGTGAGCGCAAGAGACTTAAATGATGCATCTGTGGCAAAACAGATCACCATCCACAACTCCACAGACACGGACTGGTTGTACTGGACCACAGATGATGCACGCCAGCAAGCCCATTTTTCGATCACCATGACAACCACAAGCTTGTCTCAACACGAAACACTTTCAGCCAACATTTATTATTGCGATCCAAATAATTTTAATACAAACAATTCATCATGCATCGCATTTAATGGGACATACGCATTCACTATCTCCAAAACCAGCAACACCCTTGCAGATACAAACACTTCAGGGATTACCTCATCGGTACGCAATCAGAAGTACTGGTATCTCCAAATCTCCACCAGCACCTGGTCCACTAACTACTGCAACCCGATTACCGTAACGATTACGGAGCTATACCCATGATGCTTCTTCTGCTTGCCTGCCTCTACGACCGCCAACGCTTCGAAGAGCTCTCGCAGGGCTTTGTGGATGATGATGGAGACGGCTACCGAGAGGTTGATGGTGACTGCAACGACCGCAACCCGGCGATCCATCCGGATGTCCCCGAGCTCTGCGATGGGCTGGATAACGACTGTGTGAACGGTGCCGATGGTGACGACACCGCCGATATCTCCATCTGGTACCAGGACCAGGACGGTGATGGCTACGGCAGCCCCGCCATCTCCCGGCTGGAATGTGAGCAGCCCTACCTTTTTGTGGCAGTGGGGGGGGACTGCGACGATCAAAACCCCGACATCCACCCCACCGCCGAAGAAGCCTGCGACTCCCCCATCGACCAGAACTGCGATGGGGTGATCCCCTCCGACAGCGACGGCGACGGTTACCTCTGCGACGACTGTAACAA
>CAITDR010000395.1 GCA_903891165.1 uncultured Pseudomonadota bacterium
CTGGCAGGTCTGGTGGACGCCGACGCCGCCATTGGCCTGGGTTCCCGCCTGCCCGCGGCTCTGGTGAGCCGGGTGCTGCGAAGACTCGCTCGGGAAGGATGGGCTTCCGCGCGTGGTCTTCCGGATCTTTTGATTTTTGGAGATGGTCGCCGGGTGGAGGGGCTGATTCCCCCGACGCTGGCCGACGGCGTGATCCTGGCCGAGATCAAAGGACCCACCGACAGCCTCCAAGATGCGCAGCGCGTGTGGTTGCACTACCTGAGGGATGGCCAAGAAAACGTGGAGTTATGGCATGTTACCGAGTAGTTCTTCATGTGAAGAATTTGGGGCCGCCAAGAGAAACCCTCAGGTAAAGTATCAAGGATTTGACTTGTCAATGGATAGTGCTATCCTTCCGTCAAGGCCTCCCCGGCCAATCTGAAGGCGGGAGGCGGGAGCTACGATGCCAAACTCTCCTTCAAGAAGTCGGGAACGGGTTGCCCGGAATTTCATCAAGACCTACGGACGTGCACGTTTCCGTCGGCTGTTGGAAGCCCTGGCCCGTTCGGAAAGTGGTCAATCTGTCGCCGAGGAATTCGGCGTCAGCCGTGAGCGCGTGCGCCAGTGGAAGAACACTTTTGGGACCATCATCACCATGTATCAGGTGCACCCGGAAGTGGAGCGTATCCTCAACGAACGGAAGCCCCTTCCTCCCACACCTGCCGCTGCCGCGAGCTGAGCCCCGATGATCCCTCTTCCCACCGAAGTTTCCAGCCTTGCTCCTCTTGCGGAAGCCCTTGACGCCGCCAGTCCCGAGGAGCGTAGCTCCTGGCTGGGACGGCTGGGCCGCGGCGACATGGTAGCCGTATGGAAGCTCACCGCGGGAAGTGCGGTGGACATCGGCCATTTCCATGGTGCCGAGGGGGAAGTGGTCATCCACGAGGGCAAGAATTCTCTGCCGCTCTTCAACCACTTCCAGAAGCGTTTTGTCCTTCGCAATAGTGCCGTGCAGGGCTACAACCATCAGGCGAATGCCTGGTTTACCGGTCCCGGGCACTTCACGATGTTTGCGGTAGGCCAGGAAGTGGTAATCGACTACCTGAAGATCCCCACCACCATTCCGGCTGAGTTCCCACCCCTCCAGGAAAACATGGCGGGATTCTCCCGCTTTGTCTATGGCGGAACCCAGGACTGGTGCCGGCGAATCTCCAAAAACGCCATCATCGGCGAGGCGCGGCGGGGCGACAAGCCCATCGGTGCCTATTTTGTGCTGGTCCGTCCGTAGCCATCGTAGGCCTCGGCGACCGTCAGTACCGCCATCTTCGCCGCAAAAAGCGCGGAGCGGGGAAGCTGATGTTGAGAGTAGCCGCCCGCACGCACGCGCATGGCCACGGGCACCTCGGTGACCACCAGGCCGCGCCGTAGCGCCCGCACCAAGAGGTTGGCGTCGGCGATTTCCTGCGGAAAATCCTCCACTACCTGCGCCAATGCTTCACGACGCCATGCGCGCAGACCAGAGGTCACATCCCGCAGGCGACTGCCGGACCAAAAGGTCGCCCAGCCTCCAAGCGCCTGCACTGCCAAACGTCGCGGCAGGGGCATCCGATAGCCACCGGCCCCCAGAAAGCGTGATCCAACCGCCAGATCACAGCTCTCCAGCGCATGAAGCAGCGAGGGCAGGGCGGCGCCGGGGTGTTGCCCGTCTGCATCCATCTGGATCACCCAGGGAGCTCCCTCGCGCAGCGCATGTTGGAAGCCCACCTGCAGCGCCCGTGCATAGCCCGGTTGCGACCGCAACAACAAAGCACCCGCCGCCAAGGCTGCTTCTCCGGTATGATCCTGGGAGCCATTCTCGACCACCAGGATCGGAACCCCCGGAAGAAAGTGACGCACTTCCTCCACCACCGACGCAATGCGCGGAGCTTCATTCCGGGCCGGAAGTACGATCACGGCAGGAAATCCGAACGAGGCGAGTGGCCCTTAGGCAGAGGGCGCCAGCTTCTTGGCCAGCTCACCAC
>CAITDR010000396.1 GCA_903891165.1 uncultured Pseudomonadota bacterium
ACACAAAATCTCCTACTTCCAAGCCAGTACTCTCCGCACCGGTCAGCAGTGGCTGGTTGGGCAGCAGGTTTTGCACCGGGGGCCCGGAATCCCACAAAAAGTGCCGCGACAGGCCAGAAGGGGAGGCCACATCGGCGGGCCAGCCGCCTCCCAATAAAAAATAGTGGACGGCAAAGTTGGGATCCCAGGCTGCGAGCAGTCCTCCGGCCGCCTCTACAAAGGGGAGCTTGGGGGACAGTCGCTTCAACACGGGCGCCGCCAACCATAGGGCTGGACGCAAGCCAAAGCGCTCCGAGGCGGCAAAGTGGGCCGGAAGGACGAAGGCCGACCCGACAGAGATCTCGTTGACCGCCACCTTTGCACCCGGAGCATAGCGCCACCAGGTGCTGCTTCCCCCACTGTCCAGAACCAGGTCCTTTGTGGCCACCCCGGCCCGCTCCATCTCGGCCAGCATCGCGCCATACCGTTGGTGGACCGCCAAAAACTCCCCGTCGGCCGAGCTGATCAGCGGCAGGGCATGCTCCACATGCCCGTCGTAGCCCATCACCGCGCTCAGCTTCACCCGCTCCGGTTGGGCCTGGATCCTCTGGAGTACCGGTCGCAGCAGCTCCGGGCTGGGAAATCCTCCCCTCCGCAGCCCCACGTCGATCTCCAGCCCGATCTTCAGCGGGGGGCCCTCCAGGGCCAGAAATTCCAACAACCGGGCCTCGCTGTCGATCAGCCAACACACCCGCGACAGGTCGTACTGCCTCGCCAGTCGGCCAACCGCGGCCGCCGGCAGCGGTTTCCCCATCAAAATGTCTACGCGGCTTCCGAAGTGCCCCAACACCCCTTCCAGGTAGGGCTCAGAAAACACCATCAGCCGGTCGGTGTGGAGCTGATCCATCAGATCGCCAAGAAGGGGCAGCGAAGGGAGCGACTTGCTGACCAGTCGGATCTGGATTCCGGGGTCCACCCCCGCCCGAAGCAGGGCCGCGTTCTTCTTGAGCTGCCCCCGGTCCAGCAAGGCGACGTTTTTTCCCGGGGCTTCTGCCCGTAGAAGGCTGTTCAAGGCAGAAAAAGACGGGTTGTGGGGAGCCCCCTTGTCCCCCGGTCTCAGCACCGCCGCAACCACCAGCAGGCCAGGGAGCAACATCAGGAGGTGGCGCTTCTTCATGTCTTCTTCTACTCCGCCTTTTCTGGCGGAGCCACCAGGGAAAAGGGACTTTTTTTGGGGCCAGGCCGTCCTTCCCGCTGTACGACGGTGCCCGCCGGGATAGGCAGGGGTATGGCGAACGCTTCTTCTCCCCTTGTCTCCCCTCTTTTCGACTGGCTGGTGGATGGTGCCCCCGGGGCCACCGGTCCCCAGGATGTGGTGGCCCGTATCGGCCTGGATCTGAACCGCGAAGGGGCGCCGGTGGCGCGGATTGCTGCCTTTGTCCGCACCCTTCACCCACACCTGATGGGGCGCCGCTTCACCTGGCTTCGTGGCCGCGAGGGGGTGGAGGTGTCCGTGGCCCCCTATGCCACCCTTCGCTCCCCCGACTTTTTAGGGAGCCCGGTGGCCCGGGTCTATACGACCGCGGCGGGTTTTCGTCGTCGCCTCGACGGTAGCGAGCCCCTGGAGCACGCCGACCTACACAGCTTCCGCAACAGTGGCTACACCGACTACCTGATCGAGCCCATGCACTTTCTGGATGGCCAGATCCATGCGATCACTTTTGCCACCGATCCCCCGGGGGGCTTTACTTCGGAGCAGATCGCCCTGATCCGGCATATCAACCGCCCCCTCTCCCGCATCGCCGAGGTTTTGGCCTTACGACGCACGGCGGCCGACCTTCTGAGTGCCTATGTGGGCCGCGATGCGGGAGAGCGCATTTTGAAGGGCCAGATCCAGCGGGGAGATGTGGAGAACATCCGCTGTGTGGTCTGGTTCTCCGACCTTCGCGGTTTTACGCGGATGTCCGCACAAAAAGAGTCCCCGGCGCTCATCGCTATCCTCAACCGCCTCTTTGACTGTCAGATTCCGGCGGTGGAGCGGGCGGGGGGCCAGGTGCTCAAGTTTATGGGCGATGGCATGTTGGCCATTTTTCCCATTCCTGCGGGGACGGAGGCAGCCGAGGTCGCGGATCGGGCCCTGGCCGCGGCGGGCGAGGCTTTTTCTGCGTTGGACCAGACCAACGAGGGCAGCGCCGAGGCGGCTCTCTCCTTCGGAATTGCGCTCCATGTGGGGGAGGTGGCCTATGGAAACATCGGCGGTGTGGGGCGCCTGGACTTCACCTGCATCGGGGCCGCGGTGAACCTTGCGGCGCGGATCGAGGGGCTGACCGCGCCCACCGGCAAGCGCCTGCTCTTTAGTGCGGCGGTCGCTGACCTCCTTCCAGAAAAGACCAGC
The DNA here is from genome assembly GCA_903891165.1 of uncultured Pseudomonadota bacterium. Classification (GTDB taxonomy): domain Bacteria; phylum Myxococcota_A; class UBA796; order UBA796; family SXON01; genus CAITDR01. The sequence goes on from CAITDR010000396.1 coordinate 2,375, forward strand.
TCGGTAGGGTCTTTTACGCTGAAGGGGGTGGAGGGGGAGGCGGAGGTTTTTGAGCCCTTCACGCCGGGCGGCCCCATCCTCGCACCGTAGACCCCTCAGTCCTCCTGCAGCTCCGGCCGAGAGGCCTTCCGACCCCCGCGCTCAAGGGGGCGATCGGCAAGGTTGCCCTGGATCATCAGCGCCGCCAGCTCCGCACATCGATCCACCAGGGCCCGCGTTCCCTGGCGAAGGGCCTCGCTCTGCACCACCGCCCGCATGTTGTTTTCCATGTCCTCCGCCGACCATCCACGGGAGTGTGCGATGTAGGGAAACTGCGGGAACTGCACGCCCAATTCCGCGAAAAAGCCCAACATCTGTCCCGCCGTACCCTGCACGTTGTCCTGCCCCCCGGTGATGAGGAAGCCGGCCGTCTTTCGCTTCAGCAATTGCCGGTTGGCGATGGTCTCCTGGTTCTGGATACAGTTCATTCGCTCCACCATCTTGAAGTACAGGCTGCTGGCCGCTCCCCAGCGGATCGGTGTGGCGATCAGGTAGATGTCCGCCCAATGGACCAGGGCCTCGTACACTTGATCGAGCTGGTCGGTCTCGTCCATCTGCGTGATGGAGCAGGGCCAGGTGCAGGCCTTGGCAGATTTCGAGTAAAAGCCTTCACATGCCGGGAATTTCAGATCCCGCAGGCGAATCATCCGGGCCTCAAAACCCTGGCTTCCCGCGTGTCGCAGGGCTTCTTCCAGCAGCAGCTCCGACGTGCTGACGCGGGGATGCCCCTCGGTCATCGCCGTGGTCGAGATTGCCACCACCCGGATGGGCCCGGGCTCGCGCACCGGCGGTCGGGCCAGCGGGTGCGGCGCGTGCGGGGCCCGCGTACGAACGGTGGCACTGGCGAGGTCAACAAAGAGGCGCCCATCCTCCTCCTTCACGGTATAGGCGGGGACCGCATCGGCTTCAAATCCGGGCTCCCCCACCCCGGTCGTCCGGTGGAACTTCCAGAAGTGCCAGGGGCACTCCACATACTCCCCCACCAGCCGTCCCTCCCCCAGCGGCCCACCGACATGGTTGCAGAGGCCGGAGATCGCGGAAAAGCGGCCGTCCTGAAAACTCACCACCATGCGTGTTCGCCGCGCGACCACGGGCTTCAGCGTCCACTTTTTCAGCTCTTCTACCGGTCCCAGCTCCACCCAATCCGCTTCCACCGTCATTCAAGCTCCCCGTGCGGTAAAGGCTGCACAGCGGCGAGTATAGCACAACATGCGGGGGGAGAGGGCCGGTGTCTCCGGGGCGGCGGTACCCCGTTTTTCGACCGGGATGCGCCTTTTTTGCAGGCCAAAGCGCCAGCCTTCAGCTATACTCGCGCCTTCTTGTGGAGTCTGCGCCGCAGCTTCCTCCTCCTTCCTGCCCTCGGCCTCTTCCCTTCTCTCGCTTTGGCCGCGGATCTTTTGCAGCCCGACGCCGCCGCCCCCGGCATGTCCGTGGTGGTCCATGTGCTCTCCAGCGCCGGTCTCTACACCGGCAACGAGCTCATCACCACTTCCTGCCCGGATATCCTGGTTGGACCCTCCTATCTCTCCGATGGTACCGGTGACCCGGGCAACCCCGTGGTCGGTGCGGTGTTGAGCGCGGTCTTCTTTGTCTCTCCCTCGGCGGCCTTAGGCGACTGCACCATCTCCGTGGATGGCGCGCCCCTTGTGGCAAATGGGGGCATCGACAACCTCTTCCGCATCACGACGGCTCTTCCCGGCCCGGTGGACGGTGGCACCGGCGACGCCGACGGGACGGTGAATGGCGAGATTCTCCTTGCTTCCACCGACCGCAGCGACGGTGGCACCCTTCTTCTGCAGTCTCTCAGTGTTCCCTTGGGTACCACCCTTCGTTTGGACACCACCGATCCGCTCGGTAGCAGCCCCGGCAACGAAGCCTACCTGCCGCTGGTGCTCTTGGTGGAGGGCGATGTGGACATCGCTGGTGACATCGACCTCTCTGGGAAGGACGGGGGAATCTATGGAACCGGCAATGCGGCGGCCGGTCGTCCGGGCGACGGTGGCGACGGGGGAGACGCCGGCCCTGGCGGCGGTGGCGGGGGTGGCGGTGGGCCCAATGGAAGCACCAGCACCACGGGCTACGGCGGTGCGGGCGGCGATGGCTTGGCGGGCGGCAGTGCGGGCACCAGCTCGGTCCTAAGCCTCGGGGGAAGCAGCCCGGCCGAGAGTGCCGCCACCAATGCGGGTTCCGACAACCCCTTTGCGGTGGGCGGTGGCGACGGCGCGGTGAACTCCTACTGTAATGGTGGCCCCGGTGGCTCCGGAAATCTGTGGGGTACGGGCGGCGGAAGCTCGGCCGACGGCTACGGGGTGGGCGGTGGTGGCTATGGCGGCGGTGGTGGCTCCGGCACCTTGAACGTGAACTATGGGGGTACAGGTGGCGGTTTTGCCACGGCGGGCGCCTCCGGTGCGGCGGGCTACGGTGGTGGCGGTCTGGCCAACGGCGAGAGTAGCCTCCGTCCTTTGGCGGGCGGTTCTGGCGGCGGTGGCGGGGATGGCTGGATCGGCTCCTATATCAATAACTACGCCGGTGGTGGGGGAGGAGGAGGCGGCGGCGCCCTACGGCTTTCCGCCTGGGGAAGCCTCTCCGTAACCGGCGGCATCTGGGCGGACGGTGGCGGGGGCGGCAACGCGGCCTATGTCTATGCCTCGGGTGGCGGCGGTGGCGCAGGCGGGGCGATCTCCCTCGCTTCTCCCGCTCTCAGCATCACCGGCAGCCTCTCCGCCATGGGCGGTGTGGGTGGCAGCAGCACGGATGCGGCAGATTTGCGGGTGCAGGCGGCGAAGGCCGGATCCGCACCGACGGTGCTCCTTCGCCCACGCCGGTTGCCGGTCCCACCGGCGCCTCCGCCTCCACTTTTGAAGGCTGTGCATTGATCTCTGCGATCAACGCGGAGCTTGGCTTTGTCTCCTACGATAGCCTCTCCTATACCGTGCTGAACAGCAGCGGTGGGGTGGTAGCTTCCGGAAGCCTTTCGGCCAGCGGCAGTGTGGATCTGGACAGTGTGCTTCTATCGGAGGGCGGCTCTCTCTACGTCTTTGCGGATCAGAGCGGTGTTTTGGGCGATGCCTGCACCATCTCTCTGATCGACAACGACGGTGACGGCCTGACCGATGATGCTGAAAATGAGCTCTACGGAAGTGATCCCGACCTGTCGGATACCGATGGGGATGGCCTGAGCGATGGCGAAGAAGTGCTGGTATTTGGCACCGATCCCACCGCCACGGACAGCGACAGCGATGGCCTGGAGGATGGTGCGGAGGTGATCTGGGGCTCGGATCCCAACCTTCCCGACACCGACGGCGATGGCCTGGAAGACGGCGCCGATGTGGCGGCGGGCGGTAGCCCGATCCTCGCTGACACCGATGGCGACGGCCTTGGCGACGGGGAAGAGGTGCTCACCTACGGCAGCAACCCCTCCTCCTCGGACAGTGACAGCGACGGCCTTGGCGACTACGACGAAGTGACTACCTGGGGAAGCAGCCCGATCAACGCCGATACCGATGGCGATGGATGCGGAGATGGCGACGAGGTGAGCACCGGTACCTCGCCCACCAATGCCGATGGCGACAGCGATGGCTTGGACGACTGTACCGAGGGTAGCCTGGGTACCTCTCCGTCTACGGCCGACACCGACGGGGACAGCCTCCTTGATGGTGCAGAGGTGTACACCTGGGGCTCCAATCCGCTGCTCACCGACACCGACGCCGACGGCTGCGACGATGGCACCGAAGTGAACGCCGGCACCAGTCCCACCCTTGCCGACACCGACGGCGACGGCCTGAACGACTGCGGCGGTGTGGATCCCAACCACACCAATGCCGACACCGATGGCGACGGCATGAGCGATGGTGCCGAAGTCACCACCTATGGATCCGATCCTTCCAACCCCGATACCGATGGTGACGGCCTGGGTGATGGCGCCGAGGTCAACACCTATGGAACCAGCCCCACCAATACCGACACCGATGGCGATAGCCTGAGCGACGGCGACGAAGTGAACGTCTACGGCACCTACCCCACCGCCCCGGACAGCGATGCGGACGCTCTGGACGATGGGAGCGAAGTCAACATCTACGGGACCAATCCCAACAGTGCCGACACCGATGGGGACGATCTGAATGACTGGAGCGAGGTCGGCATCTACGGCAGCGACCCCAACAACCCTGACAGCGACGGCGATGGCTGCACCGACGGGGCCGAAGTCCTGGAAGGCACCAGCCCCACCAACGCCGAACCGACGGCGACGGTCTCAGCGACTGTGGTGGCGGCGACCCCGATCCCCTTGTGGTGGACAGCGATGGCGACGGTCTGGACGACGGCGCCGAGGTCAACACCCACGGCACCGATCCCTCCAATGCCGACACCGACAGCGACGGGCTCTCCGATGGTGCCGAGGTGAACACCCACGGCACCGATCCCACCAACGCCGATAGCGATGGCGACGGTCTGGACGACGGTGCCGAGGTGAACACCCACGGAACCGACCCCACCAATGCCGACAGTGACAGCGACCAGCTCACCGACGGCGCCGAGGTCAACACCCATGGCACCGATCCGAAAAACCCGGATAGCGACGGC
>CAITDR010000397.1 GCA_903891165.1 uncultured Pseudomonadota bacterium
CCCTCCTGCTTCATCCGGTGGATCATGTGGATCATCACGTCGATGCCGATGCCCATCACGATGGGGATGCCCACAAAGTTCACGATGGAAATACGGATATCTGAGAGCACCAGGAGCGCCCCCCACCAACAAAGCCCGGCGATCTGTACCATCATCGCTGCCAGGGTACTCTGCCAAGAGCGTAGGTCTGTCCATGTGAAAAAGAGAACCAACAGGCCTGCAATAACGGCAATCACCGGCGCATCACGTCCCATCATCTCATAGAGCACACCCAGGGTCATGTACTCGCCCGCCACCACCTCGTTGGGCAGCTCGCGGCGTACCGTCTCCACCAAGTGGGCGGCTTCACGCATGTCCCACATATTTCCCGAAGGAACAAGGAACAGACGATGTTTTCCACCCTTCGCACCCAGAACGTGTTGCACCGCACGCGGCAGGTCTTCCGGCCCGAAAACCCGGATATCGGCATCCTTCAGTTGTTTGATATAGGTGCGGATCTTTGCCGGGAAGTAGGCGGACCGGGGGTCATCTCCTGCGGCGACGATCTCCTGCACCACCTTTACGCGCTCCTCCTGGTCGGCCGGCAATACCGAGTGGATCGAGAGCACTCTCGCGATCTCCGGCCAAGAACCGTCCTTTACGCGCTGGGTGACCCGGGTGTGGGCCGCTTCCAGGCTCTGGGCATCCGGGTAGTCCACCACCAGCGGCGCGTAGGAGTCCCGCGCCAGCGCCTTTTCGGCTTCGGTGAGGTCGTGGTAGGCCAGACCAGCGCGGCGAAGCTCGGAAAGATCGTACTCAAAGCCGATGCGGCTGATCAGAAGGGCGGAGACCCCGGTGAAGGTGGCGATCACCAAGAGTGTCATCGGTGCCAGCCGGTAGAGCACCGGCAGCTTCCGACGGCGCTTGTGGGCCTGCCGTTGGGCGTGGATGTGCTCGGCGCGCGGCTCCATCACCGTAAAGAGAAGGGGCATCAACACGATCTCGGCGATCAGGGTGAGCACCAGCCCCAGGCTCAACAGCCAGCCCAACTGTTTGAAGCCCGAAAAATGAGCTGCCCACAATGCCGCAAAACCCGCTGCCGACGTCAGCGCCGCAGAGGTACAAGCGCCCCCCACCAGATCCCATGCCTTGACCACCGCATCTTCCAAGGGCAAGCCGGAAGAACGCTCCTCGCGGAAGCGTGCATACAGGTGGACACCGAACTCCACGCCCAGCCCGATCAGGATGGCATTTACAAAAGAAGTGAAGGTGTTCAAAGCACCAACGGTAGCGCCAGCTACACCTGCCGTCCAGAGGTTGGAGAGGATCAGCGGGATGAAGATCAGACCGATAGCCCGCGGGGCCCGAAAGGCCGCCGCGATGATGATCAGGACCAGGAAGAAGCTGGTGGCCGTGGTCCAGGTCAGGTCGCGAGAAATTCCCTCATAGTCTTCCACATTATGACGGTAGGCGCCGCCTTTCCAGAGGATTCGTACACCACTCTCTTCGGGTGGAAGTTCCGACAGCACCCGGTCCACCTCGGCGATAAAGTGGCGGGCGAAGGGGATGTCGTGAGCGGAGCCCTTGGGCCGCACCAAAAGGCGCGTCAGATCCGGAGTGGACAGTGAAAAGCCTTGAGAGGAAGACTCTAATTTCTGGGTGATGGGCCCAAAATTAAAGAGTGTTCCCGCAATGAAGGGGTTCGCGGCGCCCGCACCCATCGCGAGGGCCCCGTTGAGGCGGTCGCGGATCAGCGTCAGGTCTTCCAATGGCACTTGCAAAACGCCAAAACGAAGCGCGGAAGTCGGATCCAGCTTGTAGAGCACATAGTCTACCTCTGGGAGTGCCTCCATTTTTGCCGCGAGCTTCTCCACATAGGCTTCGCGCGCCGGGCGGTCTTCCCCCTGGATGGCCAGTGTAAAGACATTCACCCCGCCCTCCTCCTGATCCAGCTTTTCCAGCGCGATCGTGGAAGGATCTTCCTTGGGCATCAGCTTCAGGATGTCGGAGTCCAGCGTGAGCCGCTGCATAAAAAAGAGGGCGATGGCCGTCACCAGGGCGGTCAAAGCCAGCGTTGCTCCACGGTGGTGCATCACCCAGCGGGCAAGGCGTCCGTAAAAGCCGGGAGATTCGGTGCTCATGCGTAGGAACCCGGAAGCGGCGGGCGATTAACCGATCAAAGGGCGGATGGCTGTAAGGTGCCCGTCAATCCCCGTCATGGCCAGAAAGGCGGCTTTTGAGCCGACTTCAGGGGCTGGCGGGCCCGAGAACCAGGACGGCCGAGCTGGTCCAGATCGGACTGTTCGGGGGCAGCTCACCAAAGCGGGGATCCCAACCGCTCAAAAGACGCCACTTCCCACTGCTCAGCAGGATCCGAGGGTCGGGATGCCAGGGTGCACGGTATTCCATATGACCGGAGACCACCACCCAGGTTTTTTCGGGAGGCTCTCCTTTCAGGGCCTTTTTGCAGCGAAAGCCGCCATCAAAGTCGGGAACACGGCTATCTCGCGAGAGGTAGAGCCATACCTGGGCGGGAGCACAGTCCAGGATGGTCACCGCGTCGGGTTGGGCCGCCAGCCAGGCCGCCACCTTTTTTGTCGCCAGGGAATTTCCGCCTGGATCGTCGATTCCGCGCGCAGAAGGCGGAGGAAAGGGCAGGGTTGGCGATAGCCAGGCGGTCGCCGTTCCGTTCCAGAAGCAGACGGCCAGTGCACCCCATAAAAATAGTTGCGGAGGAAGTAGGAAAAGTCTCCAACGTCCGGGGAGCCCCCCTAACTTCCAGAGACCCCCCACCCACAATACCGCCACCAGCGGGTAGAGGTGGACAAAATAGCGAAGGTTATACTTGAGAGAAAGGGGTCCCCAAGCGGAGAGGAGGGCAAAAAAGACCACCAGGGGCAGGCGCTGGCGGCTGCCCAGGAGCATCCCGAGCAGGGCGATGGCGCAGAGCAGGATCCCGCTGTCCCAAAGCAGGCTCAGCTCCTGGCGTAGCTGGCGAAGGTTGAAGCTGAGGCGGTAGTCCAGCGGCGGAATGGTGGTGTCCAGCTCCACCGTGTAGCGCGCCGCGTTGCCCACCACGATATCCACCAAGCGTAAAGCATTTGTGTCTGGCGGGGTGATGAGGCCCGCAAGGGTGGCCTCCAGATCGGTGTTGCGCCAGGAACCCGGAAGATAGGGGCTGATCGGGGTGGGGGTGAAGGCATCGGCATTCTTCACCTCTGGCCAGTTGTAGGGCATCTCCCGGTTCAATTCCTGGCGTTGGTTCACGATCAAGGAGCCGAAGGGCGTGTAGTCCCGGGGGGGCGCCAGAAGAAAAGTCAACAGGACGGCACAGCCCAGCCCCAGAAGGAGGATGCCAAAGCGCCGCCCCCTCTCCCGTCCATCTGCCCTCCAAAAATCTGGGATCATCCCTGCTACTCCGGCAAGGAGCACCGGTGCCAACATCACCACTGCCTTTTCCTGGGTGCAGAAGCAGAGGCTGCCCGCCAAGCCGGCGACGGCAGAGGAGATCCAGCCCGGTCGGGCCAGAGCCCAGCCCAGCGTCGCCAACGACAGGGTAGTGGTTGCAAAAAAGAGGGCGTAGTTCGTGGTTTGGAGCGCAAAAGCCCACGGGGTAGGGTTCAAGGATAGAAGAACCGCCGCCATCAGTGCCGGCAGGCGAGGCAACAGACTACGGCCCAAAAGGTAGGTGAGCGCCGGCAACAAGGCGATGGAGAAGAGAGAAATGTCCTGGGTAGCCGCCACAATATCACCCTCACCCGCCCAGACACGGGCGAGGAGAGCATGGAGGATGCGCTTGTCGGTGTTGTAGGTGGCCCAGAGGCCTTCGCGGACGGCGATGGCGTTGCTGAGGTAGGAGGTGGCATCCATCCCCACCACAGTGCCATCAGGATTTGCTACGGCTCGCCAGTCTTTTTGAAGAGTGTATCCCAAAATACAGAGTCCAGAAACCACCACTCCATCCAAAGGTGCCCCGAACTTTCCCAGCTTCCATCCTCCCTTCAACCAGCTCCACACCGCCGGGAAGTGCCCGCGCGCCTCCAACAGCGCGGAGAGAGGCGCGAGGCTCCAGAAAAAACCGTACCAGGCCAACAAGGGAAGTACCGGCCAAAACAACTTCCAGCCGCCTCCAAGGGATATTTCTCCACTTTCCGGCGGCAGAGCCAGTGCAAAACGGGCGGCATTGATCAACAGCCAGAGGCCGAGCCCTCCGCGCAGAAGCAGAGCCACCCGGCGGAGCAGCTCCCTCCGCTCCGCCGTCACGGATAGCCCCCCTGGCTCTTGCGCCAGGCAATTTTCATCAGATCTACCAGCATCTTCGCCGAGTCTTCCACAATTCCCACGGAAGATGCCGGGTGATCCTCCCAGACCACCGGCACCTCTTCCACGCGGTAGCCCAGGGCCCGGGCGATGACCAGGGCCTCCACATCAAAGGCAAAACCACGCACCCGCAACCTACGAAAAATGGAATCGGCGGCGGGACCGTCAAAGAGTTTGAAGCCGCACTGGGTATCGATAAAACCGGGGATCACCAACCCCTGGACCAGACGGTTGAAGCCGCGGCCCATCCCCTCGCGGTACCAGGGCTGGCGACGGCGCACCTCGGAGTCGGGAAGGCTACGCGAACCGATGGCAACATCCACACCTTGATCAAGGACCTTCCAGAGCTTTTCGACCTGGTCCAAAGGTGTGGACAGGTCCACATCACACAAAAGGCGACGGTCCCCATGGGCGATCAACATACCCTCGCGCACGGCCCAGCCCTTGCCCGCGTTCGGACTGAGGGGGAGCACGCGCACCCCAGCCTGCATGGCAACTTCCAGGGTATTATCTGTACTTCCATCGTCCACCACAATCAGCTCTACATCGCCCCAGGAGCGCAGACCCGCCCGAAGCAAGCGCAGGGTCTGCGGCAGGCGACGGGCTTCGTTGTAGGCGGGAAGGATCACCGACAGGGAAGGCATGTGCCCTTCTAATCAGTTAGCCTGCCTCTTCAGATGATCGAAGCCCGCCAGATCCAGAAACGTTATGCGAACTTCCAGGCCGTGCACCCGCTCGATCTGGACGTCGGCGACGGGGAAATTTTCGGATTTCTCGGCCTGAATGGCGCCGGAAAGACCACCACGCTGCGGATGTTGGCGGGGGTACTGCCGCCTACCGGGGGTACCATCAAGATCGATGGGATCTCCCTGGAAAAAGACCCGGTGGAGGCCCGGCGGCGGATGGGCTTCATCCCCGACCGGCCCTACCTGTACGACAAGCTGACCGCGCGGGAATTCCTGCATTTTCTGGGGAACCTGTATGGAATGGACAGTCGGACCCTCGGTGCACGCACCGACGAGGTGCTGAAGGAGCAGGATCTGCTGGAGATGGGCGATGCGCTGGTGGAGGGCTACAGCCACGGGATGAAGCAGCGGCTGACCTTGGCGGGCGCACTGATGCACCGGCCGAGGCTTTTGATCGTAGACGAGCCGATGGTGGGGCTGGATCCAAAGGGAACCAAGCAGATCAAGCGCACTTTTCGAGAGCTGGCCAAGGAAGGGCGCACCGTCTTTTTGTCCACCCATACCCTGGATGTGGCGGCAGAAGTGTGTGATCGCCTTGCGATTGTCCACAAGGGAAAAATCGCCCGAATCGGCACTCCCAAAGAGCTGGTTCCTGCGGGGTTAACGCTGGAAGATGTCTTCCTCTCGGTGACCGGGGGGGAGCAGGGTGAGCCGGAGCGGGAGGAATGATGCGGTGGGCTGTGGGTTTTCTGCTGCTTCTGGGGGCCTGTGCTCCGTCGGCGTGGCGTTTGGCGCGGAAGATGGAAGGAAAGTACACCACCGGTGTGCCCGGGCAGGGCTGGCTGGCGGTGGCTCCCGGCGGCGCCGATCGTGCGTGGGTAAACGATAGGTTGAAGGCGAGTATCTATACCGACTCCAACTGCGGTCCCCGCTATTCCGAGACGCGGATCGAGGATCTGGCCACCGAATTGGTGAGCGGCTTCCGGGATCTCCAGGATCTGAGCGAGGAATATCGGACGGTCGGCGACCGGGAGGCCATCCTGCGTATCCACCAGGGGCGGCTGGACGGGGTGCAGATGAAGGTGGGCCTTGTGGTCCTCAACAAAAATGCCTGCAACTATGACTTCGCCTACATCAGCCCGCCCGAGAATTTCGACGGGGGATGGAGTGCTTTTGAGCAGGTCGTCGGCGGCTTCGCGGAGATGCGATGAGGCAGGTCGCGGATCTTCTCGCGGCCATAGGGGCGGTATTTTCGCTGTCGATCCAGTGTTTTTTCGCCTTTTTCCGGGCGCCGATGGAGCTGCGGCCAGTGTTCTACCAGGTGGACCATGCCGGTATCCAGAGCTGGTCGATCACCGTCCTGACTGCGGTGTTCACTGGAATGGTGATGGCGCTGCAATTCTCCACGGGACTCGAACCCTATGGCGCATCCATGTACACCGGAAAGCTGGTGGCCTTGGGCATCGTACGGGAGCTGGGACCGGTGCTGACCGCGCTGCTGGTCGGCGGTCGGGTGGGCAGTGGCTTTGCCGCCGAGCTGGGGTCGATGGCGGTGACCGAGCAGATCGACGCGATCCGGGCGCTGGGCGCTGATCCCGTCAAAAAGCTGGTAGCCCCGCGGGTATTGGCCTGTCTGATTGCGCTGCCGCTGTTGACCATGCTCGCCGACGTGGTGGGCTGCTTCGGCGGAATGCTCATCACCATGGATGAAGTGGGCATCACGTCGCGCTTTTATGTACAGCAGGTGCTGGACACGCTGTGGGTGGTCGATCTGATGCACGGGCTGATGAAGTCGGTGTTTTTCGGCTATGCCATTGGAATTATTGGTTGTTTTGTGGGCATGCACACCACCGGAGGTACCGAGGGGGTGGGTCACGCAACGACCCGGTCCGTGGTAGCCACCGCAATCACCCTGCTCGTATCGAACTTCCTGCTCTCCAAACTCTTCGTCAGCATCTACGGGTAGATTTTGGAACCGATCATCCGCGTCGCTGGTGTCAAAAAGGCCTTCGGACCCAAAGTGGTCTACGAGGATGCCACCCTCGACATCTATCCGGGGGAGACGCTGACCATAATCGGCGGGTCGGGCACCGGCAAAAGTGTAATGCTGAAGATGTTGATTGGGCTGCTGCGTGCCGACGCAGGGAGTATCCAGGCTTTTGGGACTGAGGTCACAAAACTCACCGAGACCCAGTTCATCCCCATCCGGCGTCGGATCGCCATGTTGTTCCAGGGAGCGGCCCTCTTTGACTCGTTGACCGTTGCACAGAACATCAAATATCCGCTACGGGAGCATGGGTGGAAGGACGAGAAGGAGATGGACGCGCGGGTCCACGAGGTCCTGGAACTTGTCGGCATGCCCAACACCGAAAAACTTAAACCCGCGGCCCTCTCCGGCGGCATGCGGAAACGTGTGGGTCTGGCCCGCGCCATCGCCGTGCGCCCCGAGGTGATTTTGTGGGACGAGCCCACCACTGGACTGGACCCCATCAACATCCGAAGGATTAACGGACTGATCCTGTCGATGCAAGAAAAGCTCGGCGTCACCTCTGTTGTGGTCACCCACGACATGGACACCTGCTTCACCGTCAGCAACCGCATCGCGATGCTCTACGAACGGCGGATCGCCTTTGTAGGCGACATCGAAGAGACCCGCAACAGTGGGCTGAAGTATGTGGAAGAGTTTATTGTGGGCGGGCGCGGGACTTTGGACCCGGCGGACGATGAGGTGACGAAGGTCTAAGCCTGGCCCGCGGTAGGCTGTTCGCTGAATGAATATTCATTCAGAAGGAAGGGTGGAAATAAGCGGAGCATTCTCCACACCCCGCAAGGCGCGTGCGGCCCGAGCGCCGCAGGCGCCTTTTGTTTGGCAACCCCACGCCCTCCCGATCCCTCAACCCGGCACATCTTCCGTGTGCGGAAGCCGGACCCACTTCCCACGCTCTGACGGCGGCATCGGCTCTCCAAAACCTTCGCGCCACAACACGGCCGCGCGGGCATCCGTCCAGCGCATCCGTCCAGCGCATCAGTGCGGCATCGGCAAAACGGAAGGGTTTGGCACCCGTGAAGGGATCCGCGCAGCTTGCGCATTCCCAGGAGCCGCTCTCCACCGCGAGCACACGACCGCCTCGACGATAGCTGCGAACGTAGGGCACCAGTCGGGTTGCGGTGCCACACTCGGAACAAGAAGGAACGGGAAGATCCGTCAAAAGCACCCTTCACCTCAGATCAAGATTCTGGGCTACCAAGGCGCCAGTCCCCCCAAATCCGCTCAGTTTAGACCAACCAAACTGAGCAAAAAGTCCTCACCCCGCAAACCGAATCACCGCCTTCGGATGCTTCGAAATCACCTCTTCAAAAGCCGCCTTCTCCCAGCTCTTGATGTCCACCAGCGTCCCTTCTCCGCGATTCAGAATGTGCTCCCACACCGCGTCCTGCACGCCGTTGCTCCGATCTTCGAGCAGCCTTTTTGTAATGTCCCAGGTTCCGAAGATGCGGCGGCCCACCACGCCGTGCATTTGAAGGCCATCCATGATCAGTCGGTGGCCGTCTTCAATAATGGTCTCTCCATTTTTGACACCGAACATCACCACATGACCGCCGCGAC
>CAITDR010000398.1 GCA_903891165.1 uncultured Pseudomonadota bacterium
CAACTTTTCCAGGTACCACTGACCACCATAGCCCGGATCATCAAACTCTCTGGTTTCTTTGGGAAGGATCACGTCGGGAAAGGCCAACAGCCCCTCCGCCCGCCAAACCAAAGCCTCGGCCACCGGATCGCTGCTGTCCAAACGCCAGTAGGGGCCCCCCAGCCAGTGGGCGCCGGGGGCGGGCATGACCGCCGAACGCAACACCACTGCGGGCAGCACCTGCCACTCTATGCCAGGGTTAAAGCGGTATATGGGCAGACCATCCGCCTCACCGACTTTCTGGGGAGGCTGGGCCGGATCCAGAGGCAACCCGCGGGGATTGTCCAGGGGGGCGGCAAAAGTGCTGAGGATCAAGGGAAGAATCATGTGCAGCAGGATATCCTGTGGGGAGGAGACCTGCGCATGTTGCCACTACTGCTTTTGCTTGCCTGCCCCACACCGGAGACCAAAGAGAGTGTGAAGGAGTCCGAAGCCCCGGTCGTCACCGCGGTATGTACGGAACCTGCAGAAGTGAGCTGCCAGGATGCGATGATCCTGGATCTTTCTCTGCACGATGACAAGGTGAGCGAAGGTGCAGTGGCGACCACCACCGAGGGAGAGGATTTTGTCACCACCGTAGATGGGTCGGGCGGTGGCTATGATAAATATACCCGAAATGCCTGGGTGTACCTCAAGTTCACCGACCAGGGTGCGCAGAAGGTGGAGATCGATGACGAGTCCGCACTGGAGAGTATGGACTGGGATATGTCGATGCGCCGCTACATTATCCGCCTCAATAGTGGATCTTCGGGGCCTTCCTGCGTGGGCGCTGCGGCACTGATCGGCCAGGACTACAGCTCGGTGGCGGCGGTGCCGGACGGCATCTCCTATGTGCCCGATGACTACTACACCGATGATTGTACGCTGATTAACGACTCTTCTGGCCTACCGGGTAGCCCGCAGGTTGCGATGGGCCCCTGGTGGGAGTACCCCGGCTGTGTGAAGACCACCGGAACCCCCTTCCTGATCCAACAGGCGGATGGCCACGTGATCAAGTTGGTGGTCGAAAGCTACTATGGGGCGGACCAGGCGGAGTGTAACAATAGTGGCTCCACGCAGGCCTCCGGTGGCTTCTACATCCTGCGCTGGCGCTTCCTGCAATGATCGTCCTGCTCTCCCTGGCCATGGCCCAGCGGCCCGATCAGGGCGGAATCTACTCCTTTGACAGCACAGATCAGCTCGAAAGTCTTGACGGGTCAATGGGTATGGTGCGGGTGACCTACAGCGTCGCCGGCACCAACCAGACCCTTTTGGAGGACGAAGACAGCAACGGCCTCCCCGACTTCCCCGAGCAGGTGGCCTTCCACGCGGAGGCGGTGCTGGCGATGTATGCAGACATGGGCTTTCGTTCGCCCATTTCTGAAGCAGACATGGGCATCGAGCTGGGGGGAAGCCCGGCCTTCGACTTCTACCTCGTCGATTTTGCGGGCACCGCGGATGGGCAGTTCGCCACCGATCGCTGCAATGGCCAGGTGTGCAGCGGCTTTATGATCATGGAGAATGATTTTAAAAGTTACGGCTACGCGACCAAAGAGGAAGGCATCAAGACGCTCACCAGCCACGAGCTTTTTCATGCGGTGCAGGCGGCCTATCGGAACGGACAGGAGTCCTGGATGTCGGAGGGCACCGCCACCTGGAGTGAGTATCAGTACGACAATGGGAACCGGGATTTTTTCAGCCTCTGTACTGCCTATCTCGCTGATCCGGGGCGCTCGCTGAACAAACCTCCGGCGGGATCGGTGTCCTCCTGGTCCTATGGAACGGCGCTGTTCTGGACCTTTTTGTCAGAGCGGCACGGAGCAGACGTGATTGTGGCCTTGCAAGAGGCCGAAGATACCTTGGATGGTCTGGATGCCGTAGAAGCCGCGCTGACATCGGTAGGCAGCTCCTGGGAGGAGGACTGGCCGCTTTTTGTACGGTGGAACCTGGGTGCAGGCAGCAACGGCGGTGTATTGGAGAGCTACCCCTTCGCCAGCCGCCTGATCGCCCCGGCCGAGGTGGATCACGCACCGGCCCTGGTGGACAGCAACCGCTTCTATCCGTTGGCCGCATCCTACTACACACTGGAACATCCTGGGGGAATGCTCTTTTTTGCCACCCCGGACGACCCGACGGGGATTCAGCTCTCCCTGTTTCCGGTGGACAATGGTGTGGTGGGCGAGCCGGTCTGGGAGCTGGTGCCCACCGAAGCCGGGCGTTGGACCATTGGGGATCTGGCAGCGGGAGACTACAAATTTGTGGGTACCTACCCCCAGCGCGCCGATGAAAGTGTCAAAATCGACTTCTGTCTGGGCGCAGAGGCGGACATCACCGGCTGTCTGCCGGTGGATCCCGGGGACTCCGGGGATTCGGGGGACACTGAGGACAGTGGAAAGGAGGGTCAAGCTCCCACCTGCGGCTGTGCGGCGCAGAGCAACGGGGCCTCGACCGGTGTTTTCCTTGGCCTTTTGTCCCTGGGTCTGACCGTGCGGGACAGCCGCCGTCGGCGACGTTAAGGGCAAAAAATGAAGTCTCTCCATCGCCCCGATCTCTACTCCTGGTCCACCTTCGACGAGAGCCGGAACGTCGATTTTCACGGCCTCTGCTGGGTGCGGCCGGGCGGCAACGTGCTCATCGACCCGCTGCCCATGAGCCCGCATGACGAGGCCCATCTGGAGGCCCTTGGCGGTGTGGGCTGGATCGTCATCACCACCTCCGATCACACGCGGGATGCAGCGGCGCTGGCGAAGAAATACGGCGCGAAGCTGGTGGGACCATCGGCAGAGCGGGATCAATTTCCCTTCCCCTGTGACCGGTGGGTGGGGGAGGGGGATCCGATCGTGCCGGGGCTGGTGGCGCTCGCTCTGGATGGTTCGAAGACGCCGGGAGAGCTGGCGTTGATCTTGGAAGATCATACGCTGATCACCGGGGATCTGGTGCGCGCACACCGCGCCGGGGCACTGATGATGTTGCCCGATGCCAAGCTGGTGGATCGCAAGGCCGCCGTGGCCAGCGTGCGCCGTTTGGCCGCTCTACCCGGCATCGGCGCGGTGCTGGTGGGTGACGGTTGGCAGGTCTTTCGCGGCGGCGGGGCGATGCTGAAGGAGCTGGCGGCCAGCTTGGGCTGATGGGTGGTGATACATTGTATCATGTATCACCAAAAGCATTGTAGCATCATAATTTTCGCGATGTATCAGTCTTGAAACCGGTCGGTCACTCGCAGATTCCGGCCGTGTTACAGACCCCGGCCGTGCAATCTGCGGTGGTCGCACATTGCTCGCAGGAGGTGTCCGCGCCGGTGCTGGACTGAGCCAGGTTGAAGCTCGCGATTACCGAGAAGTTGGGGATAGGCTGGTTGTTGCCGTAGGTGCAAACGGAGGAACTGCACATGGTGTTGTAATTGTCGTAGCCTGCCAAAAAGCCATCCGCCCAGATCAGCTCAAAGGGATCAATTTCGTAGGAGAAGTTCGTGGACCAACGAACCTCGAATGGGTACAGACCCGGTCCCGGAAAACTGACGTAGCGGAAGGTCTTCCACTGACCGGAGGACCATTGGTTGGTGGTGATGGTGGTACCGGCGATGGTCAGCGTCATCGCGTCGTTGCCGATAAGGCCAATGGTGCGGTTCAGCTCTTCCCCACAGCGGAGGTTGATGTAGCCCCGGAAGCGGGCGGCGCCGGTGTTCCCGGTCAGGCTGACCACCGGCCATGGGTTGGTCCCAGAGAAGTTTCCAGGCGAGATAATACTATAGTTACTGCCCGAGTGGATACTGTAGTCCATCAGCGTCACGTCCTGCTCCACTGCTGAGCGGAAGCCCGAGCCCCCGTCCAGACTGCTCATAAAAGTGGGCAGATTGGCAGAGTAGTGGGGGTCGGTGCTGATGTTCAGCTCGGCAAAACGTGCGCAAGCGGAAGCATTGGCGGGGGAGTCCACGTCGGCATAGGCCGCGGCGGCAACCGTGATCGGCGTCACGCAGCTCTCATCGACGGAGCCGTCACAGTCGTTGTCCAGACCGTCACAACGCTCGGGTGCTCCGGGAGCATCGCGGCCATCGCCGTCGTCACAGTCGGAGCCATCGGTGACATAGTCGAGCCCCGGGGCGTCGCAGGCCACCACCGCCGAGGATTCGCCAAAGCCATCACAGTCGCCGTCCAAGTACCAGGATGTACCGTCGCTGGGGGTGTCGTCGATGCTGCCGTCGCAGTCCTGGTCCACCCCGTCGCAGACTTCGGTTGCGCCAACATAGAGGTTGGAAGCGGCATCATCACAGTCGGTATTGTTGGCTACAAATCCGGTGGGAGCGATACAGGAGACGGTGCTTTGGGCAGGATCTCCCTGACCATCTCCGTCGGCATCGGCGTACCACGTGGGTGCGTCGATGGCCTCCGGCTCGTCGATGCTGCCATCACAGTCATCGTCGGCACCGTTGCAGACTTCGGTGGCGTTCGGAGAGATGCCCGCTTCGGCGTCGTCGCAATCGGCGGCGTTGCCCACGTGGCCTGCTGGGGCGCTGCAGGCGCGCTGTGCGGTCGCCGGGTCACCAAAACTGTCGCCGTCCTGATCGGCGTACCAGGTGCCCGCATCGGCTGCGTCGGCCACGTCCACCTGTCCGTCGCAGTCATCGTCGGCACCGTTACACAGCTCGGTGGCGGCGGGATTTACCGCAGAGTCGGCATCATCGCAGTCCTGGGCGTCGGCGATGTAGCCGGTGGGGGCGGTGCAGGACTGTACAAAAACGGAGGCGTCTCCCCAGCCATCGCTGTCGACATCGGCATACCAGGTGCCCGCATCGATGGCGTTGTCGTCGGCAGTGCCGGAGCAGTCGTCGTCGGTACCGTTGCAGACTTCGACGGCGTC
>CAITDR010000399.1 GCA_903891165.1 uncultured Pseudomonadota bacterium
GACAATACGCCAGAATCGGTCAACCGCTGCAAGAATACCGGATTTTCCAGCCCCATTTGGTCCGTACAGCACCACCTGGGAACCCATCCCGGACATACTGAGAGACCTGATGCTACGGAAACCCTCTACATGAAATTCGGACAGGTACATCTTGATCTCATAACCTGTTCCAAGGCCATCCGGATCACCACCCCTCCCACCCCACCACCGTCCCGCCCTCCTCGCCGCCCTTCGGCCCCAGCCACAAGCGCGCATCACAGGCGGCCAGAAGTGCAGGATCAGGGTCCACAACCCACACGGTGCCACCGGCGGCCACCAGCCCGCGGAGCGCCCGCAGTAGCGGCTCGACATCGGCGGGGTGTAGCCCTACACTCGGCTCATCCAGCAGATACAGGGTACCCGGCACCTCGCCGCTGCGCTCCAGCTCGCGGGCCAGGCGAAGTCTCTGGCGTTCTCCGCCCGAAAGTGTCGAGCCGCGCTGCCCAAGCGACAGGTAGCCCAGCCCCAGATCCTCCAGCCGAACCAGTACCCTGGCCAGACGACGGTGGTGGGTGAACAGCCGCCGCGCCTCCGCCACACTCAAAGCCAGCAATTCCGCCGCGTTTTTCCCTTTCCATCGCACCGAAAGGGTAGAGGCATCCCAGCGCTGCCCCCCGCAGTGTTCACAGGGCAGCTCCAACGCCGGCAACAATTCCAGGCTGATCTTCCGTAATCCGAGTCCTCCGCAGCTCCCACAGCGCCCCGGTCCCGCCCCGATTCCGAAGCGCTCCGGCCCAAAACCTCTCGCTTTTGCCTCTCCCGTCATCGACAACAATAGACGGATGCCCCCCCACAGCCCGCACAACGTCGCGACCGTAGAGCGGTTGGACCGCCCAGCCGGGCCTGGATCCGCAGCGATCACCCTGTTTACCTGACCCTCCAGGCTCTCGAAGGGCAGGGGAGCCGGCCCCCCGCCCCCCAGCCGCTGGCTCAGCACCCTTCCTACCGTATCAAAAAGGAGGCTGCTCTTGCCCGCACCCGAGGGGCCGCCCACCCCCAGAAGTACACCCAGTGGGAGCGTTACCTCCAGATCCTTCAGGTTGTTTCCAGATGCACCCTTGACATGGATAAAGCTGCTTGCTCTACGAGGAGTGGCCACACTCAGCCCCTCCCGGCCGGACAACCACCGCCCGGTGATCGTCTCCGCCTCCTCCAACTTCTTCGGGCTGCCTTCGAACACAATCCGACCGCCCAGTGGCCCCGCCCCCGGTCCAAAGTCCACCACATGATCGGCGGCCCGCACCACCATCGGGTCATGCTCCACCACGATCACCGTGTTTCCGGCATCTACCCGCTCTCTCAGCACTTCCAACAAGGGCGCCACTTCCGACGGAGACAGCCCCGCCGTCGGCTCGTCCAGGATGTACATCATGCCGGAAAGAGAGCTTCCCAAGACCGCACTCAGCCGCAATCGCTGCAGCTCTCCGCTGGAGAGACTGTCCACTCTCCGCCCACAGCACAGGTAGCCCAATCCGCAGCGATCCAGAAAGAGCAGCCGCTTTGCCAACTCTTCGGTGATCAAGGGTGGACCTTCCGGGTGTTTTTGCAGCCACGCCGATAGCCGCCCCAGGGGCAGCCCCTCCAAGGTGGCCAGGCTCAACCCCTCCAACTTCAACGACTGTGCAACCGCACGTAGGCCGGTCTGAACACAGATTTCACAGCCTATCCCTTTGCACTCTCCGCAGGCACCGACCGGGCTCTCCCGCGAAAAAAGCTGGAGCGAGGGTACCGGCAGAGCACTTTCGCAGTTCGGACAGATCGGTCGTCCGACAAAATGGGTGGGGACTCCGTCTACTTCGGCGATCAGACTTCCTTTTCCGATGCGCAGGCCCGTCTCCACCGATTCCCTCAGCCGATCCAGCCGATCCGGCGCCAATTTCAGGCGGTCTACCAGCACTTCCAGGTCGTGGGGCTGCCTGGGGTCCACCGGGCCCACATCCTCGATCTCGATCAGCTTTCCATCCAGTCGCACCCGCACAAAACCTGCACGTGACAGCTCCGAGAGCGTGTTTTTGAAGCCGCTCTTTTGCCCCTTCATCACCCGTGCAAACAACAGCAACTTTGCGCCGATCGGCCCCTCTGCCAACAGCTCCGCGATGCGGTCGGGACTCCGTACCTGCACGGCCACCCCGCAGGCCGGACAGTGGGCCTGCCCCCGTGCGAGGAGCAGCGCCACCAAAAGTGGCCGCAGCTCGGCCAGACTGCCCACACTGGCGCGGGGTCCCCAGCTCTCCGCACCCACCTGGGCCAGCCCAAAAGTAGGCGGTAGATGTACCAGACTCTGAAAATCCGGCCGTGCGGTCTGGCCCAGCCGTCGCCGCAGGCTGGGCGAGAGGGTCTCCACAAAACGCCGCTGGGACTCGGCATAGATCGTCGCAAAAGCAAGACTGCTTTTTCCAGATCCCGAGGGTCCCGTGAATACAATCAGACGGCCCAGCGGCAGGTCCAGGTCCACATTCGCGAGGTTGTGCGCGCGGGCGCCGCGCAGGTGCAGCCACATCGGCTCTGCTTCACACGTTCGCGGCCCCTCCGCCAAGTGGCGCAGGCCAAAGACTTGCGCGCAAACGCAGAACATGCCACGTTCCCCTTCTCTGGAGTACCGATGCTGCTGCTCGCTGCGATGATGTCCTGTTCCGAGGCCCCGGCCCCCGCTGCGGTGGTCGCGCCGCCTCCGGTGCCCCTGCCGGTCCTCCCGGTGCCGCGGGAGCCCGGCCTTGCCGGGGTGAAGGCGCGCGGGATGCTGAAAGTGGCTGCAGATCTTGATGCTCCGCCCTTTTTGTCCAAGGGCAAGGATGGGACCACCGATGGTTTTGAATACTCCATCATGAAGGCCATTGCCGACCGGGCAGGGGTACAAGTGACGGTAGTTCCTGCAAAATTTGAGGAGCTGGTGGACAAGGTGAAGGCGGGCGAGGCCGATCTGGCCATTGGTCAGCTCTCCCAGTCGGCTGCATGGTCCGGGGTCTCTTGGTCGGTCTCCTACCTCCAGTACAGCTTCTGCCTGGTTGTTCCTGCGGAAAGTACCATCAAGGGTATGGCCGATCTCAAGGCCAAACGGGTGGGCATGTACGACGATCCGGTGGCGCGCCAGCTGGCCGACGTACTGGTGGGCGCTCCCTACGATCGTGTGCTCTACAGTGACTACGGCTACTTCGAAAAAATGATGCGAAATCAACTGGATGCGATGGTCTACGACTGTCCTCTGGCCCGCTACGAGATGGCCACTTTTGGCGACAAGCTGAAGGTGGTGGATGACTCCTTGAACGTCGCATCCTATGCGGCGGTGGTGCCGATGGAGGATGTCACCTTGCTGGGGGAGGTGAACGGGGTGATCCAGGATCTGGGGCAGCAGGGACTGTTGGCGGTCCTCGCCGATCGCTACTTGGGCCAGTCAGCAAAAATGGAGGATTTTGAATCCGATGCGGGTAAGGTAGTGGTGGTGAAAAAAGGAGAGACTCTCTCCATCATCGCCGGGCGTGCCCTCAAAAATGCCGAGAAGTGGAAGGAGCTGTACGCCGCCAACAAAGACGTGATTGGTCCCGACGCCAACCTGATCTATGCCGGGATGCGCCTGCGGCTGCCGCGCTGATGTTGCGCTGCACCCACTGCCAGTCCACCGTTCCCGAGGGAGAAAATCGTTGTTCTTCCTGTGGTTCAGCGCGGCTGGAGCGGATTGTGGAGGAGGGATCCCGGCCGATGTCGGCCGCCACACCCACGCCTGCCCCCGCACCACCGCCTGCCGAAGCGCCGCCTCCTCCTCCCAAAAAATCCGCTCCTTCTGCCCAGAAAGCGCCTCGCTCCTCGGGTGGGGGCTGGTTGCGCTGGGTGGCGCTGGGGATGCTTCTCCTCCTTTTTGTAGGCGGGGTTACAATCGGCGCGCTGGTGTGGATCCGGGACCGTGGGGCTGGAGAAGGAGCGGATAGCAGCCTTGCCTCCATCAAAACCCGTGGAAAATTGCGGGTTGTGGCCGATCCAAACGCACCCCCTTTCCTGATGCCCGACCCTGCCGGGGGCTACAGCGGCTACGAGTGGGCGGTGATGAGCGCCTTGCAGGCCGTGGCCGGCGTGCCGATCGAGGTGGTGCCCGCGCCCTATGTCGAGATCCCCAAACGTCTCCGCCGTGGTGACGCTGATCTGGCAATCGGCCAGCTTACCTGGGATCCCTCCTGGAAGGATCTGACCCCTTCGGTCTCTTATCTTCAGTATAGCCTCTGCCTGGTCGTGCCGGCCTCCAGCCCGGTGACCGAGCTGACGCAACTGACCGGACAGAAGATCGGTATCTACGAGGATCCAAGCACCAAACGCCTGATAAGTGCCAGTCTTGGGGATGCCTGGCAGCCGGTGATCTTCAAGGACTATGGCTACTTTGAGCAGCTGGCCACCGGTCAGCTATCGGCCGTTGTCTATGATTGCCCGTTGGTGCGCCACGAGCTGCGGCGTTTTCCGGGTCTGAAAGTGGCGGATGACAGCCTATCCGTCGCGTCCTATTCCGTGCTTGCACGTTCGAACAGCACCGATCTGATGGCCAAGGTCAACGCGGTGCTGGTAGACCTGGGGAACCAGGGTCTTTTGGGGAAAATGGAGGATCGCTGGCTTGGATCCCGGCCACGCGGGGTCCGTGGTCGTGTGGTGGTGGTCCTGCCCGGGGAGACCCTGGAGAGTATCGCGGCCCGCGAGCTGGGCAGTGCGCAAAAGGCGACCGAGCTCTATGAACGTAACCGAGATGTGTTGGGTTCCGATCCGACGGCTGTCTATGCGGGGATGCGCCTGCGCCTGGGGCCGCGTTAGGCGCCCAATCTCTCGCGCAGCAGCGTCTCCACCTTCTCCAGGTCCGCCGAGCCCAGGTGACGGACGACGGGGGCACCGCCCACAAAGAGCAGCAGCGCGGGCAGGGTCTGCACACCCAGGCGGCTCGGGGCTTCGGGATTTTCGTCCACGTCCAGCTTCAGCACCCGCAGGCGCCCCTCCCATCGGGTGGCCACCTCTTCCAGCACCACTCCCAGAAGACGACAGGGGGTACACCAGGATGCGCTGAAGTCCACCAACACGGGTAGCCCCGAGCGGAGTACCTCGCTCTCAAACGTTCCATCGGTCACGACTGTTGCTCTCTGGGCCATCACCGCATCCTCCCAGACGTTGTAAGATGCCGCTCGCCGGGACACAAGGCCGGGCGTAGAGGTTGGGATGGCGGCGGTGGGATCCTGGAATGGTCTGGAGTTTTTGGCTTCGGTAGATGGTTCTTTTGGCCTATTTCCGCCTGTGCAGGTGCTTTTCCTGGCGGGCCGTCTGGAGGTGACCGGACTTCTGGTGCTACAACGCCCGGAGCAGACGGTGGAGCTCGGCCTGCATCGGGGGAAAGTGGTCTACGTGGAGGGCCTGGACGGTCTGCTGAGCCCGACCGGTGTGGGCACCATGGGTCAGCAATTGGGGGCGGCAATCGCCGGGGGACAGCCACCCGACCAGGCGATGACGGCGGCTGCAGAGGCGGTGGGACGCTGGTTGGGTGCCCTGGCCGGGCAGGCGGAGGGGCAGATCCGCTACCGCGTCTGGGCACCTCCGCCCCGGAGTATGCCGCTTCCCGGCTCCCTGATCCGGATCCTGATCACCGGGCTGCGGGTGGCGCGTCCGGATGCCTCCCTGCCTGGCCTGTGGTCGGGGAGGATGGATCTGAGCTTGGAGCTGGCGATTCCTGAAGATAGCCCCGAGGATCGTTGGGGTCTGGATGCCCATGCGCTGCGTCTTTTGAAGCTGGCGCCGCGCGCCCGTAGCCCGGAGATCCTCCTGGATCTGGCCGGAGGGGGAGACAGTCTGCGGCGCTTGGAGAGTTTTCGGGCCATGGACACGCTGACCTGCCTCGGGCTGTTGCGCCAGGCTCAGGGCCATGTGGCGACATCGCAGCCGCGCCAGCCACCGGCGCCCTTTGGGACCAGACCGGCCTCTCCTCCGGCGCCCCCGGTGGTGGACCTGCGCAGCAGCTCCCCCCGTCCGGTGCCGCCTGCCGCACCCGAGGAGCCCGCCCTTCCTTCCCGCGCTCCGGGCGCCCCACCCCGTGCCAACCGCTCCATTCCCCCCCCTGCCGCCGAGCAGGATCCCGCCGTCAAAAAGCTCTTTGATGCTTTGGAGGCTGTCAAACAAGCCCACCCTGTCGAGATCCTGGAGATGACCGACAAGAAGCGGGTGGGGGAGGACGAGATCTCCGCCGCCTTCCGGGATGTTTCGCGTCGCTCCCACCCCGATCGCTTTCCTGACCAGCCCGCCAAGGGTATGGCCGAGGAGCTGTTTGGCAAGATCAACGCGGCCTATGAGCTACTGAAGACAGCGGGTGGCATGAGCGACGCCAACCGCTACCTCCAGGCCCGAGCCGCGGGGCAGCCCTATGTGCCGGAACGGGACCACCTCACCGCACGGGTGGCCTTCCGAAAAGCCGAGATGTTGGTGCGTAACCACGACTGGCCCGGTGCCGCTCCCTTGCTGGAGGAGGCCTTTCGGCTGGACCCGGTGACCTGGCCCCACGCCCTCTACTGGCACCAGGCCCGCTACTATACCCGGCGTTCGCCCGGCATGCCCGTGATCCACGACCTGGAGGCAGTGCTGAAGACCATGGACCCTGGCCCGGCTCCCGAGAACCTCTGGGACAAAGAAAAGGGCCCTGCTCCGTCGGTGGTGATGCGTTTTCAGCGTTTCGCCGAGGCGGCAGCGGCGCTGGGCAACATCCTGAAGTTGGAGGGCAAAGCTGCTGAGTCGCTGACCACCTACAAGCGGGCCTTGGCTGCTGATCCCGAAAACCGCGATGCCCAGCGCGAGCTACGCCTCACCGAGCTGCGGGCGGGGGCTGCTCCCGAGAAGGACTGGTTGGGCAAGCTCTTCAAGCGCTGACCGACGATGTTTCAGGATGTTTCACGCGATGAAACACGTTGAAACATCCCCGGCCCCGGGGGAGGATCAACCCCGGGTCAGGTCGCGGGTGATGTTCTTCTGGTGGCTCTCCAGGGTGCCGCCCCCGATCTCCAGCAGCTTGGCATCGCGCAGCAGGCGCTCGACCGGGTACTCGGTGCAGTAGCCCGCTCCGCCAAGCACCTGCATGGCGTTGTCGGCCACCTGTTTTCCGACCGGGGCACCAAAGAGCTTGGCGGCATCGGTGCCCAGACGGTTACGACGATCCGGTCCCACCGTAGCAGCAACCGAGTAGACCAGGGCGCGCAGCGCCTCGGTCGCGGCGTAGCTCTCGCCGATATAGCGTTGGATCTGGCCATGTTCGGCGATAGGCTTGCCAAAGCTGATACGCTGCTTGGCGTAGTTGACCATGATCTCCATACAGCGGTCGGCGATGCCCAGCGACATGGCGGCCAGCGTCAGCCGCTCGATCTCCAGGTTCCGCATCATGTGGGTGATACCCTTGCCCTCACCCCCGAGGAGATTCTCCGTCGGAACCTCACAATTCTCGAAAATCAGCTCGGACATGGTGGATGCACGCATCCCCATCTTGTGGATGGGCTGAGACACCCGGAAGCCCGGACAGTCCCGGTCCACCATAAAGGAGGTGACACGCCCTTCCACTTTGGCATAGACCAGGAAACAATAGCCATCTGGCCCATTGGTGATGTAGGTCTTGGTGCCGTTGAGCAGGTAGTGGCTGCCCCGGTGTACGGCCGTCGTCGCCATGCCCAGCACATCGGTGCCGTAGCCGGGCTCGGTCATGCCCATGCCGCCCACCCACTCGCCGGAGATCACCTTCTCCAGGTATTTGGCACGTTGGGCAGTATTTGAGCAGTAATAAAAATTGTTGACAAACAACATCGCATGGGCCAAATAGGCCAAGCAGAAGCCAGGGTCCGACTTGGACAACTCGTGGTGAGCGATCACCGCCGCGGTGGCATCCATCCCTGCGCCGCCATCTTCAGCGGGGATGGTGATGCCCAATAGGCCCAGCTCTCCCAGGCGCGAAAACAGCGGCCGGTTCAGCCGCTGCTCCCTGTCAAATTGTTCAGCCTGAGGCTCCACTTCTTTGCGGGTAAAGTCCGCGACCATCTCCCGAAGCAGTTGGTGTTCAGAGGTGGGATGGAAGAGGCTGTCGCTCAGCATGGGACCCCAGGGAAGGACTCCCAATTAACCGATCCGCTCAGAGGACGCTGGCCTTCTTCACGTAGTCGAGCTGGGGAAACTCCGCCTTCAGGTAGCTGTTCCCCTCGCCCTGAATGCGGCCCTGGTCGGGTCCACGACCGCGCGGGGCACCTTCGCCGTAGCCCTTGTAGAGGCTATCCACGATGTCCATGCCCGAGGTGATCTCGCCGAAGGGGGCAAAACCCATCCCGTCCAGGTTGGAGTTATCGGCGAAGTTGATGAAGACCTGGGTAGTACGGCTGTTTTTGCCCGAGGTCGCAAAGGTGATCTTCCCACGGGTGTTGCTCTGGGTCACCGGGTCGTCCTGGATGCGGGCGGGGCGCCACTTGCCGTTCACCGCCGGGTCACCGTTGATGCCGAACTGTACCATAAAGCCTTCGACAACGCGGAAAAAGGCCACGTCATCGAAGTAGCCCATCTTGACCAGGTTGTAGAAGCGGTCGGCGCCCTGGGGGGCCCACGCGCGGGTGACCTTCACCGAAAAATCACCTTTGGTCGTCTCAAACTTGACTTCGTAGGTCTCCGGGGCCTGGGCGGTCGCGGCGGAGGGGTTCAAGAGGGCGTTGCCACCGGGCGCGACGTCGGTACCGGGGGTCGGGGTGGTGGCGGAAGGAGCACCGGCCGGGCGAGGTTCGGGCTTGGGCGCCGGTGTGCTGGTGTTCTGGCCGCTGCAGGCAAAGAGGAGGAGGGCGAGGCTGAGCATAAAACTCCCGAAGAGGCGGGCCGCTAACGCGCCTACAGCCGCTCGACCAATTGCGCCTGGATCCACCCCTCGCCGCTGGGCTTACAGCTTGCACAAAAGACTTTCTTTCGGATGGGCTCCTCGGCGCGCACTTCGACCTCGACCAGCGGCTTGTCCAGCACGATCACCACCTTGCCGTAGTCGTCCACGAGGCTGGCGGGGGCGGTGATGATACGGGCGCGGTAGGGCTCCATGGGGGGAACTTCTTCGGCTTCTTCCTGTATGTCCGCAGGCTGGTCCGGGTTGGCCCCCGCATTGTTGTCACCGGGATTTTCGGCGTCAGGGTTGCCCTCCTCTCCACCTTCTTCCTGGGCTTCGGGGGCTTCCTCTCCCAACTGGGTCAGGGCATTGGCGGCTTCCTCCGGGACTTCCGGGGGGCTGTAGGGGCTTGGGCGCCAGCAGGCGAGGAGCAGCCAGATCATCTGGAGAACGTAGCGTGTTGGGGGGCACGGCGCGATGGGGAGTCCTTTCTGGGGGTGGAGGAGGAGGCGCTCTTGCGCCATGGAAGCGGATCCTCTACGATGTCGCTTTGCGGGGCCCTATGCTGCTGTTCCTGTTCGCCTGTATCCAAGAGACCGGCCTGATCAAAGAAAACGACTGCCCGACTTCCACTTGGTATCCAGACCTCGATGGCGACGGGGTGGGGGCAGATGCCCCGGTAGAACTCTGTGGAGCAGCCGATGGCTATGTGGAGCAAACGGGGGACTGTGACGATGGCGACGCCGCTGTTTTCCCAGGTGCTACGGAAGTCTGCAACCTCATCGACGACGACTGCACCGGTGTGGCCGACGATGGTCTTCCGCTCACGACGTGGTACAGCGATACGGATGGGGACGGCTTTGGGGGGGCTTCGGTAGAAAGCTGCGCCCAACCGGATGGAAGTGTTGAGCAGGGCGGGGACTGTGACGACAGCCTTGCGACGATCTTTCCCGGAGCGGTCGAGCTTTGTAATACGCTGGACGACGACTGCGATGGTACCGTGGACGAGGAAGCCAGCGACGCACCCCTCTGGTACATCGACGCCGATGCCGATGGCTGGGGAGGGGAAGATCCCCAGACCTATGCCTGTACTCAGCCTGCGGGCTACGTCTCGATCAACGGCGACTGTGACGACGCGGACGCAACCCGCGCCGAGAGCTGTGTGGAGGAGCCCGTGGGCAGCTCGGCCTGCGGCAGCACCCTCTACACCTATGTAGCCCAGACTACAACTGAGCCCGAGCTGCACATCCTCTCCGTCTATGAGCCCAACCCGCGTGGCACCCCCATCCTGGTGACCATCAACCGGGAAACCGAGATGGAATTGGTGCTTTCCAGCTATGAACCGGCGGAGTGGATCATCACCA
>CAITDR010000400.1 GCA_903891165.1 uncultured Pseudomonadota bacterium
GCTGTTGCACGCGCTCCGCTTTTTGTATCACCCCCGTTTGGTGTTTCTGGCCAACGGGGATCGGGACCACCTGACCAAGGTGCTGCGGCTGCACTACTTGGGTCAGCATCAATTGGTGCATCCACATCCCTATGGGAAGATGCCGCGTCACGCCTATAAAATGGCGGATGCGATGGTGGAGAAGGTCTTGACGTGGCAAGGGAGTTTGGTGGCGTTGAGTTTGACGGATGCGTTGACCATCGGAGAAGGGGTGCTGGCGAACCTTCTGAACAAGGTGAACCCACAGCTTACGATGTGGAATGGCCAAATCAGGGGGAGTCTGGGATCCGAGCTCCGGAAACTGGAGTTGGCGGCCGCCTTTCGAATGCGCCCTTGGCAGCGGTTGGTGGATGACCTTCGTGCGCGACCGGAGGCGAAGCCTCACGAAATCGTTCTCCGGCTGTTGGTGGCGGTATACAAAAGTCTGCACCTGAAAAAGGAGGGTATCCAGGTTCAAGGCGGTCGAGTCTATGTTCATTTGCCAGATTTTTTGTTGGTTTCCGGGGAGTGGGAGCGTGCGGCAATGGGGCGGGGAGTCTACGCTGGTGGACGGGCCTCCTTCGTCGTTCTTCGCGGTGAGCGCAAGGACCGGGAAGCAGCACCATTCTATGTGCTATCACTGTGGTTAAAAGATAATCTGGATTTTGTAGAAGTGCAGGGAGGGGAAAGAGCTTTCTCCAGAGCTGTTAGCCTGGGAGTGGGTGCGGCTGCAGCGCGACGCGAGTCCGCCTCCAGGGCGGACCACACAAACTCCACCCCTTGCAGTACCCAACAGCCCCACCCGAGAGGAATGGCGGAAATTGTGCGAAGCACGCGAATGGGATGGCACAGATATCGGGACGCGCTGGTTGGAGGAAGTTGGCCCGATCCTTGCTGCCCCGGAGTACGGCCTGAATGATGTTGCCGCCAGCGCCTTGCTGAGGAAGCATTTCTCCGCTCCGAACGGGAAAGAGGACGACGACCGTTTCTTTGATCAGCGGGCTTTCGATTTCGCTAGGTTGGACCGGCGCCGGTCGCAGGTATTGAACGCTCCCGGCCTTACATTTAGGGATAGCAACCGGGATGTTCCTGGACGCCTAGTAGAATGGGACTCGGAAGAACCCAGGCGGCGATCCATGTGGACCCTTCGCCGGCACCATACCGCAGATTTGCGGCTTTGGTTTCCGCAGGCGGTCTGGCAAAAAATGTATGGTCCATTACAAAATGCTTGGTGGACGCTCGATGGCAACGAGCCACGTGGGCCGGTTGCCTTTTGGATCGGCCGATATCTTCAGGAACGACCCCACGAACACGCAATGGTGCGGCTTTCCCGCCGCCTTCAAAGTGTAACGGAAAATATGAGCGAATCGACAATGACCATGCTGTTCTGGAGGGAGTTGGTCTTCTTCGGGCAGGGCCTGGGATCAGCTCAAGAAGACTGGGTTCGGTCCGATGGAGGCCAGATTGAATGGGCTGGCCCTTCAATACGGGCCACTCTTGTGCGGGATTCTGACTTCAAGGATCTGGGCATGGGGGTGCGACTTCGCGAACACAAAAATTGGGAGTTCAAGATTCCGGGCTTGGATGATGGGGCGATGTCTCAAGCTCTGGGGGGATGGGCCGGGATGGTTCATTCCGTGATTCGAAGGGCGAGAACACCTGCGGTGCTGCCGTCAAAGTTTGAGTTTGACGAATCTGGCATTGTCCTGAATATTGATGGAGAGGACTTCCCGCTCCTACCACACGAAGACTGGCTGGTGTTGCAGCGGATGTTGGTAATCTGGCGAGAGGTGTATAGAGAGGCGCACCAGTATCAACATCGCTATGGTGCCGATGCGCGAGGTTTCAAGGCGTGGCTGCTCGGAAACCTCTTAGCCTTAGGGGGACTGGCAATTGCCAATACGACTCCACCGCTTTGGGGAAAAGCCCCGCTACCTCCCCCAATCGCAATAATGAACTCACTCCCCCTGTTTGGAAATGGTAAGCCTACTCAGATACAACGGGCATGGCTCCAATCTGTAGTAAAGGCCTTCCGCAAATACGGTGGCGATCAATCGAACGTGGCGTTGCAGAAAATCATCGATGTCCCATGATCCCCTACCGTCGCCACGCCCAGAACCTCGCCCTCCTCCTCCATCCCGCCTTCCTCCAAAGCGGCGACCTCTGCATTCCCAGAGATCCCACCCGAAAACTCCCCCAGTTCTCCACCCTCCCCGCCTCCGAAATTCCGTCCGACTGGCACCACACCCCCATCTGGAAAATCCTCCAGCAGGAAGGCCAAAAACGTCTACAACGCTGGGGCGATCACCTGCGCCTCCATCCCGACCGTCGCCACCCGGGGCGAGAGCTATTGCAATGGCGGGAAGTCAGCCTCGTGGTGCCCCCGACCATCCTGGCCGCCACAGTGGCCCCCATCTCCCACATACGGCTGCTGGATCCCACACTTGTGCCCAGCGGGCCGGTGGCACAGATCCATGCCCACGTCGGCAACTGCTTCTCCTTCGACCTGCTGTGGAGCCACCGGGCCGGCCGGTCGGTGTGGGGCTACCCGGACGAAAAACCGCACCCTCCTCCGGATGGGCTGACCGAAAAATCCTGGTATGCCCTGCTCAAGCTGGCCTTTCTCCTGCGCGGAGAGCTACAGCGACTGCTCTCCGGATCCCCGGTCAGCCCCTTCCGCGAAGATCTTCGGAATCTCCAGGATTGGATTGAGAAGATATACAAAAGTGATGGTACATATAAAAATGACATTCCCCATCGGGCACTGCGCCCGAACGACACATGGTTGCGACGGTGCCCGCGCCCCTACCCCCAACAGCGTTGCATTCAGAGCATCTGGCAACAGGATCCCTGCTTTGAAGGACAGGATTGTCCCGAAGTCCACCTGCTGCACCGCTGCTTTCAGCACCTGAGCCAGGGGGCAAGCGAGCCCTTCGTGCGGATGTTCACCCAATACCTGCGCATCCAGACGATGGCCTACCGGCAGGTGACCGCCGATCCCCAAAAATCCACCTTGAACGCCTTCCAAAAGAGCTACGACGCCGGCAGCCGCTTCGCAGAGGGCGCCAAAGAGGTGGGCGCGCTGGTGCTGGAGCAGGAGGCTCCGCTTCAGCTTGGCGCAGTAGAAATGCGCACCGGCGACGTTGAGATGATCTGGCGACAAAGCCGAAAAACGATGTCGGCGTCGGGGCCTGAGATCGGGTGGATCTTCCACTTCAAACGTCAGGGACCGCGGAAGGAAAAGCCGTCCACCGCGCAGAACGGGAAGGCATCGCCGCCGCATCTGTCGCGAATCCCCTGGGCGAAAAACTGGGCAGTCCATGCCCAAGATGCGGCATTGCTGAAACAACTTTTGACCGGGCGCCCCTCCACCCTGCGGCGGTTCCGGGGACTTGACGTGGCCGGAAAAGAGCGCGTGGAGCCGCTGTGGTGTATCGCGCCGCACCTGCAAAGGGTGCGGCAGGCTAGCTGCCCCCTGCGGCCCCTGGGACTGACCCTGCATGTGGGCGAGGATCATGGCCACCTCGCCACTGGACTACGGGCGATCCACGAGCCTTTTGCGTGGGGTCTCATCGAGCGGGGTGACCGGCTGGGGCACGCACTGGCGCTGGGGAGGGATCCAGAGGAGTGGGCGAGGAAGGCTGGGTCCGTGTATGTGCGGCGGTGGGACCGGCTGCTCGATTTGGCGTGGATGTATTATTGTACAGAGCGGGATGCCAGGTCCGGAAAGGAGCGTGTTCGACTCCGGAGAGAGGCAGACCTTTTGATGAAGGTTCTCTTCGGGAAGACGGTGCCGCTGGAGGAGCTTGCGGCCCTCTGGGCCAAGATGGGGAAAGCCTCATTTTTGCGCGGCGAGCTGTCCTTCCCGGTTCAACGGGCCCGCCCAGTCGGAGCAGCCGGGCTGTTCTATGACTATCTGTGGAGTTCCGACGTACAGCATGAAGCACACAAAGAGATCCTGGTGGAGCGACAACTGGACGCCCCCCTTCTTTCTCGCTTACAGCAGAATCTGTTTAAAGAGCTGGGCCGCTGGCAGGTGGTGATCGAAGTTAACCCCACCTCCAACATGATCGTCGGCGGGCTCCAGCAGCCGGTGGATCAGCCCATGTATCGCCTCCGCCCCGTCCACCTGGAGCGCGAAAAACCCGCGCTGCCCGTGGCCCTGTGCTCGGACGATCCCCTCGCCTTCGCCACCTGCCTCGCCGACGAATACGCCTACGCCTGGGCGGGGCTGGTGGACGGTGGCACCCCACCCACCTACGCCCGCGAGTGGCTGCGGGAAGCCGCCGAAAATAGCTGGCGCGCCCGCTTCACCCTCCCCCGGCAGACCAGTGCGGTCCTGTGATACATCCCCATGATGTATCACCAAACCCCACCATCTCCCTCCACTCCCCTGATACACCCCAAAATGTATCACCCCCCGACTAAGCCGCCTCGCGCTGCTCCCCCTTTGGATAAAACTGCCGCACCCAGCTCCGGTACAACCCGATAGGCCCATCCCCCTCACAGAGCAGAGGCCGCTCCAGATAGGCCTTGTTCTCCCAGATGGGAATGTCTTCCAAAAGTGTCCGCTCCACCTCGGCAATAAAGAGCTCCCCGATCTCGGGCGGAAAGCCGTTGGCGATGTTCACGGTGAAGGAAAAACGCAGCTCGATGTGATCCGCGTCGATGGGCGTGGAGGAGCCGATGAGCAGCGTCTCCACAATCCCGGTAAAGCGTGTGGTCACAAATCCCATTCCAAACATATTCACCGCGAGCACCCCCTCCGCACTCCCCGCGGCCGTCTCGATCAGGCCCTCCGACACAGCTTGGAAGCAGTGCCCATCCTGGCTGGCCTTGGTCTCGGGCATCTGCGAGAAGTTGTGCACCCCGACGAAGTGGGCTGAATCTACCGCATTCTCCCCCAACTCCTGGCTGCAGCTCTTGATCACCCAGCTCCGTTTTTGGTAGGTCGTCCAGTCGGGGTTGCCGTACTCGGGAAGGGTCGGCACTTCAAAACGGGGTGCCTCCCCGTCGGCCGCATGCCAGACCAGGATCAGACCGTTGCGCTCCACCACCGGCCAGCTCTGCACCTGCGCCTGGCGCGGCGCGCGGGCCGAGTAGGGAATATGGCTGCACTGCCCCTCCCCGTCAAAAGTCCAGCCGTGGATTGGGCAAGCAAGCTGGTTCTCCTTGACTTTTCCAAAGCCCAGGTGCCCACCCAGGTGCGGACAGATCGCATCCATCACCCGAACCACCCCATCCTCCCCTCGGAAGATCGCCAGCTTCTTCCCAAAATACTCGGCGGCCTTCGCCTGCCCGGGGGCCACATCCTCAGACCAGGCCACCTGAAACCAGCCGGTGGGAATCGGAAAGGGAAAACGTGTGCTCATGGTTACCTCCTCCGCCACTTTTCCACGGATCTATTCCCACGTTTTCGTCAGGTTCACTCCTCCGCCCAAAAGGCACGATGCAACGGACTTACCACTTGGTAAATATTTTTCCAGATGGTCAGGAATTGCCGGAGGAGTGTGGCGCGCTCCCAAGCTCCGTTCGCTGAATGACCATTCATTTATGGAATCAACGGACAGAACCCCCGCCGCTCGTTGGTTCCCATCCCCATCCGCAGCTCCGGATCTGTCGCCATCTTCCGGGAGAAAGCGGAAAAATACTCTAAGGGTTACGGCCCGTCCTTGCTGCGTAGCTGTATCACGAAAACAATGGTAGCATTAGCATGTTTCGTGATACATCGTCCAGTGTATCAATCCCGACAAGCCAGCCCGATCTTCTTACAGGTGGCTACACCCTCGTGGCCACGTCCCGAGCCGGTCCCGCTGACCGACACCAGGCGGGGCCAGGTGCCGTAGTAGCCGCTCCCGTCGTCCCCGCAGGAGGAGGAAGCCCCGGTGAGCAACACAGCAAAATCGGTTTCGGCAGCGGCGGCCAGCGCGTCCTTGTCCGCTCCCCCCAGGTTGATGTCGCCGTCCCCATCGCGGGTGACCACCCCGTAGAACTTGCCTTTTGCCAGGGTGGACTGCTTGCCCTTCCGATTGGGGGTGCCGCGCAGGCTCACCTTGCCGGCGAGGGCCTGGTTGATGGCATCGCCATCAAAGCTGACTTCCGAGGAGAAGACGGCGGTGATCTCGTCTCCAAAGGTGAGGCTATGCTCCTCCTCCCATACTACCTCACCCGACCGGTCCAGGCGTTCGATGACACAGTTGGTTTCACCTGCAATAAAATCGGTGTCCCAACGGTACTGCGTTGCAGTCAGATCGTAGCCACCAGAGCTGTTGGAAACAAAAGTGAAGCAGGTGCCGTCCAGACAGAGAGGGCCGCCGTCAAAGTCCTCCAGGGTCAGGTTAATGTCCGCGCCGGCTGCGGCCCCTTCTTCGCCGGTGCCGGCGGACCTGGTCAACGACCGCTCACCGCGAACAACGGCCACATGGTGCCAGCCATTGACCTTCAGGCGAAAGCTGCCGCTGTCGATCATCCCAAAAAGCTCGTTGGCTTCGGAAGAAGTGGGAGAGTTCCGCTCTGCCTTCCGCTGGTAGCTCTCCACCGGAATAACAAAAGTCTCTCCGGTGCTCAGCTCCACCTTGGCATCGATGGGAAGGGCATCCCCCAGGGTCCAGCCCTCCGAGTACACGGTCAGAGAGGGCAGCCCATCCACCGTGGTGAGGCCCAGACCGGTCAGGGGATCCTCGTCGATGCTGAGCACACTTACACCCGAGGCGCCATCCAGCCAGGAAGGTTGTGCCTTATAGCGCGCCCTGTACCGGTCGTTCCGTTCTGTCTTGTAGAGCGTGGCCACATTTTCAATACGTCCGCGATGCGACAGGCTCAGATCCGCCCCCCACACCGCCCCGACATCTTCAAAACCGACTTCTACCGTACTTTCCAGGCTCAGGTAGCTCCACTCGGTGCAGGTGTTGGATCGGTCGTAGACGCCGGTACAGGTCGCAACCTGCTCGGTGACCGTCACCGAGGCGTAGGCCACATTGTACAGGTCCGCCCCCGCCAAATCCAGGCCCAATCCGGTACCACCATCCAGCAGCTCGGTGCCCACCACGTCCGCATCCACCTCTTCGACGACCTCGGTGCAGCCACTGCGGCTGGTGCAGTCGGTGCCGCTGGAGCGGCTCAGGGGTGTGAAGCCGGTCCAGCTATACTTCCGTGCATTATAGGTCAGGCGACCTGTAAATCGTTTGAGCTCCATGCTGTTGGAGTCCAGCAGCGTCAGCTCGACCGT
Source organism: uncultured Pseudomonadota bacterium (assembly GCA_903891165.1). Lineage (GTDB taxonomy): Bacteria > Myxococcota_A > UBA796 > UBA796 > SXON01 > CAITDR01. The sequence goes on from CAITDR010000400.1 coordinate 7,247, forward strand.
TCCCTCTGCCCCCCTCAGGGCGGGCAGCTCTACCGAGCCATGCAGCCAGGCATCCAGCTCGACCAACGCCACTTCTTCTTCGCCGGCGTCGCTGTGGACTTCGGCGGTGACCGCGGTCACGTCGTTGGGGACGGTCATCAGCAAACCGTTGGGGATCACGTCCACCCGGGTGGTGGTCTGGTGGGGGTTCGTGCGGAAATTGGCAGCCCGGCCGCGTACAATGTGGCCCGCGCTGAAGCGGTCCGTCAGGAAGTGGGCGTTGCTATCGCGGTCGGCAAGGGCGGGATCAAGGAAGAGGACCAGCAGAGCGGAGGAAAGGAGCATGAAGCAGACCCGGGGTTGGACCACCACCTTAGCGCGGCCCCCTCGCCCTGTGTCCTCTCAGCCATCTCTCAGCGGCCCGCCGGGAGTGATAGAGGACGCAGATGCGTGCGATGGTCCGCTTTCGCCTCCCCGAGGGGGGCACCGCCGAGCTGGGGCCGGGTGACCTGATCGGGCGCCTGTGGTCGGCGGCCTTGTCTATCCCGGATCCCCGGATTTCCGAAGCCCACGCGATGATCAGCCTTCGTGGCGAAGAATTAAAATTGTTAGCACTGCGGGGTCGTTTTACGGTGGATGGCCGCAGCCAGAGTGGTATCGTCCTGGCGGCGGGCCAACGGATCTCCCTTGCCGACGGCCTTGAGATTTTGGTGGAAGAAATAACGCTTCCTGCGGCTGTTTTTGCCATCGAGGGAGATGGGTTGCCCAGAGTGGTGGTGGCGGGGCCTTGCAGTCTGCTCACCCGCCCCCGGCCCGAGCTGGTGCCGCGCCTGATCCCGGAAGCTCCCGCTTGGCTGTGGAGCGACGGTGAGGTCTGGTGCCTCTCCATCGGCGGGCAGCGTCGGTCGATTGTTCCGGGAGATCGTTGGGAGTTGGATGGTCTGAACTTTCGCGCCATCGGCTTGAAGCTGGGTCATGCCGGACGTACCGCCACCCGCCTGGAGGGTGCGGCGGCCCCTCCCCTGCGGATTGTCGCCCGTTTTGATACCGTCCACCTCTACCCGCAGGGTGGAGAGCCGATTGCGCTCAACGGCCTTGCTGCCCGCATCGTCAGCGAGGTTGTCAGCTTTGACGGCCCCGTCCCTTGGGAGGTACTCGCCCGCGAGCTCTGGCCCGCAGAGGATGATCCTCACATTTTACGACATAAATTGGATGTGAACCTGTCGCGGCTTCGCGCCAGACTGCGCGAGGCCGGCATGCGCAGTGATCTGGTCCGCTCCGACGGTTTTGGGCATGTGGAGCTGTTTTTGCATGAGGGGGATGGGGTGGAGGATCGGACGTGAGTGGCGATGACAGCCAGCCCGATCCCAGCAGTCCCGGCGTAGACCCTGATGAAGTGAAGGAGGAGAGCCGCTACGAGCGCCTCGGGCTCCTGGGCCAGGGAGGGATGGGCCGCGTCTACATGGTGCGCGACGCCCGTCTACGGCGGCAGGTCGCCTTAAAGGTGGCTGCAACACCGGCTTTGGCAGGGCGGCTGGCACGTGAAGCCTGGATCACCGCCCAGTTGGAGCACCCGGGCATCGTCGCTGTCTACGACGCAGGAAACCAGGACGGGCAGACCTGGTACACCATGCGGTTGATCCGCGGAAAAACCCTCTCCGAGCGGATCAGTACATGCGCCGATCTCGGGGAACGGCTGGCCCTGCTCCCCCATTTCCTTGCCGCCTGTCAGGCCGTCGCCTATGCACATGCAAAGGGTATTCTTCACCGGGATTTGAAGCCTGCAAACATCATGGTGGGAGAGTTTGGGGAGACTCAGGTGGCCGACTGGGGGCTGGCCCGCCCCACGGAGGAGGCGCGGGCGGACTGGCAGGCGATTTTGAGGGGGGGAGAGGAAGAGCATTCGGGAGGAGGAACGCCGCGCTATATGAGCCCGGAAGCGGTTTCCGGCGCGACCGTGGGGGCTCCTTCGGATGTCTATGCGTTGGGGGCCAGCCTCCGGGATCTGCTGGAGGGGGATACCCAAGGAAAAAGTACGACTTCCGTGATACCTCCCGAGCTGGCCGCCATCGCCCGCCGCTGCCTCCGGGAAGATCCAGCGCTCCGCTACCCCAGTGCAGTAGAGCTCGCCGCAGACCTGGAACGTTGGCTATCTGGGCGTCGGGTGTTGGCACATGACTATCAGCCACTGGAGCTGTTGGGGCGGTTGGTCGCGGCCTGGCGCGGGCCGCTGGTGGTGGCGGGGCTGGCGCTGGTGCTTCTGGGCATCGGCGCAGTGGTTGCGGCGCAGAATACCGCCCGAGAGCGAGCCTTGGCCGAAGCAAACCTGGCACTGGCCTTGACACAGCAAGGGCTGACCGCCCTTGGGGACGGGCGCCTGCCGGAGGCCAACATCCTGGCCGCCCACGCCCTGCTCTATGGTCCCTCCCCCTCTGCCCGCGGGCTGCTTGCGGGAACAGGACCTGCAAATGCCACCTTGGTACAACGAAGGCCACTTCCCTCCCCCTGCCAATACAGCAGCGTGCTGTCGCCGGATGGCCGCTCTCTGGCCTGCCACGGCGAAGGGAAAGTGGAGGTCTGGGGTGTCGATCCGCTGGAGCGGCGCTCCTCGGTGGAGCTGCAGACCGTAGAAGCCCCGGTCTGGGTCGGCGAGCGTCTACTGGTGGCGACGCCGGAGGAAATGCTCTGGGTGGAGGGAGAGCGGGTGCTTCCCACCGGCGAGCCGAGTGGCTGGCCTTTGAGTCTTGGTGGCACTGCATTTGTGTTAATTGGCCCCCGTGGAAGAATTCTGCGTCCCGATGCTGAGGGCCAGAGCTTCGAAACCTGTTTTGCGACGCGGGCAACCACCCTCGCCAACGCCGAGGGGCTGTTGGTCGGTTGCCACGATGGGCAACTCCGGCGCTATGATCCACAGGGTAATAGCGTGTTTTCTCTGGATCTCGGAGAGCGGCCCGCCTGGTCGGCCTTGCAATGGCGGGGAGCGGAGCTGCTGGTCGGGCGCCTGGACGGGGCGGTGCAGCGCCTGAAGCTGCCGGAGGCTAGCTGGAGCCAGCCTTTGCCGGGCAAATCTGGGAGTATACTCTCCATGCAGCCGGTGCCGGGTACGTCGCTGGTGGCCGTGCTTGGAGAGAGCGGGGGGCCGCGCCTGTGGAGTACGGAGGCCGAGGCCTGGGTGGGCTCGCTGCCGGGTGGGGCGAGCCGGATGGGGCCGGGGCAGCAGCCGGGCGAGCTGCTGCTGATCGGCGCAACGCTGGATCGTTGGAAGGTCGTTACGCAGCCGCGACCGGCGGTCCTGAACTTTGAGGTGGGGATCTCACAGGTGACTGTCTCCCCTTCGGGGGAGGACGTCGCGATTGCACTGGGCAACGGTGTGGTGGTGGAGCGTCGGGTTGCGGATGGCTTGGAGTTACGACGTTGGGCATGGACGAACAACGTGGTCAAGTGTGTGGCCTATGGGCCAGGGGGGACACTGGTGGCCTCGGCCATCGGCGGGCGGGTGCAGCAGCTGGGACCGGGGGAGGAGGTGGCCGAGCTGGGGGTGGGTACAGCCCTGCGGCGCTGTGGGAGTCTTGACGGGGGGCGGCTTTGGATGTTGGGCTATACGGACCTGGTCATTCTCCGCGAGGCCGCCGGGCGACTGCGGCAGCAGATGCTGGGACCCGGGCCGGTGGATGGCTCCAGCAGTCCGGGTGGTGGGACGGCGGTATTGCTGGATAGCCAAGGAACCATCTATGTTCTGGAGGGGGATAGCTGGAAGGAGCGGCCAGCGGTGGCCGAGGCCATCGCGGTGGACGTCGGAGAGGGAGGACTTCCACTGGTGGTGGCCCGGCGTCGGGAGCTGTGTATCAACAGCCGCTGTGTGGAGGTGGACGGAGAGATAGTCGATATTGCCTTTTCACCGCCCTATGTGGCGGTGGCCACGGTGGCTGGGGAGATATGGCTGCTGGACGGGGAGACGGGCGAGACCCGCGCCCTGCTGCGCGGCCACCGGGGGCGGGTCAGCTCGGTGGAGTTCGGACCCCAGGCACGTTGGCTGGTGAGCGGAAGCTGGGATCAGAGCTTGAGGATCTGGGATCTGGCGGATCTGGATCGGCCCGCAAGTGAGCTGGTGGTGCGGGGGCGGGAGAACTGGGGGTTGGAGCTGGAGGATGTTCTGGGGGGGCATTAAGCACGGTGGTGGCGACGCGGGCAGATGGCGGGCGGTGGAGCAACTGGCTACGATTCCACATGCGCCTGCGCGGTCTCTTCGCCCTCTTTCTCCTCCTGGGTCTTGCCTGCGGGCCCACCCACCGGCAGAGCTCGCGCATCGAGGCCAAGCTGGATCAGGCCAATATCAAGCTGGACAAGTTGTTGGAGGGACAGGAGGAGCTGTTAGAGAGCGCACGACGCCAGGGCAGCGGCGAGATCACCCTGTTTTTCCCCTGGGAAACTGCCATTCTGATGCCCGAGCAGCAGCAGCGCCTCGTCGCCTTCCTGGACCGGCTGGCCTTTGAGGCACGCGGGCGGCCACTTTTGTTGGTTTCGGTTGGCGTTGCACCCGATTGGGGAGGAACTTCCTGGCAGAAAAAGCTATCACAGCAGCGTGCGGATGCGGTGCGCCCCTGGGTGGCCCGGCTGTTGGTGAACAGCCCCCACCGCTGGGTGGCCCACTACGGGGTGGGCAACGGGGGCGTAGAGCAGGGGGCGGGCTTCTGGCGCCAGGTACGCCTGATCGCGGTGTATGACCAGGCTTTTTTGCC
>CAITDR010000401.1 GCA_903891165.1 uncultured Pseudomonadota bacterium
ACTCGGTGGCCCGATTCGCCAAGACCCCATCGAGATCCACTACTTTTTCCAGATCGGCCACCGCCGCATCGGTGGGCGTTTGTTGGAGCAGATCGATCACCGCCGTCAGATCACTCCGATCATTTGGATCCTCACATTCGTCGCAGTCAAAGCTGAACTCGTAGCCGGGGCTGAGGTCCACTCCGTAGGCCCCCTCGTACAGGTTGCCGTCGTTGTTGCTGAACCACCGACCGATCATGTTTTCGTCCACCGTCTCCACCAGCAGGTACAGACCCATGTCGGTCCCGTTCAGGTACAGCCGCGTATAGGCCACCCGGGGAACGGGAACGCCCATCGCTTCATAGACCAAGAAGGCAAGCCGCTCGTGAATGTACGAGGGATCCTGAACCATATTGTTCAGCGTCAGCGTCTCCACCCCCAACAGCTCGCCCTCGGTGTCGTAGCGGTTCAGATCCACCTTAAAGCCGGCCTTCTGGTCGATGGTCCGGGCCGAGCCCACGTAGGCCTTCAGCCGGATTCCCACCGACGGAAAGGACAGCCCCTCCCAGCTTGCCGACCCTTCCACATAGCTCAGCCGGTTGGCCCGCAGTGCGTCGATCGCGGCCGCCGACAGGCCGATGTCGAGGCGCCCGATCTGGTCCAGCCGAAACAGCCGGTCGGAAGGATCCCGACTTTCTCCAGGATCTTCCCCGTTGCTGGCCCCGGCCGAGGGATAGATGCTGACCGCCCAGGCGCCCCCGTCCGGAAAACGTGCCCACACCTGGTCCTGCGCCAGCCCCCCTATCCGTAGCTGGTCCACATTCTGCCCATCCACCAACAGGGTCAGGGTGTCGTCGTCCCGATCCAGGGCGAAGGGGGCGTGGTTTTCGCTTCTGCTGTTGTCCGCCACCACCACAAGGTAGGCACCGGGGGCCAGCTCCCCCTGCCCACCCAGCCACAGTGCACCCGACTGGTCGCGCAGGGCGATACGGTCCAGCGCCACCCCTTCCCCGGTGGGGTTGTAGATCTCGATGTAGTCCGAAAAATTGCCGGCATCGTCTGCATAGAGCGAGCGGTTGTTCGACGCCAGCTCGTTGATCACCAGCGCCGGAGCGGGCGGCGGAGCTTCCTCTTCGGGGGTTGCTTCCTCGGGAATCGGGTAGTCCAGGCCGCTGTCCAACTCGGCTGCCGCACGATCGCCGGGCAACGGGACCACGGGGTCCGAGCTGTAGACCCGGGTGTAGCTGCTACAGGCGAGGAGAAGCACGAGCATGGGGGGATGGTACCACATCACTGTTGCAGCGCTGCAACACCGTCTGCCGCACCTGGAGAGTGGCCCCACGGGCGCCTGCGGCGCTTGGGCCGCACGCGCCTTTCCGGATCTTGAAAAGACTCCCCTTATTTCCCTGAACTCTCCGGGCTTTCCTTCTGGCGCAGGGATGCTACCTTCGCCAAAATCTGGGTCCCAAGCTCCTCTTCCCCATCCATAAAACACAGCCGCGCTTCCGCTTCCAAGAGCTCGGCCGCCACCTGGGCACGTTCCTGGCCCAACATCCGAACCAGCGAGGGGCTATCCAGTCGATGGGCCACTCCACGCGGCAGCCCCAGAATCTTTTCCCAGGCTTGATCCAGATCCTGCCGGGCTTCGGCGCGTTTTCCGGCCTCGGCCATGCCCAGCACCCGCTGGATGAAGACGATGGCCTGCTGCATCATCCGCAGCAGATAGTCTTCCTGTATGGATGACATCGTGGCTCCAAACACAAATGTTATGGGAAGTCGGCGGACCACTCGCTTCGGTAGAGGGTGACCGTGGGATCTTCGAACTCGATCCGCCAGGTTATCTCCTCTCCAGCTTCATCCAAATGAAAAAGCTCTGCGGTGGGGCCGTCCGGCTCCATCCACACCAGGCTGCTGGCGGCCACGTTGTAGCCATTGGGGATCGGGTCGATGCCACCCCACAAAAAGGTGAACCATCCCTTTTTGGTCCACATCATCTCCCGGGTGGCGATGCGCCGATCTTCGTCGATCCGGAAAACTTCTACCCGTGTGTCGGCGGTTCCTCCGGCTTCTTTCCGCTCATTTCCGTTGTCATACACATACATGAGGTCGCCGATCACCTTCACGTCGTGTTGGCTGTAGAACCACTCGATCTCCGCCAGCGGCTTCCCATCGGTGTCCTGCAACGCAAAATCCAGGCCCGGCCCGATGGACCACAGCACCTTTTTGGTAGCTTTCTCGATGGCAATCACCCGGTTGTCCGCACGCAGGCTCACGTAGACCCGCCCACTGTCCTCCCACACCGCATTGGCGTGGTAGGGGTCCAGCCCTTCTGGCGGTGGCAGTACATCGGCCGCATAGGTAAAAGCATCCCAGAACCAGAGCACTTCGCCATTTTCCAGGCTCAGCTCCATGATCTGGAAATTGTAGTCGTCCGGCCCGGTGTCCAGCTGCCGCACCAGCCCCATGACCCCGTTTCCTTCGGCATTCAGCCCCGCATCGTGGTTCCAGTCCCCGTAGGGGCGTCCCGCGATCACCACTTCGTCCGGCCCCATCCACAGCACCTTTCCGTCCAGGTCTACCACCGTGGGCGGAAATGGTTTGTCGATCCCAAAACCCCCAAACAGAATCTCTCCGGGGGCCCGCCAGCTGGTGTCCACATCCCCAGCGCCTCCAGGAAATTGCCAGCGTGGACGCCCTTTATCGTCCAACACGGCGAGATACCGGGCTTCAATGGCCTTCTCAGTACTCAGGTCGTTGAGCTTGGAGTATTGGAGCAGGTGGAAGCCGGCGTCCCCACGAATCTTCAGTGTTGGAAGCGGAAGATCGCCGGGCAGGGCTTGTGCGGTCAAGAGTACGGGGGGGGAGTCGGACCAGCCCTCGGCCTGGGCCACACAGGCGTATTCTACCGCGGCCAGCAGGCCCCGGACGGTGCCTTCTTCCTCTACATTCAGCACCCGTTCATCGTCATCGGAGGTGCAGACGACCGTCGCGGGGGCGGAGACGGTGACCAGGGCAGCGTGGCTGTCCTCGGTGGACAGGGTGGCCTGCAGGCTGAGCGGGGGGCCCTTGCAGGCAACCAGGAGGAGGATCATGTACGTTCCAGATCAGAAATTCGGTTTGTAAGGACTTTTACGCGCTCGCCCAGGCTGCCCAATAGCGCCAGGCACAGCCGGGTACCCAGCTCGGGCATTCCGCGCACCAGCTCCAAAAAGGCAGCTCTTCCCAGCCCATAGACGGTGGTGGTCTCCATCGCGGTCGCGGTGACCGTCCGTGGGCCCTCGGTGACCAGCGACAGCTCTCCGAAGTGGGAGCCGGGCTCTACCTCCAGGATCTGCACGTCCTTTCTTCTCAACCGCACGCTACCGGAGAGGACCAGGAAAAAGCTGTCTCCGGGGTCACCTTCCCGAAAGAGCTCCTGCCCTTCCAGCAGGGTGTGCCGCTCCAGGTAGGGGGCGATGGCGCGACGTTCCGGCTCGGCGAGATTCTGGAACAGGTAGACTTTTTGGAGGATCTCCGCCCGCCTTTGTAGGCTGGCCTGGTCTCCACCGGCACCAAATCGGGCCAGGATCAGGCTGATGTTATCGTCCCCACTTGCGGCCAGGGCGGCCTTCAACAACTGCTCTCCCGCTTCGGGCAGCGGGGCGGATCCGAGGATTTCAGCAATCTGATCCTCGGTCAGTGCGTGGTGCAGTCCGTCCGTACACATCAGCAAGAGGTCGCCGGTCGCCAGCGACACCTCGGCCAGATCGGGCTCGGGGGGGGCCACCCCGCCCACCAATTGGGTGAGTCGGCTTCTCAGGGGGCTTTTGGCCAGTTCGTCGGCGCGAAGTTTTCCACGTCGATATTGGAACATTGCCACCGAGTGGTCGTCGGTGAGTGCCAGCATCTCTCCCTGCCGGTACAGCCACGCCCTGCAGTTGCCCACGTGGGCGAGGTGCAGATCAGAGCCGGAAAGTGTAGCCATCAATACCGAAGCGCCCATCCGTGGTGCACCCGCACGTTCCGCTTCTTTTTGTACTTCTATGGAAGTCTTTTCCAAGGTTCCAGCTAAATTTTTGCCCAATGCCAGCCGGTTCCGCGAGGAATGATCGAGGCCGGTCTTTCGTACCTGTTCGGCCAGTCGCGGGGCCTCCGCAGCGATGACTTCGAGTGCCAGCTGGGCGGCCACATCCCCTACACCGGGGCCTCCCAGACCGTCGGCGATGCACAAAAGTGGTATTTCTTCCAGGCGTAAGAGCGCGTCCTCGTTGGTTTCCAGGACCCGACCGGTGTGCGTGAGGGCGACCACTTCTTCAAGCTGCATCTGTGGATCTATCCCGGGCTTGCTCGGATGGCGGAGCTTCCGTACCATGCCTGAGATCCACACGACTCGCCACCGGGGAAGCCGATGCTTAGCCGACGTACGTTTTTGAAGGAAGCCAGCGTGGGCAGCGCGATGCTGGCGATGCCCGCCTTTCTGGCCGCATGCGCGCCCAAACATATGCGCCAAGATCCACTTCCCAACGACCCTTTTGGGGCCTGGTTCGGGGTGGATCCGCTGAGCACCCGCCAGGTTCTGGAGGAGCTGTCCCAGCATGGGGCCGATTGGGCTGAGCTCTACTTCCAGCACAGTCGGGCGACCTCTCTTTCTCTGGAAGATGGGATTGTTTCCCAGGCCAGCAGTCGTATTGATCAGGGTGTTGGCTTGCGGGTGGTGGTAGGCGATCACACCGGCTATGCCTTTACCGAAGACTTAAGCCTGGAGGCCATGCGGGCGGCGGCGAAGTCGGCGGCGGCCATCGCCAAGGCGGGTCCGGCGCGCCTTCCCGTCGATTTTTCCCACGTTCCTCAACTGGAATTCTATGCGGTGGCCCTTCCCTGGTCGGAGGTGGGCATCGATCAGCGCCTGCCCTTGCTGGAGCGTGCCGCTGCTTTGACCCGCGCGCTGGATCCCGCCATTACCAAGGTGTCGGTGAACTGGTCGGATGAGGAGCAGCGGGTGCTGATTGCGACCTTGGAAGGGGGCTATCACCTGGACCGTCGGCCGATGAGTCGTATCTGGGTGAATGTTACGGCGGTGAAAAACGGCGTGACGCGCAGCAACTCGGCGAACCTTGCGGGGCGGCGGGGGCTGGAGTGGTACACGGAGGAGAAGCTGCAATTGTTAGCAAAGCAGGCGGTAGATCGGACGATGGTGCTCTTTGATGCCCGTCGCCCGCCCGCGGGCGAGCTGCCGGTGGTTCTGGCGGCGGGTGCTTCGGGGATCCTGCTTCACGAGGCAGTGGGGCATGGGATGGAGGCAGACTTTAACCGGAAAAATATCAGCATCTATGCAGATATGATTGCCAGGAAGGTGGCGCCGGATTTTGTCACCATCGTGGATGATGGCACGGTGCCCAACGAGCGCGGGGCCCTGAATGTGGACGACGAGGGGGCAGTCGGCCAGCGCACCGTCCTGGTGGAGAACGGCTATCTGGCGTCCTATCTGCACGATCGGATCTCGGCGAAGCACTACCAGATGAAAAGTACCGGCAGTGGACGCCGGGAATCTTTTCGATTTCCGCCGATGCCGCGGATGCGCTGTACTTCCATGGAGAGTGGTCCGCACAGTCGCGAGGAGATCCTATCGTCGGTAAAGAGGGGGATCATCGCCGAGACCTTTACCAATGGCCAGGTGCAGATCGGCGCGGGGGACTTCACCTTCTATATCAAAAACGGCTGGATGATCGAAGAAGGGAAGATCACCTACCCGATCTCGGACTGCAACATCATCGGCAATGGGCCGGATGCGCTGCGGCGCCTGTCGATGGCGGCGAATGACTCGGTGTTGGATACCGGAGGATGGACCTGCGGAAAAGATGGGCAGAGTGTGCCGGTTTCTCAGGGGCTGCCCACCGTTCTGGTCAGTAGCCTGACCGTGGGAGGTCAGGATGGCTGAGGATCTGAGTGTTCGTGTTGCGGAGGTGCTTGAGCTGGCGAAGAAAGCCGGGGCGCGCGAGGCTTGGGCGAATGTGGGACGCAGCCGCGAGGTGGAGACCTTGCTGCGCGATGGGGAGGTGGAGAAGGTGCAGGAGTCCACTTCCCGCGCCTTGAACCTGGAGCTTTGGGTGGAGAATCGCTACGCTTCCCACCGTACCACCGATCTTCGGCCCGATGCCCTGAGCCAATTTGTGGCCGATGCGGTGGCCCTGACCCGCGCACTTCAGCCTGATCCGGATCGTCGTATCCCTGATCCTACACTTTTTGCCGGAAGAAGTTCTGCCAATCTTGACTTAGAGGATAGCTCTGTCCCGAAAATTGACGCTGCTTTGCGCGAGAGCTGGTGCCGCACCATGGATCAGGCGGCACGTGGCCACGAGCGGGTGATCTCGGCGAGCAGCTCGGCCAGCCACAGCGAACACGAGGGAGCGGCCGCTTCTACCAACGGTTTTTCGGGGACCTGGCGCTCCACCGTCGTGAGTCTCTCCGCCGACGTGACGGTGCGCGATGAAGGGGATCGCCGCCCCGAAGGCTCGATGTGGGCAGTGGCACGCCATATCGGTGATCTGCCCGATGTGGGCGGTATCGGCGGTCGTGCTCTGGAGGAGGGTCTGGCACGGATCGGCAGCCAGAAATTGCCTTCGTTGAAGGGGATTTTGGTCGTGGACCCCCGCGCGGCGGGGCGCCTGATCAGTGCGCTTTTGGGGGGGGCGGACGGCCGCTCGGTGCAGCAGAGTCGCTCGGTATGGGCAAAAAAAGCAGGTCAAAAGCTATTTCCAGAGTGGCTCTCCCTTACGGACGATCCGCTCCTGCCTCGGGGGCTGGGCTCCCGCCTCTTTGATGGCGAGGGAATCGCGGCGCGCCCGATGCCGCTGATCGCCGCGGGTAGCCTCCAGAACCTCTACGTGGACAACACCTACGGCCGCAAGCTCGGGCGCCCTCCGACCACCGGCGGCCCCTCCAACCGCGTCCTGGGCCTCGGAAAGCGCCCCCTGGCTGCGATTCTGCCCGACGTGGGGGACGGCATCTACCTCACTTCCTGGCTGGGCGGCAATTCCGACGCCACCACCGGCGATTTTTCCTTTGGTATCCGGGGACATCGTCTGGTGGGTGGGCGCATCGGCGAGCCGGTGGGCGAGATGAATATCACCGGGAACCTGATTGACCTGTTTGGGCGGCTGGTGGAGGCCGGGAACGACCCCTGGCGCTCCTCTTCCACCCTCGTCCCCACCCTGGTCTTTGACGGCGTGCGGGTGGGCGGCGCATAAAAACGCAGAAAAAGCCTCAAGTCTGATCTTGTGTGCCGGGGACACTATTGAGGTTGCAGGCAAATTCTTTGCGAGGCGTCCCATGCTGCGGAGGCAGGGTCCCGAGGTGACCAAAATTGGCAGGGTGACGAAAATGGTCAGGACCGGAGGGGCCGGAGGGCGCAAAAATCCACGCTCCTGACCCCTCTGGGGTGACGAAATTGGTCACCTGAGGGGAGGGCGGGGAGGAGGGTCGCGGGGTGGCGGGGGGGGATAGCAGACCTGAGAGGTGCACAAAATCCCGAATTCTCATGGGGTGGCGGGGGGCCTTGAGGAGTTGGCACGGCTTTTGCTTAGACTCCCTGCGCAACGCCGCCGTCTAAGGAGTCTCAAAAAAATGCTCTCTCGCCGCAACACCACTGGCTTCTCTCTCGTCGAGCTCATGATCGTTGTCGCGATCATCGGAATCCTGGCCGCTATCGCCATTCCGAACTTCGTGGCCATGCAGCTGAAGGCCAAGCGCTCCGAGGTCCCCTCCAACGTCGATGGTATCAAGACCGCAGAAGTGGCCTATGAAGCAGCCTTTGACGCCTACCTGGACGCGGCTGCCAAGCCCGGCTCCCTCTCCAAGACCCCTGTGCCCTGGACCGTGACCGGCGACGGCTTCTCCACCATCGGCTGGAAGCCGGACGGTGACATCCGCGGCTCCTACGAAGTCTCCAACGCCGGCCCGACCGACTTCCTGGTCACCGGTTCCAGCGATGTGGACGGCGATGGTACCCCCGC
>CAITDR010000402.1 GCA_903891165.1 uncultured Pseudomonadota bacterium
CCAACGCCGGAAAGGACCGCCCCGCGTCACGGCCCCCGGCCGCGCCAGGACCGGTGGATAGTGGTGCAAAGACGCGGGATTTTCTTCAGGCTCCCCCAAGCCTGGAGATCCCCAAAGGCGGCGGCGCCGTGCGCGGGATGGGCGAAAAGTTCCAGGCCAATCCCGTCACCGGTACCTCCTCCTTCTCTATTCCCGTTCCGGTCAGCCCCGGCAGAGGGGGCTTCCAACCTCAATTGGCCCTCTCCTATGACTCCGGCGCAGGCAACGGTCCCTTCGGGCTGGGCTGGTCGCTGGGCGTCCCCCACATCCAGCGCAAGACCGACCGGGGAATCCCACGCTACCGCGATAACGATGATATTTTTGTCATCTCTGATGCCGAGGATCTGATCCCCTGCATGGTCTGGAACGGCAGCGCCTGGGCCGAGCCCACCCTCTTGGATGCCACTGAGGGTGGCGACACCTGGAAGCGTAGACGCTACCGTCCCCGCGTCGAAAGTGCATTTTCGAGGATCGAGCGATGGACCCATGCTACCACCGGCGTCGTCCATTGGCGGAGTTGGAGCCGCGAGAACATCTGCCGGATCTACGGCCTGGACAGCAGCACCTGTCTCGCCGATCCCGACGACACCACAAAAATATTTGCCTGGTACCTGGAAGAAGAACGCGACGAACGCGGCAACCGCATCCGCTATGACTACCAGACCGAAGATCCCGACGATCGTTCCGACATCGCTCCTGCCGATCCCGGCGCCGCCGCCGAAGCCGCCCGCAATCTGCCCGGGCACCGTTGCACCAACCTCCACCTCAAACAGATTCTGTATGGAAATGTAGTCCCCGGCAGCAGCACCGGCGGCTGGCTCTTCCAGATCGCACTTGACTACAGCGATCCCGAAAGCACCGCCGTCACCACTGTCCCGGACATAGCCGACTGGTGGGCACGCCCCGACGTTTTTTCAAACTTCCGCGCCGGTTTTGATGTACGCTGCTACCGTCGCTGCAGGCGGATTCTGGTCTTTCATCGCTTTGCCGATACCGATCCTGAACAGATTGTATCCACGCATGAACCGACTCTGCCGCTCCTGGTCCGCTCCCTGGAGCTGGACTACAACGATTCTCCGGTGGCCTCCACCCTGAAGTCGGTCACCCAATACGGCTGGAGCTACGACGAATCCTGGACCAGCGAGAGTCTGCCTGCCCTCGAATTCTCCTATACCGAAGCGGTGATCGAAGAGACCCTCCAGTTCATGCAGGGCCTCGAAGATCTGCCGAAAGGACTCGACCTCTCCCGCTGGCAGTGGGTGGACCTGGACGGCGAAGGGCTGACGGGCCTGCTGGCCATGCAGGCAGAAGGCTGGTTCTACAAGCGGAACAACGGCGCCGGCCGTCTCGCACCGGCGCGACGCATCCCTGCACGGCCCTCCGGGAATGTACGGTGGATGGATCTCGATGACGACGGTCGGATGGAGGCCGTCAGCCTCTTTCCGGGAATGTCCGGCTACTACGCGCGGGATCCGCAGGGCGACTGGGAGGGCTTCCGTCCGCTCCGAAAATTGCCCGCTGTGAATTTCGATGCCCCCGAGACCCGCCTGATCGACCTGGATGGAGACGGTCAGGCCGAGGTGATGGTCACCGAAAATGCCTGTATCACCTGGTATGATTCGGAGGGAACGAAGGGCTGGGACAACCCGGAACGGGTACGCATCCCGACGGACGAGGACAAAGGCCCCCGGGCATTGTTGCAGACGGATCGCGAAAGCCTCTTCTGGGCGGACATGAGCGGCGACGGCCTGGCCGATGCGGTGCGTATCCGCAACGGCAGTATCTGTTATTGGCCAAACCGGGGCTATGGCAGGTTCGGAGCGAAGATTCAGATGAGTGGCGCGCCATGGTTTGACCGACGGGAGCGCTTCGATCCCCGCCGTATCCGGCTGGCCGACATCGACGGCTCCGGCCCCGCCGACCTGATCTATCTGGGGCCGGACCATGTGCGTGTCTGGCGGAACCAGTCCGGAAATTCCTGGAGCGATGCAGAGATTCTGAAGACGCTGCCGGGGGTGGAGAACCCGCTCAGTATCTCGGTTGCGGACCTGCGTGGCGACGGGACGGCCTGCCTGGTGTGGGCCTCGCCGCTGCTCCGGGATGCCTGGAGTCCTCTGCGCTACATCCGCCTGATGAGCCAGGGGAAACCCTGGTTGTTGAAGACGGTGAAAAACAACCTGGGGCGCATCACCACCCTCCACTATGCACCTTCTACACAATTCATGGTGGCGGATCGGGAGGCAGGACAGCCCTGGGCGACCCGGCTGCCCTTTCCCGTCCAGTGCCTGGAGCAGGTGGAGGTCGAGGATGCCATCACCGGCTGGCGGAACGTGACGCGCTACGCCTACCACCATGGCTGTTACGACAGTGCGGAGCGGGAGTTCCGGGGATTCGGGAAGGTGGAGCAGTGGGATACGGAGTCCCTGGGCAGCTACAGCGACCCGGAGCGTGGGGACGACGCGGCGCTGGATCTGGATCCGGTGCGGACGGTGAGCTGGTTCCACACGGGTGCCTGGCGACTACAGGGAACCATGGAAGAGGCTTTTGCAGCGGAATATTGGGCGGAGGATGAAGCCGACTGGCCGCTTGCGAACGTGACGGAAGATGCGCCGGTGGAGGG
>CAITDR010000403.1 GCA_903891165.1 uncultured Pseudomonadota bacterium
GCGGTCGCGTTCTTTCCCGCCATACCGATCTCCACGTCCCCGAGGAGCTGGCCCAGGGCGTCGTGGTCCAGCGTCAGCGGCACTTGTACAAAAGCCTCCTGCCCAAAGAGTACCAATCCCAGCCTATCATCCGGCCGCTCATCCACAAAGGCCCGCATCACCAACTTGGCGGCCTCCAAGCGGCTGAGCGACTGGGTCCGGCTCCCCATGTCGGGGCTCTCCATCGACCCACTGGTGTCCACCGCCATCAGGATGTCGATGCCCTGGGACTCCCGCTGGGTCTCCCGGTTCACGATCTGCGGCCGGGCCAGGGCCGTGACCATGCAGATCAACGCGACGGTCTCCAGGAGGGATGGAAAGAGGGGGAGAAAGCTGCGGAGGCTGCGGCGACTCTGCACCGCTGCGAGGGAAGAAAAGCGGAGGGTGTGTGGTCGGAGCCCCGCCCAAAAAGGCAAAAGGGCCAGCGGCAAAGCCAGAAACCAGAGGGGGTAGAGCCACTCAACCATGGACCACCACCAACTCGTGGAAGTCTGCGTCCAAGGCCTCGAAAAATCCTTCGCGCGACTCGCGGTCGGCGAATTTCACCAGATCCATCGCGCCCAGAAGGCGACGGGCTCGGCCAAGCTGGGCGGCCGTCAGCTCGGAGGCGAGGTTGTCCACAATCTCGCCGGTGGTGCGGGAGGTGGCGGGCCAGCCGTGGCTGGCCTCCAGATAGCGGCGGTAGACATCCGAAAGAGCAAGAGCAAGCTGCTCTGGACTCAGATCGTCACGCTGGCGAAGGGCCTCCCACTCCCGACGGGCGACCGCCCATGCGGGCTCCGGAGGCAGCGGCGCAGGCTTGGGCGTAAAACGCCGGATGGCCCAGGCCAATGCCGCCCCTAATAGGCCCAGGCCCGCCAGTGCGGCCAGGATCCACGGCCAGACGGGGGCGGGAGGGGGAGGAGGAAGCACCAGATCTTCCAAGTCACCGGCTTTGGGACCGGGGACACCGATGTCCACAAAAAGTTGGGCGCGGGGAGCGGCCTCCGGGCTGTCTCCTGGAAAAGTGAGAATATAGGAACCATCGGCGCCTTGGACCTTCCAGATCCCCTTTCCTTCGGCATCCACCCCATTGGGCTCCATCTTCAGGCCAGAAACTTCTGGGAGATCCACATCCAAAGGAGCATGCAGGAGTACAGGCTCTCCCGCTTTCACCTGTGGGCTCTCCACAAAAATCTCCGCCCCACCAGCCCCCGCGCCGGTCCCCCCTCCCGCGCAGGCCCAGAGCAGCAGCAGGCTCATCGGCCACCCCGAAAATGCTGGTGCAACTTCAGAAAAGCGTCATCCCTACTATCAACCTGTGTCGCCCGCACCCCCAGACGCCGAAGTGCGCGCAAGCGCTCCTCCACCGGCACCTTCGGACGCAGCGCCGCTGCATCCACCCATTGCATCGCACCGGTTTCCGCATCCTGGAGTGCCACCAGACCCACGGGAGGAAGCTGCTCTTCCAGCGGATCTCCAAACATAAAAGCATGAACCCGGTGACGACGAGTGAGCGCAGCAAGAGGCTCCTCCCAGCCTGCCGCCAGAAAGTCGGAGAGCACCACCACCACCGCCTTCCGCTTCAGGACGCGGTTCACGTGCGCGATGGCCTTGGCCAGATCCGTACGCTGCGAGGAAGAAGCCGCTTCAAAGGCGGCACGTAGCACCCCCCAGCCATGCCCTCGACTCTTGCGCGGCGGCAGGTACTGTTCCACCCGATCGGTAAAGCGTACCAGCCCCACACGGTCATTGGAGCGCAGCGCCGCATAGGCAAGTCCGCCTGCAACCCGCGCAATCTGAAGACGTTTGTCGGTCCTTCCGTCGCGACCACCATTCCCAAAACGCACCGACCCCGACACATCCAACACCAACATCATCGTCAGCTCACGTTCCTCGCGGAACTCTTTGACGAAGGGATCCTCGTAGCGGGCGGTGACATTCCAGTCGATACGGCGCACATCGTCGCCAGGAACATACGGGCGAACCTCCTCAAACTCCATCCCGCTGCCCTTGAAGGCCGAGCGATATTCGCCTGCCGTCAGGCTGTCCACCTTACGGCCCGCCTGCACGTGGAGGCGACGGATTTGGCGTAGCTCCTCGGGCGTGAGCATGGGCGCCTCAGGGGGTTTTGACGGTTCCGAGGATTTCCCGCACCACATCGTCCACCGAGACCTGATCGGCTTCGGCTTCGTAGGTGAGAAGGACACGGTGGCGGAGCACGTCCAGGGCGATGGACTTCACGTCGTCGGGGGTGGCGAAGTCACGCTCGTCCAGAAGCGCAGCGGCGCGCGCGGCCATCGATAGCGCCAGGGTGGCACGCGGCGAAGCACCATACTGCACCAGACGCCCCAGCTTGGGCGAAATCTGTGCGGGATAGCGGGTCGCCTGCACCAGACTTACAATATAGTTGGCCAGGGCAGGCTTGATGGTGATGGCACGCACCAGCTCCTGCATCGCCACCAATTCTTCTGGATGAAGCACCGCATCCGGTTGCACCGTCGGCAGTACCGAACGCTCCAACACCTCGCGCTCCTCGGCGGCGGTGGGATAGGTGACCAGCACCTTCAGCAGGAAGCGGTCCATCTGTGCTTCTGGCAGGGGGTAGGTGCCTTCCTGCTCGATGGGGTTCTGGGTGGCGAGCACCAGGAAGGGGCGCGGCAAAAACAGCGTCTGGTCGGCGATGGTGACCTGGCGCTCCTGCATGGCTTCCAGAAGGGCCGACTGCACTTTGGCGGGGGCACGGTTGATCTCATCCGCCAGAAGAATATTGGCGAAGATCGGCCCTTGCCGCGTGGTAAAGGTGCCTTCACGCGGGTTGTAGATCTGGGTGCCGATCACGTCCGCGGGAAGCAGGTCTGGCGTAAACTGAATGCGGGAAAAGCGGGCGTGTAAGGTACGCGCCAGGGCCTTGACCGCGGTGGTTTTTGCGAGACCCGGTGCCCCTTCCAGCAACAGGTGCCCATCGGCCAGAAGCCCGATGAGGAGGCGATCCACCAGCCCACGCTGCCCCACCAGCACCCGACCCATTTGGGTGCGGACTTCGCCCAGTTTTTGAGAAGCGGCCTTCAGCTCTCCCAAAAAGCCCGCCAACGGCCGCCCTGCACGCTGCTCCTCAGCCATTTTTCCCTCGCTCCACTGAAACGAACCTGGTCACCGGAGCTTTCAGCTCGTGATGCTCTTCAGCATTTCCTTAAACCAGCCGCTCTTCTTTTCACTGACTTTTTCGTCATGAAGCGTCGCCAATTCCCGCAGAATTTCCTCTTCGCGTGCGGAAAGGCTGGTGGGCACCGCCACCACCACCTGGACCAGCTGGTCGCCGCGACCATGGCCGTTCAGGGAGGGAATGCCCTTCCCACGCAGGGTAAACACCTTCCCGGAGGGGGTTCCGGCAGGCACCACCAAGCGCTCCTCCCCCTCGATGGTGGTCACCGTGAGCTCACCGCCCAGGCAGGCCGTCGGATAGCCGACCGGGATGGTGGAGAGCACATTCACACCTTCGCGGTGGAAGAACTCATGCGCCGCCACGTGAATGGTCACGTAGAGATCCCCCGCTGATCCGCCGGGATCTCCCAGGTCCCCGCGCCCCGGATGACGGATCTTCATCCCATCATCCACCCCCGCGGGCACCTTCACCGAGAGTTTTTCCATTACCCGGGTGCGTCCCGAGCCGGAGCAGCTTGTACAGCGCTCCTTCACGATACGACCCTGGCCCTGGCAGGTGGGGCAGGTGGTGCGAATCCGCAAAAAGACCTGCACCTGAGTCACTTCTCCGGCGCCACCACAGGTGGAGCAGGTGACCGGCTGGGAGCCGCGCGCAGCCCCCGAGCCGTTGCAGGGCTCGCAGGGCGCGTGCTTGGGATACTGGATCTCCTTGGTGCAGCCTTTGGCGGCCTCCAGAAAATCCAGGTTGAGTGGGTACTCCAGGTCTGCACCTCGGCGGGGACCCCGACGGCCCCCTCCACCGCGCCGACCACCACCCAACAGTTCCTCAAAGATGTCGCCAAGATTGACAAAAACATCCTCGGGAGAGCCGAAGCCGGAGTTCATGCCCGCCCCGCGCAGGCCAGAGTGGCCATAGCGGTCGTAGACCGAACGCTTTTCCGCATCGGCGAGTACCTCGTAGGCTTCGGCAACCTCCTTAAAGGATGCCTCCGCCTGCTTGTCCCCCGGATTTTTGTCCGGGTGGTACTTCATGGCGAGCTGTCGAAACGCCTTCTTGATGTCCGGCGCCGACGCGTCCCGGGGTACCCCCAGGACTTCGTAATAGTCACGCTGCCCCGCCATTTGCCTGCCTCCCGAGCCCTACAGCTCACGCCTCTTCGAAGTCTGCGTCGATGACGTCGCCGTCCTTCTTGGAGCCGCCGGGCGCTCCCGCACCACCGGCCCCTGCATCGGGACCGCCGCCGGGACCACCGTGGACACCCTCTCCAGCCTTCATCGTCACCTGCATCAGGCGATCAAAGGCCGAGCGAAGCCGGTTTTCGTCGTCGGAGTCCAGGGCGGACTTCGCATCGGAAAGTGCCGATTCGACCGCCGCCACCTGATCGGGAGGCAGCTTGTCCTTGTTCTCCCGGAGCAGCTTGTCGGCTTGGTAGACGGCATTGTCCAGCTTGTTCCGCTCTTCGATGATGGCGCGACGACGTTTGTCTTCGGCCTCGTTGGCGGTGGCGTCCTTGACCAGCTTCTCCACCTCATCCTTGGAGAGACCCGAGGAAGAAGTGACGGTGATCTTGGCTTCCTTGCCGGTGGATTTGTCCTTGGCGCGCACGTTCAGGATACCGTTGGCATCCAGGTCGAAGGTGACCTCGATCTGAGGCACCCCGCGCGGCGCGGCGGCAATGTCGCCCAGGCGGAATTCACCGAGCTTCCGATTGTCTTTTGCCAGCGGCCGCTCGCCCTGGAAGACGTTGACGTCCACCGCGGTCTGGCCATCGGCCGCCGTGGAGAAGGTCTCGGACTTGCTGGTGGGGATCGTGGTATTCCGGGGAATCAGCACGGTCATCACGCCGCCCAGCGTCTCGATACCCAGCGACAGCGGGGTCACGTCCAGAAGAAGCATATCGGTGACGTCGCCACCGAGCACACCGCCCTGAACCGCTGCGCCTACCGCCACCACCTCGTCGGGGTTCACGGAGCGGTTGGGCTCCTTCCCGAAGAGCTTCTTGACCTTCTCCTGGACCAGAGGGATGCGGGTGGAGCCGCCGACCAGCAGGATCTCGTGGATGTCCGAGCTGGAGACTTTGGCGTCACGCATCGCAAGGCGACAGGGTTCGATGGTCCGCTCCACAATCGGATCGATCATCTGCTCGAAGCGGGCACGGGTCAGCGTGCGCTCCAGGTGCTTGGGACCAGTAGCGTCGCCATAGAGGAAGGGCAGGGAGATGGTGGTGGACTGGCTGGCAGACAGCTCAATCTTGGCCTTCTCCGAGGCTTCTTTCAGGCGCTGGATAACGCTCTTTTCCTTGCCGACGTCGATGCCCGTCTCGGTCTTGAACTCTTTGATGAGCCAGTCCATGAGCATGTTGTCGATGTCGTCGCCACCCAGGTGGGTGTCGCCGTTGGTGGAGCGTACTTCCACCACGTTCTCGCCCACGTCCAGGATGGAGATATCGAAGGTACCCCCGCCGAAGTCGTAGACCGCAATGGTCTGGTCCTTCTTCTTTTTCCCGAAACCATAGGCCAGGGCGGCTGCGGTGGGCTCGTTGATGATGCGCTTCACGTCCAGACCGGCGATCTTGCCCGCATCCTTGGTGGCCTGGCGCTGGCCGTCGTTGAAGTAGGCGGGCACGGTGATCACCGCTTCGGTGACCGGCTGACCCAGGTACTTCTCGGCTTCACGCTTCAGCTTCTGGAGAATCAGCGCCGAGATTTCCGGCGGGCTGAACTCCTTGCCGTTGATGTCCACCCGCGCCAGACCGTCGGAAGAGCGCGCCAGCTTGTAGGGTACGCGGGGGGCCTCTTTCTGGGCCTCTTCCCAGCGCTGTCCCATAAAGCGCTTGATGGAGTAGACGGTCGTGGTGGGATTGATGATTGCCTGCCGCCGTGCGGTGGCGCCCACAAGACGCTCGCCGTCCTTGGTGAAGGAAACCACGGAAGGCGTCGTCCGTGCGCCTTCCTCGTTGATGATCACGGTGGGGCTGTCCCCTTCCATGATAGCGACGACCGAGTTGGTCGTTCCCAAATCGATACCAATGATCTTGCCCATCCGAACCTCCTGGCGGACCGGAACCCGCCGCGTTGTGACTCGGTGGCCCCGCCGGACCACCGACTATTCTCTTCAGGTTGAACGTCTCGATTTAGAGCAAGTGCTTGTACACCGCTCAGACGGGCACCATGCTAATCCCCGACTGACCTGCGTCAAGCTGTACCCCTGCGGGTTTTCCGGATCTCTCCGGGACCGCATCGAGCCATGGCCCAGATCTGGTTCCCAAATGGCCGACGGCAAGGGGGGGGCCTGCAAACATGCACACGCTGAAATTGCGCCTGACCCGTTGACGGGGAGGCGAATGGTGCCTAGCCCTTGCCCGCATCCGGAGGTTGCAGCCCGACGGGCTCCGCCTCCTGACCTCTAAACCATGAACCCTGTTGGAGTCTCTGATGAAGTTCCGTCCTCTTCATGACCGCGTGCTGGTCAAGCGCCTGACCCCCGAAGCGAAGAGCGCCGGGGGAATCATCATTCCCGATGCCGCCAAGGACAAGCCCCAGGAGGCCCAGGTGGTCGCCGTAGGTGAAGGCCGCCGTCAGGATGATGGCACCCTGCGCCCCGTCTCCGTACAAGTCGGCGACAAGGTGCTCTTCGGCAAGTACACCGGCGACGAAGTCAAGCTGGATGGCGTGGAGCACATCGTGCTCCGCGAAGAAGACATCCTGGCGGTACTTGAGTAATCCCCCCCAAACCTTTTTGTAATGAGTCTGCACAATGGCTGCCAAAGACATCCAGTTCCGTGAGTCTGCCCGTGGGGAAATCCTCAAGGGCGTGGACACCCTCGCCAACACCGTCAAGGTCACCCTCGGCCCCAAGGGCCGCAATGTGGTGATCGAAAAGAGCTTCGGTGCTCCCGTCGTCACCAAGGACGGCGTCACCGTCGCAAAAGAAATTGAGCTTCCCGGCAAGCTCGCCAATATGGGCGCCCAGATGGTCAAGGAAGTTGCTTCCAAGACCAACGATGTGGCGGGCGATGGCACCACCACCGCCACCGTGTTGGCCCAGGCCATCTACCGCGCGGGTGCCAAGATGGTCGCCGCCGGCGCCAACCCCATGGACCTCAAAAAGGGCATGGACAAGGCCGTGGAAACCGTGGTGGCTCGCCTCCGCGAGATCTCCCGCCCCGTCCGGGACGAGGAAATCGCCCAGGTTGCAACCATCTCCGCCAACGGCGACACCGAAGTGGGCAGCATCCTCGCCCAGGCGATGGCGAAGATCGGCAAAGATGGTGTGATCACCGTCGAAGAAGCCAAGAGCAACAAGACCGATCTGGACATCGTCAAGGGCATGCAGTTCGACCGGGGCTACCTCTCGGCCTACTTCGTGACCAATGCCGACCGGATGGAGTGTGTGTTCGAGGATGCCTTCCTCCTCATCCACGAAAAGAAGATTTCCAACGCCAAGGATCTGCTCCCGGTGTTGGAGATGGTCCACGAAGCCGGCAAGCCCCTGGTGATCCTGGCTGAGGACATCGACGGCGAGGCCCTGGCCACCCTGGTGGTGAACAAGCTGCGTGGCAACATGCAGATCTGTGCCGTCAAGGCTCCTGGCTTCGGCGATCGTCGCAAGGCCATGCTGGAGGATATCGCTATCCTTACCGGCGGCCGCGCGATCATGGAAGACCTGGGCATCAAGCTGGATGGTCTGGCGCTCAGCGATCTGGGCAAGGCTGCCCGCATTGAGATCACCAAGGACTTCACCACCATCCTCGAGGGTGCAGGTAGCTCGGACGCCGTGCGCGCCCGTGTGAAGCAGCTCCGTGCGCAGATCAACGAGACCACCTCCTCCTATGACAAGGAGAAGCTCCAGGAGCGTCTGGCCAAGCTGGTCGGCGGTGTGGCGGTGATCTACGTCGGTGCAGCCACCGAAGTGGAGATGAAGGAGAAGAAGGCCCGCGTGGAAGATGCGCTCAACGCCACCCGTGCGGCGGCCGAAGAAGGCATCATCCCCGGCGGCGGCGTCGCCTTCCTGCGCGCCATCCCCGCCCTGATCGAGCTGCGGAAGTCTTTCACCGGGGACTACGCCCACGGTGTGGAGATCATCCAGGCCGCGATCACCGAGCCCATCCGCGCCATCGCCACCAACGCCGGTGTGGATGGTGACATCGTGGTGCACAAGCTGCTGGAGACCACCGGAAACTGGGGCTTTGACGCCCAGACCGAGACCTACGGCGACATGATCGAAAAGGGCATCATCGACCCCACCAAGGTCGCCCGTTCGGCGCTCCTGAACGCCTCTTCTGTTGCCGGCATGCTGTTGACCACCGAGGCGGTCATCTCGCAGAAGCCGGAGAAGAAGAAGGCCGGTCCTCCCGGTGGCGGCGGCGGTGGTGACATGGGTGGTATGGGCGGAATGGGTGGCATGGGCGGCGGGATGGATTTCTAGTAGAAATCCAGGATTCACAGGGGGAAACCGACAGGCATTGAAACCTGGGCGTCTCCCCCCAACGCAGGCAACACGGCATCTCCCTCCCCGGGGGATGTCGTTTTTTTGGGCCCGAGAGGATAAGACCACGGAATGCCTGTGACCTTGACCTGGGCCGACGACATCGCCACCCTCACCATCGACCGACCGGAGCGTCGTAACGCGCTGTCGATCGACCTCTGGCATGCACTGCGCGATGCAGCACGTTCCTGTACCCAGGCTCGTGCAGTGATTGTGACGGGGGCGGCTGGACATTTCTGCTCCGGTATGGATCTGTCTCCCGACAACCCGGTGGTGGGCCGCATCGCTCCCTCCATCCTGGAGGGGGAAGAATATCCGGCCTTTGCGCTCCTCAAAGAGCTGAAAGACTGCGTAGCCGCCCTGACCGAAATCCCCTGCCCCACTTTTGCGGCCATCGAAGGGGCCTGCATCGGCGGCGGGCTGGAGGTGGCGCTGGCCTGCGATGTGCGGATCGCCGCGAAGAACGCCACGATCGGCCTGACTGAGGTGCGTACCGGCATGATCCCCGACCTGGGCGGCTGCGTGCGCCTGACCCGGCTGGTGGGGCCCGGCCGTGCGGCCGACCTGATCACCACCGGAAGAAAGGTCAACGGAGAAGAGGCCTTTCGCCTCGGTTTTGTGGAGCGCCTCGCTGAGCCAGGAGAGGCCTTCAACCAGGCTCAGGCGGCCGCGCTGGAGGTGGCCAAGAATGCCCCCACCGCCGTACAATTGGCCTTGAACGTCGTCCGAGTGGCACCCGACATGGGAATCGCGGAGGCGCTGTCGCTGGAGACCCGTGCTGGGGTGATGGCCCTGATCTCGGGGGAAGCCCGCGAGGGAATCAGCGCTTTTCTCGAAAAACGTGCACCTGACTGGACGGTGGTTTCACAAGGATGAAGCTCCTCTCTCGCCAGGGTCTTCCGCGCGTACTGGCTGCGCTTTTCTCCGGTGTGGTGCTCAGTTTTGTGTCGCCGCCCAGCGGCCTGGCATTCCTGCACTGGTTCGCCTTTGTGCCGCTGTTGTGCGCACTGGTGCCTGATGACACAAAGCTGAACTTCAAGCTGGGCTATATCACCGGTGTCAGCGGTGTGTTCTGCCTGTTCTTCTGGCTGGCGCAGACCATCGACCTCTTCTCCAACATCCCGTTGGCCGCCGCCTCGCTGGTGGTGCTGCTCTTTGCGCTGGTCTGGGGCCTGCCATATGGGCTCTTGGCGATGGCCGTCCACCCGCTCCGAAATCGCTACGGACACGGGTGGATCCTGCTTTTTCCTACCGTATGGGTGGCGGTGGAGTACCTGTGGCCGTCGCTCTTCCCCTACTACCAGGGGGTGGGGCAGTATCGAACCCCGTGGATTTGGCAATTGGCCAGTATCTTTGGGGCCTATGGCATCAGCTACCTGATCATCGCGGTGAATGCCGCGCTGGCTTCCCTCGTACCTTCTCATTTGTCCGGCTTCCCCGCCCTGGAGCGGCGGCCCCTCCCCCAGGTGGCCGTGGTTGGTCTTTTGATGGCTGCGACGCTGGGCTTTGGCGTATGGCGCTTCCAGATGGTGGAGGATGTCCTTGCGACCGCACCTCGCCTGAAAGCCTCGATCCTCCAGCAGAAAATCACCATGGTCGAGCGGATGGCCGAGCGCCGTGGCACCACCGCCTTCCGCTCCTGGATTGACATCACCCGGCCCGTCCTTGGGCAGCCGGTGGACCTCGTCGTCTGGCCAGAAGGTTCGATGCCCTACAACCCCACCGAAGAAAAGGTGGCGGCAGTCCTTAAAAAACTCACCGTGGAGGGGAACTTCAACTTTCTGGTGGGCGGCGGCACCATGGAGGAGGACCCCACCGGACAGAACGACTACATCGCCCACAATTCCTGCTACCTCTTCAACCGACAGGGGGAGGTCACCGGGCGCTACGACAAGATGGTGCCCCTGCCCTTTGGCGAGTACCTGCCCTGGCCGATCAGCTACCTTCGTGGCTATATTCGCGGCCCCGGCAATTTTCGAGCGGGCACCGAGCCCCATGTCTTCACCGCTGACCGGATGACCACCGAAGGCCCCGTTCCCTTCCGCTTCACCACGCCGATCTGCTACGAGGCCATCCTGGAGCGGGCCATGCGCAAGCTCATGGACACCGATATTTTTGTCAATATCACCAACGACGGCTGGTTTGGTGACACCGCTGCTCCCCACCAACATGCGATGTTGTCCGTCGCCTATGCGACCACACTCGGACGCCCGATGTTGCGTGTTGCCTATACCGGTGTCAGCATGGTGGTGGAGCCCCATGGGGTGATCCGGGAGGAGACCAAGCCCTACACCGACGTGTCCCGTGTCGTCGAAGTTCCCTTGGCCAGCTTTGAGACCCCGTACAGAACATGGGGCGCCCTCTTCCCGCTCCTGGCCGCGCTCACCGGTCTGGGCAGTCTGGCCGTGGCGCTCTGGCCCCGGCGGATGCTGGTTTCGGTGCTGCTCGGCGCCATCGGCTTCATCGCGCTGATCGTGGACCTTGTCACATGGTTCGCAGCCGCAGCGTAGTAGGGAGCAGTGGCTTCGGAGAACGACCAGCAGACGGATGAAGTCTTGATGGAGCAGGTGCAGGCAGGAGAGGAGGAGGCATTTGCCGCGCTCTTCTCCCGCTATCGCCTGCCTCTGTACGGCTACATCCGGCGGATGGTCCAGCGGGGAGAGGTGGCGGATGAGCTATTCCAGGACAGCTTCCTCAATGTCCACCGCTTCCGGGCCAGCTGGAAGCCTGGGCAAAGCAGCTTTCGCGCCTGGCTTTTTCGTATCGCCACCAACCTCATCCGCGACAAGGGCCGCGCCCAACAACGCCGCCCCGAGCTTCTCTCCGACAGCCTCGTTGCTTCGGTCCCACACGCGGATCCCCTTTCCAAAATGGCCCTGGAACGTGCCCTTTCCCAGCTCCCCGAAAACCTCCGCGATGCCTTCCTTCTTGGAGCCTTGGAGGGTCTGGACCACCACGAGCTGGCCCTGGCCCTGTCCATCGAGCCCGACAACGCGCGGGCACGCCTCTCCCGCGCCCGCAGCCGCCTGCGCGAGCTGTTGGAGTACTCATGACGGATGCTGAGCTGGATCTGCTGTTTCGCAAGGAGCTCCCTGTCCTTGAACCTGGGGAAGCTCTGGAACGACAGGTGTTGGGCGCCTACCGATCGTTGCGTGCCTCCGAGCCACGTCCAAGTCCCCGGCGTTGGGTCTGGCCCGTCGGTGTGGGCGCGGCGGCGATGGCCGCGGGCCTTATTTTTAGCCTGCAACCCTCTGTTCCCGAGGTCGGTGACCCCAACGAGATGGTGGCAAGGGGTGTGGGAGAGGACGTACCGGTGCTGGGACTGGAGCTGGCAGTGCGGGAACTGGGGCGGAGGCTACACACCGGCGAGTCCCTTCCGGTAGGAAGTACGCTCATTTTCCGCGTTTCCGTCGATCAGCCCGTGGACTACCGCTTGTACCGGCAGGATCTCCTGATCCACCAGGGCCACCTTGAACCGGGCGAAAAAGTCCTCCCGGTGGGCTATACCCTGGAGGCGGGAGAAGGCCCAACGGTCTTCCGGCTTCAGGCCGGAGGCCAGGAAGTGCAGGTTCCCGTGGGAGGGGTACTGCCATGATCGGGCTGATCTCCGTCGCCCTCGCAGGGGTTGTTGCCGTAGAGCCCGACTCCGCCGCCTTCAAGCCCCGCCGTATCGCGGTTCTGGTTGGTATTGGAGACTACGAAGATCCACTTTTACAGGACCTGCGCTACGCCGGAAAAGACGCGAGAGATCTCGCGGCGGCCCTGTCCAGCCCCGACCTCGGTGACTTCGACCGCGTCTTTGTGGTGGACCAGGAGGGCATGACCACCCGAGATGCCCTGCAGCGAACCTTGGACATCGCGGTGGGCGATCTTGGCCGGGAAGACACCTTTCTTCTCTATTTTTCTGGACATGGAACCCTCACGCTGACGCCAGAAGGCAGCCGTCTATGGTTTCTGCCTTCCGATGGTCTGCTGGAGGAGCCTGAGCGCACCGGTATTGCAGTAGAGGATCTGGAAGCCTGGGTCTCCCAACTGCCCGCCCGCCGTCGTGTGCTGATCATGGATACCTGCCACAATGGGCGGAGCGGCTCCAAATCTTCGCTGAGCAGCTCCACCGAGAGTCTGCTGCGTGGCTTCCGAGGGGAGGCCCCCGCACCCCGCTCGGTGCAGGAGGTCTCCGAGTCAGAAGCCCGCCTCTATGCTGCTGAATATCATCAGCCCGCAATGGAGGATCCCCGGCTGGAGAACGGAGTCTACACCCACTACCTGATTGAAGCCATGGGCAGCGGCTCGGATGACGCCGACCTCAACGGCGACCGGTTGGTGGACATCGCTGAGGCGCACCAGTACGCACGCGATCACACCATCGCCTTCACCGGTGGGATCCAGGTTCCCCGTGCTGAATACCGTATCGTTGGCCGCGAAGAGATCTTTCTTTCCGGCAAGCCCAGCGACCGCTCTGCCGCCGAGCAGGCCCTGCTCTCCGCCTGTGACCTGCTCCTGAACCGTGCCATTCTGCTGGTGAACGGCAGCTCACGGGGGGCCTTTCCCGGCCTCTACGCCATTGAACCCGGCTATCAGAAAATTGAGGTACAGAGTGCAGAAGGACGCACCCTCTACCGTGACCGCATCCATTTTGTAGCAGGGACTACAGTGCCTATCGAAGCGCTGATCGAGGGCCGGGCACCATCGCTGGCGGTGATGGGCACCGGCATGTGGTCGGGAGGAAGCAGCTGGATCCCCAGTTTTCAGGGAGGGGTCCAGTTGGTGTGGGCACGCCCCTTCGCGACGTCGGCGGCCTTCCGCCCCGATCTGCACGGCGGCTTTTCCGCGGGGCAGGGAATGGTCTCCGACAGCCCACAACCGGTGTATGGCGGCTACGGTTTTGTAGGCTTTACGGGCGCATATTCCGCGCAGGGACTGTGGCTGGGACCCAGTCTGGACCTCCGGATTCCTTGGCGCACCGACGGCGCAGGCGAACGCCAGGCCGGTTTTGGCGGAAGTGGTGGCCTCTCCGCCGGCTTCACCGTACCCCTGGGCCGGCAGCTTGCCCTGGAGGCCAGACTGGACGGCTGGGCGGGGGCGGAGCCCTACGCTGGCGCCTTGCGACCCACCTGGGGTGCCGGACTGGGCGCCGGACTCAGCCGGACCCGCACTCGGTGAACGCAGGTTAGACCCTTGCCATGTGGTGGTTGCTGGCGTGCAGTCCCCTGGGGCCCTGGAACAACGGTGGAGACGACTCCGGCGCCGTAGAGCTGCGCCTGGAATTGTCCCCGGCGCTGGTGGACTTCGGGCAGGTGTCCAGCAGCCGAGGGGTTCCGGTAGAGCGAAGCTTTACCCTCTACAACCTGGGGAAGTCCAGAATAAAAGTCACTGGCCACAACGAGCCATTGGGGGATCCTGGCTTCCAAGTCGAGGCGGCCGCCGTGATTGAGCTGGGGCCCGGGGAGGAGCAGGAGCTTCCCGTGTTGTTCCTGCCCGATGCCGATCGCCGCTTCGTGGCTGAGCTCCTGGTGCAGCCCGGGGAGCAGATCCTTCGGTTGGAGGCGGATGGTTTGGCACCTGTGCTGGAGGCTGGGCAGGCCGCCGTCGAGGCCACCGTGGTCGGCTGCGCAAGCCCGGGGATCGTGGAGATCCGCAATAAGGGAAGGGAAAAACTCCAGCTTTCCGCGGTGCGCACCCTGTCCACAGAGCTGGAGGTCACCGGCTTTCCGGCGGAGGTGGGGCCCGGTGCCACCGGCACCATTGACCTTTTTTTCTTGCCCGAACGTACAGGTACACGAACGGCAACCCTTCAGATCGAGAGCAACGACCCCCAAAACCCCTCCTCTTCCACCACCATCGAAGGCCTGGGATTTGAGGGAAGCCGCATCCAGGAGAGCTTTCGCTACTACCCCACCGAGCGCACGGACATCCTCGTGTTGAGCGAAGGAGCCTCCGCCCAGGGTCCCGATGCTTCCGCCTTCTACCTGGATCAACTCCGTACCGACAACGTGGACTACCAGCTCACCGCGCTGTCCGGTAGCTCCCCCTGCCCCGTCGGCAGCCCCGCCTACGCGACCCGCAGCGATACCGCGCTGCAGGGAAGTGCGGTGATAAATCGGGCTTTTCGGCAAGCTGCGGGTCCCTGGGATAGCCGGCTCCCGGACCTCGCCCTTCTGGCGCTTGGAGAGACGGGAAGCGGCGGTTGTTTGGAGGGTTTTCGCAGGGCGGACGCCACCCTGGAGATCCTGCTGGTAGCCGACGGGCCCGGAGAAGAGCCGGCGGCGGATCTGCTCGCACAACTGGATCTGCTCGCACCGGAGGGACTACGGATTTCCGGCCTGCTTCCACAAAGTTGTGGCTCCATCCCTGCTTGGGAAGAGCTGGTGGGCCAGACCGGGGGCACGCTGGAGGACGCCTGTTCGCTGGATTGGGAGGCCGCTTTTCAGCGGCTTGGCGAGCTGCCCAACGCACAGCAGCCGGTCGCCTACCCACTGGACCAGCTGCCCGTTCCCAGCAGCATTACCGTGGTGGTAGGCGGCAGTCCCTGGAGTGACTGGCATTGGGAGAGCGCCCACAACGAGGTGGTGATGGACAGCGCACCCGCCCTGGGCAGCAGC
>CAITDR010000404.1 GCA_903891165.1 uncultured Pseudomonadota bacterium
CGAGCGCATGGAGCTGATCGACTCGGTGGCCGAGCTGATCCACGAGGGGCAGGTCCGTATCTACTGCTGCGGCAGTATCTCTGGGGAAGGCTGGCTGGCCCAGGGTGCCCACCCGGCCCATAAGACCTGGATGCAGGACCGCTTTGACGCCTACGTGGCCGAGGAGTTGGTGCCTTTTATCCGCCACGAAGGCGGCGATCCGCAGCTGCGTATCATCGCCGCTGGTGCCTCTTTAGGTGCCTACAATGCGGTCAACATCCACCTGCGTCATCCGGATCTCTTCTGGCTCTCCATCGGCATGAGCGGCACCTACGACTTCGACCGCTGGATGGAAGGGCATCGGAGCGAGCTGTACTACTACCACCAGCCCTTCCAGTTTCTTCCCCATCTTCCCGAGGGTGAGAAGCTTTCCTGGTTGCGACGTGGCTTCTTCTACATCGCCAGTGGACGCGGGCGCTGGGAGGCGCCGGCGGAGAGTGTGCGTCTGGGGCAGCTTCTGGGTGCCAAGGCCATCCCCAACTATGTGGATCTCTGGGGGGAAGATGTGGACCACGACTGGCCCACTTGGCGCACCATGTTGCCGGTGATCCTGCGAAAGCGGCTTACTTCGCCATAAACTCGCAGGCGAGTCTGCCGCCGCTCTCGGTACAGACAAAGCGGTTTCCTGCCTTGGCGATCTTCACCGTTTGTACGGTGTTTCCTGCGCCATCCACAATATCGTACTTGCCCACGGCAAGAACACCGCGCACCGGGTTGTCGGAGCCTTCCGGGTAGACCTTGTAGCCGCGTGGCACCACAATGGAGGGGCCAGCGGGTGCGGGGACAGGTGCCGGGATCGGTGCCGGTGCGGGCGCTGGAACGGGTGCGGGGGCCGGAACCGGCGCTGGAACGGGTGCCGGTGCGGGAACCGGCGCGGGTGCGGGCGTAGGTGCCGGGACGGGAGCAGGTTCTGGTGCCGGGACCGGAGCAGGTACGGGTGCTGGAGCGGGTGTCGGCGCGGGTGCGGGAGCCGGGGTGTCCGCAAATTGTGTGGGATCCACCGGCGCTTCTTTTGTTTCTTCCTCGGCGGTTGCCCCCTGACCACGGGGCTGACTCAGCAGCCACAGGCCCAGCAACACCACGCCGGTCATTCCGCCCAGGAACAACATCACCGCGCCCATCCCCGCAAAAAGGCCGCCCGGTGTGGTTTCCGGTTCGGGGGTCGGTTCGGGTGCAGGTTCCGGAGGGGGAGCGGGGGGTGGCGCGGGGCTCAAGGTGGGTGTGAACACCGGGCGGCTCACCCGGCGCGTCACGGGGATCACCGGGCGTTTTTTCGGTGCAGGAGTGTGCGCTTCGTCCGGCTCGTCGCCCAGGATCACCGCCTCTTCAGACTCTACCTCGGGCATGGCCTTCGGGAAAGCGAGGTTGATCATGGGAGATGTGGGCGGGCGGAGCGCCTCGATGGGTACCGAAGTGGCGTTGGGGGGACCGTCGTCCTCGTCATCCACCCAGGGGGTCGAGTCCTCGTACAGATCAGGGACATCCAAGGCGGCAGGTTTCAGGGTCTCCGGTATAGCCTGCAGGGACAGTGGGGTGGCCGGCTCCTCGACCGGCGGGGTCCCAAAAGGGAGGCTGGGGATGCGGCGGGGGTCGATATGTGCGGCGGGTGTACGTTCGTCGTCTACCCAGGGTGAAGGCGGAAAAGTCGGTGTTTGGTCGGGTTCTTCCTGGATCACCGCAGGGAAGGGGGCGGTGGCCTGGGGGGGACGGAAAAGCGGTCCCCGCCCACGCCGGTCCAGCGTCGGGGGGGGGGCGGCGGCATCTGAAACCACCACCGGCTCTGGGGGCACCGATGGAGGCCCCTCTTTGGGGAGAGCCTCTTTGGGGTTCTGTTCATCCTTCCAGGGCATAGCTGCTCCAGTCCCCCTATAACCGATCTGCGAGGGCGCTACCGTAGCTCCACCTCAAGGATGCCGCCGGGCCGCAGTTGGCTGTGCCGAAGTAGAGGTTTATCCAGTAAGACTCCATCCAGGCGCTGGGCAACAATATGGGTCCCCTCCCCCACCCGGGCCACCGTGAACACTCCGCCACCCAGATCAAATTCCACCTTTTCGAAGAGGGGTGCGGTCACGACGTAGAGATCGGAGCCGGCGATCGGGTACAGGCCCATGGTCGAAAAGAGGTACCAGGCGGACATGGTCCCCCCGTCGTCATTTCCAGCCAGACCGTCGGGAGCGGCATGGTACAGGTTTTCTTCGATCCACCTGGACCAACGCAGGCTACTGTCCGCATCCCCCCAGAGGGCAAACAGGAAGGGCGCGTGGATGTCGGGCTCGTTGCCATGCCAGTAGTAGGTCTGAGGGAAGGCCAGGATTCCCTCGTCCACCAGGCCCTGCATAAAGAATTCCAGTCGTTCTTTTGCAATTTCCTCGCCACCCATCAACTCTGCCAAGCCGACGGGATCCTGGGGGGCCAGCCAGAGGTACTGCCAGGCATTGCCCTCCGAATATTCATCCAACCAGCTGAATTCGGAAAAGTTATCCTTGAAGCTGCCATCCATGGAGCGGGCATGGAAAAAACCCACCTCCGGATCATAGAGATTTTTGTAGGACAGCGAACGATTGTAGAAGAAAGCTGCTTCTTCCTCCTCTCCCAAAGAAGTCGCCAGGTTGGCAAGGGAGGCATCGGCCCAGTCCAATTCCTGCAGCCAGCTCACCGAGGTGCCCACCAGCTCGTAGGGATAGTAGCCATAGGTCTGAATCAAGCTGGGATCTGGCCTAGCATTGTAGGGATAGGAGCCGACGCCCCTGGCCTGGTCCACCAAACGCGGCCAGGCCTCCTCCATGCCCCAACCCCGGATGCCCTTCACCCAGGTGTCCGCCAGGACGATGTCGGCCGGTGCGCCCAGCATCGAGCCCCCCTCGGTATGGGCCACCGGCCAGCGCGGAAAGGCGCCTCCCTGCTCGGACATTTTCAGAAGAGAAACGGCAAAGTCCCTGCCCTTCTCGGGGTAGACCAGGTTGTAGTAGGGATGTGCGGTCCGATATGTATCCCATAGAGACATATCGGAATGATATATAAAATCCCAGGCCGGGTGGACCTGACCGTCGAAGCCCCGGTATTCTCCATCGGCGTCGCCAAACTCGGTCGGCATCTGCAAGACATGGTAGAGGGCGGTCGAGAAAATTTTGCCTTGTTCTTCGGTCGCTCCCCAGGTGCGCACACGGGAGAGCATGGGCGCCCAGGCCCCTTCCGCCTCGTCCACCGTCTGCTCCCAGCTCTGTACGGGCAGCTCTACCTCCAGGTTCTCCTTCGCCTTCTCCCAACTGACCATGGAGATGGCCATCCGCAGCTCGGCCTCGGTGTCTTTCGGTGCGATCCAACCCCCGACGGCGACGCCGCTGGCGTCGGTCTGCCCCTCGACCGGCTCGCTATCGGCCCAGCTCCCGAAGCGGGAAAATCCGCCATCGACCACCCCATAAAAGTAGAGCGGAAAACCGTTGCCCACAAAGGGACCGGCCATCCAGGTATAGCCCCAGACGGCGCCGCTCTCCGGGTCCATGTGCAGCTCACCCGCAACCGGGCTCCCAAACAGATTCCAGGCAAGGTCCAGGATCAGCGCCCCACCGCTCTGCGGCCAGGTATAGCGATGATGGGCGGCGTGGCGGGTGGCCGAAAGTTCGGCTTCGATCCCGTTATCCAGAGTAACCGTGTACCAGCCCGGTCCTGCTGCTTCGTGGGCGTGGCTGAAGGTGGTTGCATAGTCATCCGGCGCAATCGTGCCGTTTGGAAGTTGTTCCACCGGCATCACCAACAACTGTCCATAGCCGGGCACCCCGGTGCCGTGCATATGCAGATGTGAAAAGCCGACAATAGTGTTATCTTCGTAGTAGTAGCCGGAGCAGTGGTAGGCGGAGAGGGCCCCGCTGTTGTCGCGGGTGTCTGGTCCCACCTTCACCATGCCAAAGGGGACCGTTGCGGCGGGCGTGGAGCTTCCCACCCGGAAGCCGGGTCCGCCGGTCGCGATGAAGGGGTCCACATCGACGGGGTCGGAGGCGGGCTCAGGGTCCGGGGTGACACAGGCAAGAAAAAGCAGCATGGCGTAGCGTAGCGCAGTCGCGCCGTATGCGGGAGTGGCAGCTTTGCCGCAGAGAGATAGAGGCCGTCAGCCACCTTCCCCTGCACATTGCCGGATTATTGTATTTATGGAATCACAACATCAACAAGAAGAAACTGCGCCCTCGGCGTCGGTGGGAGAAGAGCTGCGGCGCCAGCTCCGCATCGCCGTGCCAGTGGTGCTCTCTTTTTTGAGCTACCAGTTGATGAATGTGGTGGACACCATGATGGTGAGTCCCTTCGGAGAGGAGGCCCTGGCGGCCAGCTCCCTGGCACTTTTGTGGTGTTGGGCCATCGTGTTTGCGGCGCGCGGGGTACAGCGCTCACTGGATCCACTGGTTTCGCAGGCCTATGGGGCCAAAGAAGAGGGAGAAGTTGGTAGATGGCTGGTACGTGGTGCGGTTGGGGCGTTGATCCTCTCGCTGCCGGTGATGGGCTTTCTGGCTCTGGCTGAGCCCGCCCTACGGGCCTTTGAGCAGCCGGAAGCTGCCCTTCCGCTGGCTGGGCGCTGGTGTATGGTGTTGGCGATGGGCATTCCCGCCACGCTGCTCGGTGGGGTGCTGCACGCCTTCTTCCAGTCATTGGGCCGACTTCGCCCGGTGACGGTTGCCGCGATCCTCGGGAATGTCATCAACATCGCGGGCAACTTCTTTTTTATGCACAGCCTGGAGCTGGGGCCCCTGGGTTCGCCGCTGGCCACGGTGGTGGCCGAGATGGGGATGCTGGGCATCATGCTGGTGGTGGGTCGGGCCGAGCTGCGTCACTGGTGGGAGAGAAGGAATTTCCTGGAGGATCTGCAAGGAGAGCTGCGGGCACAGGGGCGAATGTTCTGGCTGGGGGCGCCGATGGGTCTCCAGCAAGGGCTGGAAGTTTGGGGATTTACGATCGCCGGGATCATGATGGGCTGGCTGGGGCAGACCACCCTGGCTGCGCATACACTTACTATTAATCTTGCATCGATTTCATTTATGTTTCCGCTTGGAATCGGCGTGGCAGGTGGCACACGTGTGGGGCACCTTGTGGGGGCCGGGCACCCCATCGGGCGAGCGGCGTGGACGGCCATCGGCATGGGTGTGGCCATCATGAGCTTTTTCGCCTGCCTCTACAGCTTTTTTCCGGCGGCGGTCCTTTCGCTCTTCCGTCCAGAAGCGAAAGTGTTGGCGGCCGGAGTCCTGCTCCTGCCGATCGCGGGGGCCTTCCAGCTTTTTGATGGGGTACAAGGGGTGGCTTTTGGGATATTGCGTGGCGGCGGCGATGTGCGGGTGCCGGCGGCCA
>CAITDR010000405.1 GCA_903891165.1 uncultured Pseudomonadota bacterium
ACTTCGGCCTCGATCTTGGTGCAGAGCACCACCACCCGCGCACCTTCGGTGGCGGCGCGCGCCCGCACAGCCTTCACATGCGCATTCTCCTCTTCCCCAATCGCATCCTCCCCCACGTTGCATACATAAAGCACGGGCTTAGAAGTGATCAGCTGCGCCTCCTCGATACTCGCCCACTCCTCGGCCGTCCAAGTTCCGGCGCGGGCGGGTTTGCCGCCGTCCAAGAGCGCTACCAGCCGCTCAGCCACACCGAGGTGGAAAAGCTGCTCCTTATCGCCACTCTTCGAGTTCTTCTTGCAGCGATCCACCCGCTTTTGCGCCGTCACGATGTCGGAGAGGATCAGCTCCACCTCGATGGTCTCGATGTCCCTCAGCGGGTTCACCGAACCTTCCACATGGATGATGTCGTTACTCTCAAAGCAACGTACCACATGAAGAATGGCGTTTACCGCCCGGATATGCCCCAGGAACTGGTTGCCCAGCCCCTCTCCCTGGCTGGCCCCTCGCACCAGCCCGGCAATGTCCACCACCTCTACCGTCGCAGGCAGGATCTGCTTGCTGTTCACCACCGCGTTCAGCTTCTGAAGGCGTTCGTCCGGCACAATCAGGATGCCTACGTTCGGCTCGATCGTGCAAAACGGGTAGTTGGCGGCCTGCGCACCCGCAGCGGTCAGCGCATTGAAGAGGGTGGACTTTCCGACGTTGGGGAGACCGACAATTCCCGCCTGCAGGGCCATAGAAGCTCCAAAGAGGGCGGCGTCTATCCTGTCCCTTCTTCCCTGTCCCGCGTGTATTTTTTGCCTTACGACGTGACTCTGATCAGAGTCACGCAGGAAGGGGGAGGAGGAAGCGCCTTTATGGCTCGGAGACCTCCTCCTCCTCTCCCCCTTCTGCCTCCTTGGGTGCGGCCACTTTCTGCCCGGTGTACAACGACAGGTGGCTCTCGTAGACGGCTTTTACCGCTGGATCGCTGCCCTTCGGGGCTACGAAGTTCCAAAGGCCCTTCTTCCCCAGGTTCCAGTTCAGCTTTCCCTTCGAACATGCCCCCCCTGCCCAGCAGCGGCTCTCGGCGAGGATTTTGGGAGGGGCACCGGCGGCTTCCATCGCGATCAGAAGCGGCTCCACCCGCAAATCCTGGCTTCCCATCGCCGCAAATTCCAGGGTCACCCGCATCTGCGCCCAATTCCAGGGCATCCGCTTGACCAGCTGGGCCCACCGCTTTTCGAGCAGCTCGGGGGGAAGCTGCACCCAGGCTTCCTTCGTCGCGTAGGCGCGCATCCCCTCCAGCTCCAATACCAGCGTAAAACGTGGATCTTTTTTGGCCTCGGCCTCCACCCGCTTGATGAAGGGCTGCGGGGCATTGGTGCGGATCAGGATGACCCCGCAGCGGTCGAGTACATATTTTGCGCCCTCGGCCATCTCCTTAAAGCGCTGCTTTGCAATCCGGGGATCGGTCAGACCGTACAGATCCACAATCGGGTTGTTGGCCAGAAAACCCAGCGCCCCGATGTCGGTGTAGGCCACCTCCACCCCTTCGGGCACGAGTCCCAGCGTAAAGCCAGGAGGAAGCCCGTTTCCCGTCTTCCAGCCCTTCGCCCAGGCCGGGTCATCGAGTGGTGGAAAATCCACCTTCATGTCGGTCTTTCCGGCAAAAATGCCGAAGCCGCCCCAGGCCTGGCTGCCCGCCACGTGTAGGATCGGCGTCTGCCACCCGCAGACCGCCAGCACGACAACCATTCCCGCCCAAGCGATGCTCCCCGTCGGCAGTGCCAGTGCCCAGGTCGCACCTAAGGCGGGTAATGCAGGAGTTACAAAGCGATAGTTGGCGAAGAAGTCCCCACCGGTCCACACACAGACCACCAGCCCGTAGACCCCCAAAACGATGGCCGGAATTTTCGTCGGCGCCCGCCACAGCGCCAGCACCAGCCCCCCGATCACCACCGGCCCAAACAGAACTGCGTGGGAGAACAGAAAATTCCCCAGGTAGGACCAACCGGTGATGTAGGGCCACTCCGCCTTCTTCACGTAGAAGGTATTGGGCAGCACCTCTCCGTAGTAGCCCAGCTTGAAGGCCAGGGTAAGCACGGCAGTCGCCCCGATGATGGCCCAGCCCACCCCATCGGCACGCGAGAAGCTACGCAGCTTCCAGAAGCGCAACACGGTCGCGACCAACAAGATCGCGGGAACGACGGCGGCGTCGGGACGCAACAAGGGCGCCGCTGCCGCACCCACCGCCCACCAGGGCCAGCGATCCCCGGCTTCAAAGCGACTCCATGCCAACGTCACCGCAAAGAGTGCGGCGGGCGTCTCCAGGCCCTGCACGGCATTGTGCGAAGCCCAGGGCAGCAGGATCAAGGGGGCGACCAGCACCACCATCCCCGCCGCAGACAATTTCTGGCGTAACCCCCAGTCCCAGGAAAGCCACAGACTCCCAAAAAGCCCGAGCAATCCTAAAATTTTTGAGACCATCACCACTTCCCCACCCGCTGCGAAGGGGATCAGCAAAAGCCCCCACAACAGGTTGGTGATGCCTTCTACCGACTCGCCCGGATTCCAGACAAAGCCATTTCCTTCCACGGCATTCCGGCTGTAGCGATAGGTGATATAGGCGTCGTCCACCACCTCCCGCCAGCACCAGGACGTATGCAGCGCCAACAACGCCGCCGCAACCGCCAGCCCCGCCCACCGCAGCCGTAAAAAGCCCATCTCCACCAATTCGCACGTTCTGCCTCCCCGCGCTACACTGCGGCTGTGGAACGGAACCTCTTCCAAGAACTGAAGGTCGGACTTTTTGTCCTCTTCTTTGTTTTTCTTATCGGCTTTGCTGCCTTCTTGCTTGGCGGCTCTTCCGACCTCTTCGAACCCACCTACAACCTGCACACCTGGTATCGGGATGTGAAAGGCCTGAAAGTAGGAGCCATCGTACGCGTTGCCGGGGTGGACGTGGGCGAGGTTTCCGTGGTGGAGTTCGAGAACGATCCTGAACCCGCCAACCTGCCGCCGGAGCAGGTGGGTCGCCACGCGATCTACGTCGAGCTGACGATCCAGAAGCGCTTTCAGGAGCGTATACGCGCTGATTCAGCGGCGACCATCTCCACGGTCGGCCTGTTGGGAGACATGTACATCACCGTCTCCTCGGGCTCGCCCACTCAGGGTCCCCTGACAGACGGCCAAGAGATCACCAGCGTAGAAGCCCTGGATTTTATGACCTACGCCGATCAGGCCACCGCCATAGTGGAAAATGCGCGGAGCATCTCCAAAAAGGTGGATCTTATGCTGGGCGACGATGCCTCCGCTCAGTCGGCGCGGCTGGCCGAGTCTCTTTCGCACATCGAGGCGATTTTGGCAGAAGCCAAGGATGGAAAGGGACTTCTTCACACCATCATCTATGACCCCGCCGCTTCAGCCAGCCTGAAGCGTACCCTGGCCAACGTGGAGAAGGTGACCGGCGACGCGGCTGCGATCACCACCGAAGTACGCCAGGGCGACGGCATCGCGAATGCGTTGATTTATGGAGATGATGGAGACGAGCTGCTGGTACAGCTCACCACCTTGGCCGACACCCTGGAGGGGGTGGTCAGCGATCTGAAGACGCAGGACTCCCTGGCGCACTCTCTGCTCTATGACCCGGAGAAAGCGCAGATGGTGGACGACTTGCAGCAGACGGTTGCGTCGCTGCGCGCCATCGCCGGCGCCATCGATCAGGGCGAGGGCACGGCGGGTCTGCTGGTTCGTGATCCCCAGGTCTACGAGGATCTTCGTACACTCCTGGGCGGGGCGAAGCGAAACGCGCTCCTGCGTGCCTATGTACGCGCCACGGTGGAGCGAGGCAACAAAGAGCAAGGTGCAGCAGCTTGGACCCCCCCTTCTGACGATCCGAATCGTGGCGGACGCTGAGCTCCGGGTCGCCATCTCCCCCTGGCGGAGCTGGCGCACTCTCCTCTCTCCCCGCTTCACTGGCGCCCGGAACCTCATCACCCGCGGGGAGCAGCGCGGCCTCTACGCCGGTCTGGGCCTTGTAGGCTTACTCTTCTGGGCCGGTCTTTTTGCGCTGCTGCTCTTCCTCTTCGGACGTTTCTGGAACGAGGAGCTGGTGGGGCCGCTCTTGGCCCGCACCCTGATGCAGATGATGGTGGTCTTTCTGTTTGTGATGTTGAGCTTTTCCAACATCATCACCGCGCTCTCCACCTACTACCTGGCCGAGGATCTGGAGCTGGTCCTGGGGCTGCCGGTGTCCCGTCCGGTCTTCCACTATGCACGCCTCGCCGATACCGTGGGGCAGTCAAGCTGGATGATGACGCTCTTTGGTGGCCCGGTTTTTCTGGCCTACGGGGTGGTGGCAGAGGCGGGCTGGGCCTACTATCTTTCGGTAGCAACCATGATCCCGGGGATGATGATCATCGCCGCAAATGTCGGGATCACCATCGCAACGGTGTTGGTAAACGTTTTTCCCGCCCGGCGCACCCGGGAGCTGATGGTGCTCCTGGCGCTGGTAATGATTTCGGTTCTTTTTGTAGTGATGCGTACACTTAGGCCGGAGCGGCTGCTGGAAGCCGACCAGTTCGAGAGCCTCGCGGGCTGGCTGGCGGATGTGCAGGTCCCCGCGCCGAC
>CAITDR010000406.1 GCA_903891165.1 uncultured Pseudomonadota bacterium
GACCCGCGCAGCAGTACCCTGGCCGCCCGGGATGTTCAGGCGGCGCTGATTGAGCTGGAGCTGCGCCTCTCCAAGCTGGAAAAGGTCGATCCGGGCAAGCCGGGAGGGGCCCTTTTTGAGCTTCGGGACAAAAATGGAAACCTGGTCCAGCAGCCTCAGGGAGGACCGCCCTCCACCCCGGGGGCCAAACCTACGCCAGGGGCGCCCGCTCAAGGAAGTGGTCCGGGAGGTCAAGGGGGAGCTCCGCCTCAAGGGGGGCCTCCTCAGGGAGGGGGTGCACAACGCCGCTGATCACCGGGGATTTCCCAGATCCGCTCCGATGGCTTCCCGCTCGTCGAACACAAAGCAGCCTCCCTCGTAGTGCGCGTCGCCCGCCTCTTCAAAATACTGCAGGATGCCCCCCTGGAGCTGGTAGCTGTGCTCCAGTCCCAGCTCCCGCATCAGGATCCCTACCTTCTCACACCGGATTCCCCCGGTGCAGAAGCTGACAATGGTCTTGTCTTTCCACTCCTCGATGTGGGGCTCCATGGCTTGGGGTAGCTCGGAAAAGCGCTGGATCCCCAGGTCGATGGCCCCTTTAAAGGTGCCATAGCCCACTTCAAAGCGGTTCCGGGTGTCCAGCAGCAGGATCGGTCGCCCCTCCTCGTCCTGCCCCCTCTCCAGCCACTCCCGCAATTTCTGCGCGGAAACACTGGGAGATCGCCCCTCTTGCGGCCGGATGGTGGGGTGGTTCATCCGGATGATCTCCCCCTTGATCTTCACCAGCATCTTCTGGAAGGGTTGCTCTTCGGACCAACTGTCTTTGGTGCGCAGGTCGCCAAAGCGGGGATCTTTTCGCAGCCATTCGATGACCTGCCGTACCGCTGCCTCCTCTCCTGCCAAAAACAGGTTGATCCCTTCTTTGGCCAACAAAACAGTTCCCTTCAGGCCGGCCTCCACACAGACCTTCCGGATGGCGGTTTGGAGGCTGGGGAGATCTTCGAGAGAGATAAACTTGTAGCTGGAGATATTCAGGATGGGGGGCATGGCTGCACGGGGAGGGCGATTGTTTTAGCGCAGCGGCTCGGCCATGACAAGCGGGTCCCTTTGCCGACCCCCCTCAGGGGTTGTTGTTGGCCGCGTTCCAACATAGGCCGATAAAGGCCAGCGCATAGAGGGTGGAGAAGAGCGCCAGGGCCTGCCGGCTGGTCTGTGCGGCCTTTTCGTCCGGGCTCCCGCTCTCCTCATGCGGGGTGGTGCGCATCACCACTGCAAGCCCACACAGTACATACAGGTAAGAAAGAAGGTAGATTTTGTCCATCAGCATCAGGTAGCCCACATCCGGCAGCTCCTGGTTGTAGGTCATCTGCAGCGCCACGATGGTCAACATCGCGGTGGTGCCGACGCCAATCCGGGACTCCACCAGCGTGGGTCTCAACAAAAACATCAGAGCCGCGCAGATCACCACACAGCCCACCGGCGCAAAGAGCAGGGTCATCTGGGCCACAAGGGGTCGGGCCAGGGGAACCACCAGCGAAGCACGGGCGTAGGAGGGCTTTTCCTTGCTTCGATTGTCGCCAAAGTGGGTCGGGTAGGCGGCCTGGCCCACCTTCAGCGTCGGCTTCCGCAACAGGTAGCCGGGCAGGGACATTTCCGGGTTGATGTCCACTGTCTCGGGGTCCAGCTCGTAGACCAGCTCCCGGCTGTCGTGCGCGTTGTCCTCGAAGATGGGACCGATGCTCTGGAGGTCAAAAGGGTAGTCATACAGCGGCATTTTGGTGTTGAATTTGCCCTGGATCCGCACCACCTGATAGCGGGTGCCATCCTCAAATTCCTCCGGTTCTTCGTAGGTGGGTGTGACCACCAGACCCCACAGCTCCGAGGGATTCAAAAACTCCATGGTCTCGGCCGGGTTCATCTCCGGGCTGCACCACTTGAACCAGATGTAGGCATCAAATTCGTAGGTGTGAGTTTTGAGATCCAGGTTCTGGATATTGTTCACATAGGCGCCCACCCGCACCCGGTCGGGTACCGGGCAATTTTTGGGTGGGGCGGCTTCTTCTCCGGCTTTTTCGACGGGAACTTCTGGAGCTTCTGCCCGCGCCGTTTTCAGTGGCCAGCCGATCAGAAGCAGCCAGAGGGGGAGAAGGACGTGGCCCTTGGCTACCCACCCGGAGAAAAGTCTGTACATGCTCGGCCCTCTACCGCAGAGCTTACAGGAATCTGCGGTACCGGGAAAGGGCTGCCTTCGACTCGCCGGCTGTTTCCAATTGGAAACACCCGCCCTCTCCCTCAACCCCCAATCGCCTCAAAAACCTGCAGCGGACGCCAGACCCGGGCCGCCCAGGCATCCTCGGAGTGGGGCGCGTCGGGCTCCCACCAGTGCCACAAATCCGTTCCCCAGGTCCAGCCCAGCTCGGCCAGGGTGTCGGCCATCTGCCGGTTGGAGCAATAAAAATCGGCCTCGATGCTATCCTCCCACTCTCCGTCCCCGTCGCTATCCGCGCAGCCACTTCCGGGGTTGCCACCGGAGTCCAAATAGAGCGGCATGCCATTGTGGCCGGCTTCGCTGTACAGGTCGCGCAGGGTGGTGCTGTCGCCCACCCGGCTGCCCCAGTCGAAGGCACCGGAAAGGGAGCCGACAAAGGCAAAGTCTTCCCGGTTTTTCAGGCCGATGTAGAAGCTGACCAGCCCACCCATGGACGAGCCCATAATGCCCACCACCGGTGCCTTCCCGTACTGTTGCTCGATCAGCGGCCGGATGGTTTCCATCACCAGAATCCGGTACTCTTCGGCGCGGCCACCCTCTATATTTCCGTAGGCGGTGTCTTGCACATGCCCGTACTCGTCGCGACGTTGATCGGGGATACAGTCGATGCCAATCGCCATGGTGGCGGGGCCCAAGCTCTCCTGCAGCTTCCAGCCGCCGAAGGGGGCGTTGGGGTCAAAAAGGTTCTGCCCATCCTGCAGATAGAGCTGGTGGGTCGGGACTTCCAGGGGCACCCACACCCGCAACGTCCGTGCGGGCAACACGCCGTCGGTCACACCGGGCCAGCGCTCCAGGTGGGCGCCGGGCCCCCGCACGTAGGAAAGCTCCCCGTTTGTGTCAAAATTGTGCGCCCGGGCCCAGGGATCGGCCCACCACTGCCCGTCGGCCTCCAATTTGTACATGGCGCCGATGGGAGAAGATCTCTCGATCACCGCCCAGAAAAAGGTGGCCTCCTCGTTCATGTCCTGGGGCACCCAGTCGGAGTGGCTCCCGCCCAGCCTGGGGACGATGCCTTCCTGCCGCTCGACAACCACCAGATAGCGGCCTTCTTCTATCTCCATCGGCCAGCCACCTTCAAGGGCCACCCGCTGGAGCGCGTCGGGGACGGCCTCCGCTCCGGCGCTCAGGGCCACCACCAGTGCGGGGCGGCTGTCGGTGGGCTGGCTGTCCTCCTCGGGAGCGCTTTCTTCAACAACCGATTCCAGGAGAGTGCTGTCGGAAGGCTCTGTTTCGGCGGGAATTTCGGGGACGGGGGAGGGGGAGCAGGCCAGGAGCAGGATCAGGAGCATGCGCCTCTCTAACCTGTTTTCTCTGCCTCCCTCTATC
>CAITDR010000407.1 GCA_903891165.1 uncultured Pseudomonadota bacterium
CCTCTCCACAAAAAACATCCCCAGAACAATAAAAATACCGCTGCGCCCGCCGGGCGTGGAGGTGCTGCAGCCACATCCTCCCAGCTCTTCCATTGGGGTGGCGTTCCAGCTCAGTGGACCGGTTCCCTCGCCGTTTTCGGCTTCGTTGCTGTCGCCCCCAGGCTCACTC
Source organism: uncultured Pseudomonadota bacterium (assembly GCA_903891165.1). Classification (GTDB taxonomy): domain Bacteria; phylum Myxococcota_A; class UBA796; order UBA796; family SXON01; genus CAITDR01. The sequence continues at coordinate 170 of CAITDR010000407.1, forward strand.
TCCGTCGGCAGTGCCAAGATCTCGCCCCTCAGGCGGATGCTGCCGTCGGCGGGGCCGCCGTCGTCGGCGAACCAGGTGACGCCCTCCTGGACCAGTCCAAAAGCCTGGTCAAAGGTACCGACCTGCGTCGCTTTGATGCTGAAGGAAAAGCTACCCGTACCGCCCGGTTCTGTAGTCTGACTTACCGTAGCGGCACGGGTGGGGGAAAGCCAGTCCGCGCCGGCCAGGGCGGAGGCCTGATCGCGGGGGACGGTCCCCAGGTTGGTGGAGCCGGGGCTCCACACTTCGCTGCCGATGTTTTTGAGGGTGATGGTGCCAGAGAGTTCGCCCCCTTCCTCCATTTCGATGGGGTCTGGAAAGTCGCTGCTCAGCCATTCGGCGCCGTAGCGGGGGCCCAGCGGCTCCCGCAGCTCGTCCAGCCGCGCATAGAGCCACTCGCCGGGGCAGGCCGTCGCATTGCCAGGCCAATCGCGGTGCCCCCGGATGCTGTCGCTATCACTGGGGATTCCGTGCATTCCCACAAGGGTTTGGACCAGGAGCTGGCCGCTGTCCATCATCTCTTCGGTGACCGGATGGGAGGTGGAGCAGTCGGTGGGGTGGTAGCAGCCCAGGAAGCTGATCGCGATGTTGCCGTCGTTGTTGCCGCCGCCGGTGGCCCCGCTGTAGTAGTCGTAGGGGCGGCCCTCCCACAAGGAGCCGTCGTAGCCGACCAGGAATTGATAGGGAATATCGCAGTATTCTCCCGAGTCCATGGCATAGGCCTGCAGCGCCTGGACGGCGCCCTGCACACTGCCACCATAGGTCTGGCTGCCCGCGGTGTGGTGGATGGCCATCCGGTACCAGGTGTCTTCGGTACTGGTACAGGTGGTGCTTCTTGCGCCCCAGCTGGACCGCGAGGTGACACCGATCCTAGATAATTCGGACGGAAGAACACCGGGAGTTGGAGGGGGAAGACCATGTGCTTCGCGCACGGGAACCAGGAGATCCCAGTCTACCGCACGAATGTGCATCCGATCCGGACTGCGGAATTGCACCGTCTCCACGGTGCGGCCCAGGTCCACCACCATGACCACCGTGTTCTCCACCCGAAAAGTCTGCCGCGCCGGAAGCCAGTTTTTGCCGTTCCATACCTCGATCTCTACCGGTCGCGGGCCATCGATCTGGACGATCATGCCCACGCGGGTGCCGGGCTCGTCGCCATGCAACTCTGTTTCCCACTGCTGGAGTCGGAAAGGGGGTGGGACGTCGGGACCGGTACCGGCGAAGGACAGGCTGCAGAGCAGGAGCATCATGGGGGGATTGTACAACAGGCGGTGGCCAGAGGCGACCTCACCTGCCCAGACAACGCTGCTCTGGCCACCGGCTCAGCACCGCGTCGATGGCCTCGTCCAGCGGTGCGGCCAGATCCTGAGTCTGCGGCGTCAGCCCGGCCACCGGCTGGAGTCCGTAGGGATCGGTCTGAAGATCGTAGCTGTAGCGCTCGCCGCGATCACAGAGCTGCTCCAGGCGCGCCCCGGCGCTCACCGCCACCACGTCGGTCAGGGTATAGCTCCCGCCGGGCGGGCGCTCAAACAGCTCTGCGCGGGCGACGGTACGGCATTCTTTTAGAAGGTTGATCCCGGTCAGCTCCGAAGGAGTGGGGAGATCCAGCAGCGGGGCGAGTGTGGGCCAGACATCCAGGCTACTGGCGATACATCCCGCCTGCGATAGATCCGCAGAGACGACGGAGGGACTATAGAAAATCAGCGGAATTCCCACAATCTCTTGGCGTAAGGTGCCCCCGTGCAGAAGCTGATCGGGCGCATCATACAGGCTCTCCCCGTGGTCGGCGGTCAGGATGATCAGGCTGTTCTGCAGCCGGCCCTGTGCCTCCAGGCCCACCAGCAGGCGCTCGATCGAGGCGTCCAAGCCCAGGATCTCCTCGTCGTACACGGCCAGGAGCCCCTCCACCAGGGCCGCACGCTCCTGGGGACTGCCCGCCAGATAGACCGCTTTGATCGCCGCGACCTGGGCCTCGGCATCCCGTTCCAGGGGAAAGGGCAGGCTGCTTTCGTCCACAAAGGTCCCCCGGAATTCATCGGGGGGAAGCCAGGGATGGTGGTTGTCCATGGTCTGGAGCATCACAAAGACCGGATCGTCGGCGCCCTGATCCTCCAGCCAGGCCAGCGCCCGGTCCACCAGCTTGTCGGAGGACCAGAGATCGTCCACCAGCGTGTACTCCCCCCAGCCCTCGATCACCGAAGTGGAGGGCAGCACCTGGTTTCCGTTAAAAAAGGCGGTACGAAAGTTATTTTCACCCAGCCATTCCTGGAGCATCTGCCCCTGCACCTGCTGGTACTCCAGCCCATCTACCCCGATCACCCCGTGCCCATGAATCTCTTGACTTGTCAAGAGGGAGGGGACAGAAGTGGGCGTCCAACCACTTGTCGCCCAGGCAGAGGCACGGATCTGGCCACCGGCACGGGCGTCGAACAGGGGCATGGTGTCCCGGGGGCCGCCATAGGCGGGCAGCCGATCGGCGCGCAGCGTGTCGGCGTTGACCAGGATGACGGTTTGAGGCCGGAAGTTTTCGAGCGCTACCGGATCGGTGGGCGAGGACTCAGCGGGGCGGGACTCGACCGGCTTGTTGTCCTCTACCGGCTGACAGGCGACCATCCAGAACATCACGGTACTCCCTCCTCAGCTTGACTGGAAAAGTACCCACCCGCCATGCTATAGCAAAAAGATGCTCTTCCTGTGGGCCTGCACTGCGCCCCCTCCGTCCACGTCCGCGGACGACACCGCGGCGGACGTGGATTGTTGCAAGCCGATGGTGGCCGACTGGAATGCGGCGGAGGTGCAGGCTTCTGTGGACCGCCTGCTTGCCAATGGCCTGCCGGAGCCCCTGGGGCCGGTGGCCGCCTTCCGGCGGCTGATCGACAGCCAGAGCCAGGAGTGTCCCGGACGCCAAGGCTACAATATCGAAGCCTATTTTGGCTGTATGTCGCGGGAGGGCTGGTACTGGTCGGGGATCACCGTGCTCTCTGAGATGGATCCGGAACAATTCATCTTTGTGGGGGACTTTTTTGCGGTCGATCCACAGGGCTATAGCTGGGTGGGCGCCGGTGATCTGGCCCGCTTCTCCCAGGGTGGCGAGCAGACCTGGTTTGTCCATGGCACCTGGGGCTACCCTCCCGGCGGTGGCTGGATGCAGGTGCAAAGCAGCAGCTACCTGGAATATACGGCCAAGGGGGACAATTTTCTGATCCAGGGTGCCTTTGGGATCGGGGAGGATGCGGTGGATTTTGAAGCCCTTCGGCTGGAGGGGGGCGTATTGGGCGGAGAGCTGCGGGTCCGCGATGGGGGAGGGGGTTGGTGGAGCTGGACGGTAGAAAAAGCGGGCTGTGGACCGCTGAGTTTTGAGGGCGGGGCGCCGGTGGACGACGGGGCCTGCCTGATCGACGCGGAGGTGCTGGAGACGATGCGCCAGCGCTTGGAGGGAGCATGATGCTGCTGATGTTCCTGGCCTGTGCGGTGGAAAAGGAACCAGCACCGGCGCCCTTCCAAACGGCGTTGCGAGCGGATGAGGATGCACCCCTGGTGCCACTCGCTGCCCCGCGCATGGCAAGACGGATCAGCCTGGATCTTCGCGGTGTATTGCCCAGCGTCGCCGAGCTGGATGCAGTGGAGGCCGATCCGCTGGCCCTGGATGGGCTGGTGGACCAGTGGCTGGAGGATCCCCGCCTGGAGCCGCGGATGGTCAGCCTGCTTTCGGAGCGATGGCACACGAAGGTGGACGAGTTTCTGATGTTCTACTGGGAATATCGGGAGCTTGCGGGCGATGATTTGCAGGAGTATGCCTTTGAAAGTTCGGTCGGTGAGGAGCCGCTGCGTCTGCTTGCGCATGTGATTGCCACCGATCAGCCCTGGGGGGAGGTGGTGCGGGCGGACTGGACCATGGCCAACCCCCTGTTGGCCTCGATCTGGCCCATCGAACGCCCGGAAGGGGAGGGCTGGCTGGTCTCCCGCTACGCCGACGGGCGCCCCGCGGCCGGGGTGCTGGCCACCAACGGCCTGTGGTGGCGCTACTACACTACCCACTCCAACCTGAACCGGGCGCGTGCAGCGGCGATCACCCGCCTGCTCATCTGCGAGGACTACCTCGCGCGGCCGGTGGCTTTTTCCAGCGATCTGGCCTTGGAGGACAGTCGCGGCATCACCGAGGCCATCCACAGTAATCCTTATTGTCAGGGATGCCACTCCTCCATGGATCCCATCGCGGCGGCCCTCTTCGGCTTCTGGCCCGCGGGGGAGCACGCCACCCAGGAGATGGACCACTACCATCCCGAGCGGGAGCAGCTCTCCGGGTGGCTGGCGAATGCGGAGCCCGCCTGGTTCGGCAAGCCGGTCAGTGGCCTGGAGGAGCTGGGGGCCACCATCGCCGAGGATCCCCGCTTTTCCCGCTGCGCCGCCGAGAGTTTTGCGGCGCTCCTGTGGCGGCGGGACGTGCAGGTCGGCGATGTGGACCGGGTAGAAGCACTGCGCCAGGAATTTTTGTCCGGGGAACAAAAAATCAAGCCACTTTTGAAGGCAATCACCGAGACCGCGGTGTACCGTGCCGGGAGCCTCAGTGCGGAAGCCAGCACGGCCCAGCAGGAGGCCGAGGCCACCGAGCGCTTGTTGGGCGCGCCGCTCCTGAGCAGCAGTATCGAAGATCTGACCGGCTTTGTCTGGGTGGAAGAGGGTTTTCCACAGCTGGACAACGACACCTGGGGCTTCCGGATCCTCGGGGGAGGGGTGGACGGTGCCTATGTGACCCGGCCCCAGGCCACCCCCGGTGCCACCTGGGTGTTGGTGACGCAGCGCCTCGCCGAGGCCGCGGTGGCGACGGCCGTGCCGGCGCACTATGCGGCCGGTGACAATCGTTTTCTGGAGATCCCCCCGGGAACCGCGTCTACCGATCCCGCCTTTGCCGCTGAGCTGGATCGTCTGCACTGGCGCCTGTACGGGCAGCGCCCCGATGCCGACTGGCAGGCCGCGATCCGCAGCCTCTATGGGCGGGTTTTTGAGGTGGAGGGGGAGCAGGCCGCTTGGCAGGCCGTCCTGACTGCGATGTTGCGGGATCCTCTTTTTGTGAGCTATTGAGGAGGTTGATGCTGAACCGACGCCAGCTTCTGGGCCGTGTACCTGCGCTTGCCGGGCTGCCGCTGCTTTCCGGTCTTTTTGGACTTCCGAGCCAGGCGCTGGCCGGACCAGCGACAAAGCGGAAGTTCCTCTTCGTTTTTGCGGGAGGAGGTTGGGATCCCACCTGGGTTTTTGCCCCGATGTTGGACAGCCCCTATGTGGACAGCGATCCCAGCGCTACCGTATCTGAGCTAGGCGGGCTGCGCTTTGTGGACGCCGCATCGCGGCCTTCGGTGCGCTCTTTTTTCGAACGTTATGCCTCCTCCTCCTGTATCCTGAACGGGCTTGAGGTTCGTTCTGTGACCCATGACCGCTGCAGGCGTATCCTGATGACCGGGCAGGTGGCCGATGGTCTGGACGACTGGCCTGCAATTCTGGCCGGTTCTTCCACGGGCTATCAGCTTCCCCACCTCGTGGTGTCGGGGCCTTCCTACTCCAACGACTACACCACCTCGGTGATGCGGGTGGGGGAAAATGGGCAGCTCTCGCGCCTTTCCAGCGGCAGTGCCGTCCGCGACCTGGGGCTGCCGCTGCCCACCGAGCAGAGTGCCGCGCAGATCGAAGATTTTGTACGTGCCCGCAGTGCTCAGGCGGCAGCGGGACCGGGCACCGGCCGGAATGCCCGCTTCCACCAGGATCTGGAGACTTCCATCGCGCAGGCCAGCCTGCTGAGCACCCTGTCCAGCCTGGAGATGCAGGTGGACAACAGCGGGGTGATTCCCTTCTCGGTACGCTCGGAATTGGCGCTGCATGTGCTGGCGGAGAATTATTCACGCTGTGTGACCATCGAGCACGACGGCAACAGTATCTTCGGCTGGGATCTGCACTCGAACATTGATCAGATGAGCCGCAGCTACGACGCCCTTTTTTCGGACTTGGCGGCGTTGATGTCGGCGATGGAGCGGCTGCCCGGCGCCTCCACGCCCACCCTGGCGGAGGAGGTGGTGATTGTGCTCTGCTCGGAGATGGGGCGGACCCCCCGTCGGAACAGCAGCAATGGCAAGGATCACTGGACCTTTACCTCGGCGATGCTGGTGGGGCCCGGCGTGGCCGGTGGACAGGTGATCGGCGGCTTCGACGAGGGTTTGTATGGGCTGCCTACCGATCCGCTCACCGGGGTGCAGAGTGAGAAGGGCAGCTTTTTGACCGCAGCCCACCTGGGTGCAACTTTGTTGCGCTTGGCCGAGCTGGATCCGGCCCAGTGGACGGGGGCCGAGCCGGTGCTGGCGGCCATTCAGGGGGCTTGAAGCGGTTGCAAGACCGGTGGCCCGGTACCGCGTCCAGGGAAGGTACGGGTTAGCGGAGGGACGAGGTGTACATGCTGGCCTGGGTGGTACCGCTGTGGGCGGCTGAGGGGATGTGGCTGCCGGAGCAGGTGCGGGGAATGCAGGCAGAGCTTTCGGCGGCGGGCATCGAAATCCCTGCAGAGAAGTTGGGAGATCCCCTGGGGGATCCACTCGGCGCCATCGTGCACGTGGGCGACTTCTGCTCGGGCTCTCTGGTGTCTTCCGAAGGGCTGGTGCTGACCAACCACCACTGTGTCTGGGACTTCCTCCAGCACAATACCACCGCCGAGCACAACCTGCTTCAGGACGGCTTCGTGGCGGCCTCCCGCGCGGAGGAACGCTGGGGGGGACCCTCCGCCGAGCTGTACATTGTGGAGCGCAACGAGGATGTAACGGCGCAGATCCTGGCAAAAGTCCGGCCGGGTGCCGACGATGTGGCACGCGGCAAGGCCATCGCCCTGGCTTCCGCCGTGCTGGTCGCGGGCTGCGAGCGGCAGGAGGACCGACGCTGCGAGGTGTCGGAGGAGTACGGCGGCCGTAGCTACCGCCTGCTCACCCACCGGGTGATCCAGGATGTACGCCTGGTCTATGCGCCACCGATGACGGTGGGCAGCTTTGGTGGGGACGCGGACAACTTTGAGTGGCCCCGGCACGACGGCGATTTTGCGGTGCTGCGCGCCTATGTGGCGCCGGATGGCTCTTCGCGCGACTACAACCTGGAGAATGTGCCCTACCAGCCGCCGCACCACCTACGGGTGCAGCCTGCGGGCATCGGGCCGGGAGAGCCGGTGTGGATTGCCGGTTTTCCGGGTTCTACCGAGCGCTATGACCTGGTGGCTGAGCTGAACTTCTTTGCGACGACCGCCTATCCCTGGCGGGTGGAGACGCTGGTGGAGGCCGAGCGGATTCTTCGGGAAGAGTCGGAAAAGAGTACGGAGGGAGCGGCAAAGTTAGGAGCACACCAACAGGAGCTGGCCAACAGCCGCAAGTACTACCAGGGGGTGCTGGACAACGTGGCGGGATCGCCGGTCTTGCAGCGGAAGGGGGAGGAGGAAGCCGCATTGAAGGCATGGATTCAGCAGGATCCCGCCCGTGCCGCCTACTACGGCCCGGGTCTGACCGAGCTGGAGGCCACCATCGCCGCTGATCAGCGCGCCTGGAAGCGGGATTTTCTGCTGACCCGGGCCATGTACTGGCCGGACATGCTGGGCTTTGCCCGCACCGTCGTTCATTATGTATATGAACATAAAAAGCCCGACCTTCAGCGTGAGGAGGGCTTCAAGGAACGGGATCGGGAGGCCCTCCAGGGGGAGCTGGCGTCGTTGGCTGCCTCCCTCCACCTCCCCGCCGACCGGCGCTTTTTTGAGTATCTGTGGTCGTTGAACCAGCAGATCCCCGCCGACGAGCGTATCGCCCCCTTGGCGGCCATGGCCGGTCCAGATATCGAAAAAATCTATGCAGACACAAGACTCATCGAGGAATCCTATCGAAATTCGCTGATGGCGCTGCCCCTGGCCAAGTTGAAAAAGGTGGAAGACCCTTGGATCCAGCTTGCGCTGGCCCTGGAGCCCCTGGAGCAGGAGGTGATCGACCGGCACGAAGCCCGTGACGGGGCCTTTGCGCGCCTGCGCCCGCTGTGGATGGATGCGGTATTGACCTTCCGCAAGGGCTCCGCTTATCCCGATGCCAACAATACCCTGCGGCTGAGCTTCGGCACGGTGCAGGGCTACTCGGTGCGCGACGCCGTGGAATATCTGCCGCAGACCACGGTTCACGGCATGTTGGCCAAGGTGTACTCCGGCAATTACCCGCCTCCTCCTCCCCCTATCCTCGAAATCGCCCGCAACGCACCCAAGAGCCCCTACGCGGACAGCAGCCTGGGCGACGTGCCCCTCTGCTTCCTTACCGACCTGGACAGCACCGGCGGTAACTCCGGCTCCGCCACGCTCAACGCCAAAGGCGAGCTGGTCGGCCTGCTTTTTGACGGCAACTACGAGTCTATGGCGGCGGACTGGCTCTTTGACCCCGCCACCACCCGCTCCATCCACGTGGACATCCGCTACGTGCTCCTGCTTTTAGACGGTCAGGGCCAAAGCCGCTGGATCCGGGACGAGCTGCTGCGTTAAAACAAAGGAGGACCGGCAACTGCCGGTCCCCCTGGTGCAGCGTTGGAAAAGAGCCTTAGTAGGCGTCTTTGCCCTTGGTCATCGTGGCTTCCATCGCATCGGCCGCACGGGCGACGTAGCGCACCACCGAGGCCAGCGAGGCAGAGTCCACTTCCGCGCCGATCTTGACGTTGAACACGGCATAGACGCCCTTGGCCTGAGGATAGGCCTGCCAAGCGCCCAGCTTCTTGTCCTGGCTGTCGGTGAGGAGCATCATCGCGTCCTTCGCCGAAAAACCCTTGCCCTTCGAGGGGAAAGCGGGGCCCCAGACTTCGCGGATGGAGATGCCTTCCCATTCCTCGGTGCCGGAGTTGATGTAGACGATCTGGGTACGGCCGCCGTCCAGCATGACGGTAAGCTTGAAGTCGCCGTCGCCATCGACTTCGTAGGCGGCAGGGATCTGGTCCTTGATCTCTTCAAGGATGCCCCGAACCTGCTCGTCGGGGGAGCCCGCGAAGGCGCTGGTGGTGAAGATAGCGAGGCCGGCAAGGGCGAGAGTCTGGAAAAAACGCAAGAAACCTCCTGAGCCTGCGCAATGTAGCCTGCTTTCTGCGCACGCGCACCTCGGCCGATTGGCGGAGGTGTGGCGCGCCGGATTAGAAGGCGCCCCCATGAGCGCTGCATCCCGGGCCGCATCCCTCTCCGCCGACCTCCAGAGTCTGCTGCTCCGGCAGCTTCAGGAGGAGTGGCACACGGTGAACCAGCTCCATTTTGCGGGGGTACTCCGGGCGCCGCAGCTTGCGCTCCAGGAGAGTGCCCAGTTTTTGGGGCGTTGGACCAGCAATAGCCGCAGCATCACCCTGGCCATGAGTCTGGTGCTGGAGCAGCCCTGGTCGGTGGTGCGGGAGGTGCTGCGGCACGAAGTGGCGCACCAGTATGTGGACGAAGTGCTGCACGCCAAGGGAGAAACGGCGCACGGACCTGCCTTTCAGCATGTCTGCCGTCGGCTGGGCATCGATGCAACGGCCACGGGGATGCCCGCTGCGGTGGGGCCTTCGGAGGAGGAGGAAAGGGTCTTGCGTCGGGTCGCGCGCCTGTTGGCCCTCGCGGAAAGCCCCAACGAGCACGAGGCGCAGGCGGCCACCCAGCAGGCGCAGAAGTTGATGTTGAAATACAATATCGATCTTCAGAAGATGAAGACCAAGCAGAGCTACCACTTCCGGCAGGTGGGGCAGCCGCGCGGGCGGCACGACTCCTGGGAGCAGGTGTTAGGCGGGCTTTTGACCCAACACTTTTTTGTGGAAGGGATCTGGGTGCATGTGTACCTGCCCAAGGAGGCACGCAAGGCGACGGTGCTGGAGATTTCCGGCAGCCAAGCCAACCTGGAGATTGCCTGTTATGTCTACGACTTTATGGTCCATGCAGCCGAGCTGGCCTGGCGACGCTTTAAGCAGGAGCGTAAGCTGCCCGGCGACAAGGAGCGGCGACGTTTTCTGGTGGGGGTGATGATGGGCTACCGCCAGAAATTGGCCAGCCAGGAGGTACAGAATCGGCAAGAGGGGCTGATTCTGGCCAAGGACGCGGCCCTGGAAGACTACTTCGAGCGGCGGCATCCACGCACGGTGAGCCGTCGCGGCGGAAGTACAGCGATGACCGAGGCTTTTCAGCAGGGCATGGAGGCGGGGAAGAAGCTAGTGCTGCACAAGGGTGTGCAGGAGAATGCGGGGAATCGGGGGCGTCTGCTGACCTGAAAAACTGAATGAAGCCTCATTCAGTGGCCTTCCGCACGTGCTCACGGATATGCTGCTTTTGCGGGGAGCCTTTCTACATGAGCTTCGACATCGATCTCAGGATCAAGAGTATCGACCTCTCGAATTTCCGGTGCTTCGAGCAGCTTCACCTGGACCTTGATCCACGTTGTACCCTCATTTTTGGAGCGAATGGGCGCGGAAAAACCGCGATTCTCGAAGCCATCACTGCCGGGCTTGGCGCGCTGTTCTCAGCGACGGAGAACGTGAAGTGGCAGGGCCCATTGCTGAGTGGCGAAGATCGGCGTGTGGTCATTCGGGAGGCCGAAGGTGTCTCTTCGGTGGACCGGCCCACACCCGTGTCCGTTCGGATCGACGCGGACCTGGAGGGCGCGCCGGTGAGCTGGATGGTGACCCCCCGGTCGAGACAGAGTGTTCGCGGTTCGGCGGCGGGGCGTTGGGGGGCCGAGATGGAGAAGCGCGTGGGACTCGGCGATCCGATCACGCTGCCTGTCGTCGCCTATTACTGGGCCTCGCGAACGTGGGAGGCGGGGAATGACTTTTCGGACGACTCTCCGGGGTCGCGGATGGACGCCTACGCGGATTGCCTGAAAACCGACGAGACCCTCATTCCGGTTACGGCTTGGATGCGTCGGCTTACCTACGCTGGAGTCCAGCGGGGGAACGTGAGTCCGCACCTCGATGCCGTGCGTGCAGCCGTGCTGAGCGCGATGCCGGAGCTGACCGACTTTTTCTTCGACATCTCTGCGGAGGATCTCCGTGTTCGCTACCAGGATAGTACACTTCAATCGGTGAGGCTGCTCAGCGATGGCTACCGGAACCTACTGGGAATGACGGCGGATCTGGCTTGGCGCGTCGCAAGGCTGAATCCACACCGCGGGGTGGATGCGGCGAAGGTGACGAGGGGGGTTGTGCTGATCGACGAGATCGACCTTCACCTCCACCCGACTTGGCAGCGCCGGGTGCTGCCCGGGCTTGTGGCCGGCTTCCCGATGGTGCAGTTCATCATTACGACTCATTCGCCGCAAGTGCTTGGCAGCGCCAAACGGGAGTGGACGCGGGTGATTGATGGGGATGGGCGTGTGTTCAGCGGCGCCTACGTCGAGGGGCGCGACAGCAACTCGATCCTGACGGATGTGATGGGCGACCGAGGCCGGGATCCGGGGACACAGGACAAGCTCAACACCCTGTTTCGGTCGATCGACAGGGAGGAGTTCGAGGAGGCGCGCTCCCAGATCGCAGACCTCGCTCATTTCCTTGGACCCGACGACATCGAGCTTGTTCGTGCGGAAGCCCTCCTCACGACACTGGAGGCAGCCGATGCGGACGATCATCAAGGGTACTGAGCCTACTTCCCTCACGCAGCATCGGAGCACACCCGGTGCCGATTGGGATGGGTACGCCCACAAGGACGAGGCCCGAAAGGCGCTTTGCAAGGAGCAAGGGTTTATCTGTGCCTTCTGTACTGGACGTATTCGGGATACGCCGCCCGCGTCCGACCACCACTGCGGAACGAAGGTCGCCCACTGGCACCCCCGACGCGGCCCTGACGGCGACCCGAGCCTGCAACTCCTCTGGTCCAACCTGCTCGGGTGCTGTCCCGGTGGGGAATTGGGTCCGCCACGACATTGCGATACTGCCCAAGGTGATGTTGTCCTGACACTGCACCCAGTCCTCGGCGGTCCCGCGCCAGAAGTGGCCCTGCGGTATGAGGCCGACGGGAGGTTGTACTCGGATGATCCTCGAATTCAGCGCGACATCGACCTGACCTTGAACCTGAACTGCGAGAAACTTCGCACGCGGCGGGCTGCTGCGGCGCAAGGCGCTTTCGAAGGACTCAATCGGAAACGGCATTGGGGGCTTTCCGAGTTGCGCGATGCGCGCCGGCGATGGGCAGACCGCGACCGGGATGGGATGCTCAAGCCCTTCTCCCCGTTCGCGGTTGCCCGTATCGATCGCCGGATTGCCCAAAAGGAGGCTGATCCATGAGTGCGGCAGCTACAGCGTCTGCTGACCTGAAAAACTGAATGAAGCCTCATTCAGTGGCCTTCCGCACGTGCCAGGGGCGGGCGGGCAGGATAGAGTGGGCCCATGAAGAGCTTTACTGGATCCTCTCGGTATATTGCCGACGAAGCGCTGATGGCCGATGTCAATGCCGCCGTGATGTTGGGACGGCCGCTGCTGGTGAAGGGAGAGCCCGGCACCGGAAAAACCATGCTGGCCACGGCGGTGGCCGAGTCCTTGGGGATGCCCATGGGCATCTGGGGCATCAAGTCCACGACCAAGGCGGTGGACGGGCTGTACACCTACGATGTGGTGCAGCGGCTGAACGATGCGCGCTTTGGCGAGGGGGATGTCCGAAACCTCCGGCACTATATCAAAATGGGGCCGCTGGGGCGGTCGTTCACCACCCCCGAGCGGCAGGTGCTCCTGATCGACGAGATCGACAAGGCCGACCTGGAGTTTCCCAATGATCTGCTGCGGGAGCTGGACGAGATGGCCTTCCACATCCCCGAGCTGGACGAGACGGTGCGTGCGCTGCACCGTCCGGTGGTGATCATCACCTCCAACGCCGAAAAAGAGCTGCCGGATGCCTTTCTGCGGCGCTGCCTCTTCCACTACATCGCCTTCCCCGACCGCGACCGGATGAAGAAGATTGTGGAGGTACACCTTCCCGGCCTGCCCGAAAAGCTCTTGGAAGCGGCATTCCAGCGTTTTTATGCCATTCGTCGGACCGAGGGAATGCGCAAAAAGCCAAGTACCTCCGAGCTGATTGACTGGCTGACCGTGCTGGTGCGTGCGGGGATCTCCCCCGAAGAGGTGATGGCGAAGTTGCCCTTTCCGGGCATCCTGATCAAGCAGGAGGTTGATCTGGAGCTGCTGAAGAACCGCCGATGATCCTGCTCAACCTTCTCTTCAACCTGCGCTCCCAGGGCCTGAAAGTGGGGCTGGGGGAGTGGCTGGAGCTGCTCCGGGGACTCGAGCTGGGACTGGCGGAAGATTTGAACGGGCTCTACTTTCTGGCCCGCTCGCTCCTGGTCCACGACGAGGCGCATTTTGACGCCTATGACCTGGCTTTTACCGCCACTTTCAAGGGGGTGGAGCTGCCACCCAAGCTCAAAGATGCCCTGGCGGAGTGGTTGGCGCAGGCCAAGAAGGGCATGGGGGAGGAGCTGGTGCCTTCCGGCTTTGAAAGCCTGGAAGCGATGCTGAAAGAGCTGCAGAAGCGGATGAACGAGCAGAAAGAACGTCACGATGGTGGGAACTACTGGATCGGCACCGGGGGGACATCACCTTTTGGGAATTCGGGGCGGGCGGAGGAGGGAATCCGCATCGGGGGGGAGGGATCACGCGGCGGGGCGGTGCAGGTGGCGCAGGAGCGGCAATGGGCCAGCTACCGCACCGACATGACCCTCGATGTACGCGACTTTTCCGTGGCGCTGGGCATGTTGCGGCGGCTTGCACGGGAGGGCGAAGAAAAGCTCGACATCGACGGTACCATCCAGAAGACCGCTTCCAACGGGGGAGAGATCGAGCTGGATCTGCAAAAAGAGCGGGTGAACCGGGTGCGGGTGCTGCTGCTGATGGATGTGGGCGGCTCGATGGATCCCCATGCGGCGCTGGTGAGCCGGCTGTTCACCGCCGCCTCGCAGATGAAGCTCTTCAAGACTTTTGATAGCTACTACTTCCACAATGCGCCCTATGCCTATCTGTACGAAGACTACCGCACCTACAAGCGCAAGGCGACGATGCAGATCCTCTCCGACCTCACGCCGCAGCACCGGGTGATCTGGGTGGGGGATGCGTCGATGGCACCCTGGGAGCTGTTCTCCTCCTCCGGCAGTTTTGGGCAGTGGTCCCCCGCAGGCATCGACAACATCAAAGCATTTGCGCATAAAGTGTCCAACCAGATCTGGCTGAACCCGGATCCACCGCGCTTCTGGGATCACCCCACGGTCAATGCTATCCGGGCGGAGATCCCCATGTTTCCGCTGACGGTGGAGGGGCTGCGGCAGGGCATGCGGAAATTGCGGGGGGCGGGGGGGAGGTAGGGAGCGGAGCGCCGTCACCGCACGCGCGCACCCGCCTACAACGGCGCTCCCATCGCAGCCCTGCGGGATCTATCGAAAAATCTATACCAGCTTACTCAAATTCGGAGAATTCTTGGGTGGGGTTGTTTGTGCGGCGCGGCTCCCGCAGAGTGATCGCGTCCCGGAGTCCTCATGCGTCTGGTGTCGTTGCTCGGTCTTACCGTCCTGTTCGGTTGTCCCTCCGGGGATGGGGGGAAGGATTCTCCGGTCGACTCGAAGGACTCCGTGCCGGTGGCTACCGATCAGGACGGGGACGGCTACCCGGACGAAGAAGACTGCGCTCCCACCGACGCCACCATCCATCCGGGCGCCCCTGAGACCTGCGACGGTGTGGACCAGAACTGCGACGACGCGGTCGATGAAGGTCTGTCCAGCTCCTGGTTCAAGGACGAGGATGGCGATGGTGTGGGTGCCGGCTCTACGCTCGAGGCCTGTGCACAGCCCTCTGGCTATACGGACCAGGACGGCGACTGCAACGATGCCGACCCCCGCTACTATCCGGGTGCTCCCGAGAGCGACTGCACCGACCCCAACGACTACAATTGTGATGGCAGCGTCGGGTTCAGCGACGCCGATGCCGATGGGGTGGCCGCGTGCCAGGATTGTGATGACGCCAACCCCGCCGTCAAACTAGGAGCAACCGAACTTTGTAACCAGGTGGATGACAACTGCGATGGGACGGTGGACGAGGACAGCGCCGCCGATGCCTCTACCTGGTACACCGACGGGGATGCTGATGGCTACGGCCTTGCTGGCACCGAAACGAAGGCCTGCACCGCGCCCGCAGGGACCGCGGCGGTAGAAGGGGACTGCAACGACGCCGACGCCGCCTACAACCCCGGGGCCTCCGAGACCGATTGTGCCGATCCGAACGACTACAACTGTGACGGCTCGGTGGGCTTTACCGATGGGGACGGAGACGGCTTTCCGGCCTGCCAGGACTGTAACGACGCGGAGGGGGCCGTCAACAGTGCAGCCGCCGAAGCCTGTAATGGGATCGACGACAACTGTGATGGCACGATCGACGAAGTGGGTGCGACCGGCGGGAGCACCTGGTATGCGGACCAGGACGGAGATGGCTACGGGGATCCCCTGACCACGCAGACGGCCTGTGCGCAGCCCACCGGTTTTGTGGCGGATGACGCGGACTGTGAGGATGGAGATGCCGCGGTCAGTCCGGCCGGCGTGGAGAGCTGCAACGGACTGGACGACAACTGCGACGGCACGGTGGACGAGGACAGCGCCGTGGATGGGGTGCTCTGGTACATCGACGCCGACGGGGATGGCTATGGGGACGACGGGATGTCCCTCTTTGCCTGCACGGCGCCGTCGGGCACCGTCGCCATCGGCGGCGACTGTGATGACGCCGACACGGCCTACAACCCGGGGGCGGTCGAGGCCGACTGCACCGATCCCAACGACTACAACTGCGATGGCTCCGCAGGGTCGGCAGACGCGGACGGGGATGGGTACGTTGCCTGTATTGAGTGTGATGACAATAATGCGGCAGTGAATCCCGCGGCCTCAGAGAGCTGCAACGGTGTGGATGACAACTGCGACGGTGCCGTGGACGAGGCCACTGCCGTGGATGCCGTCACCTGGTATGCGGACGGGGACGAAGATGGCTACGGCGATCCGTCGATGTCGGTGCAGGCTTGCGACGCGCCCGTCGGCTATATCGCCGATTGGAGCGACTGTGATGATCTGAGCGCAGCGGTCTCCCCCGGTGCCACCGAGACCTGCAACCTCCTCGATGACAACTGCGACGGGGTCATCGACGAGAGCACGGCCAGCGGTGCCGGGCTTTGGTACACCGATGGGGACGGCGATGGCTACGGGGTGGATGGCACGGCGGTTTCGGCCTGCACACAGCCTTCCGGCACCGCAGCGCTTGGAGGGGACTGCAACGACGGCGACACCGCCTACAACCCGGGAGCCTCCGAGACCGTCTGCACCGACCCCAACGACTACAATTGTGATGGTTCGTCGGGCTACCGGGACAACGACGGCGACGGTTTTGCGGCCTGTGTGGACTGTGACGACAGCAACGGGGCCGCCTACCCCGGCGCAGTCGAATACTGCAATGGCCAGGACGACAACTGTGATGGCCAGGTGGACGAAGTGGGGGCGGTGAACCCCTCCACCTGGTATCTGGACGGGGATGGTGATGGCTACGGCAGCTCCTCCTCCACCCTCAGCGCCTGCAGCGCACCCTCCGGCTACGTCGGCAACAGCACCGATTGCAACGACGGTGCAGCCTCCATCAACCCCGGCGCTACCGAGGTCTGCGACAGCGGGAATGTGGACGAGGACTGCGACGGTCTTGCGGACGACTCCGACAACTCTGTAAGCACCACTACCAAAAGCACCGGCTACCAGGACGCCGACGGGGACACCTACGGGAGCGCCTCGGCCGCGCTCACCCGCTGCGACCTGCCCAGCAGCTACGTCCGCAACAGCACGGACTGCAACGACAACAACGCCGCCATCTCCCCGGCCGCCACCGAAGTCTGCGACAGCAGCAACGTGGACGAAGACTGCGACGGCCTGACCGACGACGCGGATTCTTCCGTAAGCGCGGCTACCAAAAGTACCTGGTACCGGGACAGTGACAACGACACCTACGGAAACCTCTCCGTCACCATCGCGCGCTGCGACCTGCCTTCCGGCTATGTCAGCAACAGCACCGACTGCAACGACTTGGTGGCGGCCGTCAATCCCGGCGCCACCGAAATCTGCGACAGCAGCAACGTGGACGAAGACTGCGACGGCCTGACGGACGATGCGGATTCTTCCGTCAACACCGCCACCCGCAGCCTGTGGTTCCGCGATGCGGACAGCGACACCTACGGCAGCTCGGCCTCGACCATTTCCCGCTGCGACCTGCCCTCTGGCTACGTTGCCGACAGCACCGACTGCAACGACAGCTCCGCCGTCATCAACCCCGCGGCCACGGAGATCTGCGACAGCGGGAGTGTGGACGAGGACTGCGACGGTCTCTCCGACGATGCCGACTCCTCGGTCCGCTCCACGACACGCAGCACTTGGTACCGCGACGCGGACAGCGACACCTACGGCACCTCCAGCACCACCCTGACCCGCTGCGACCAGCCGACCGGCTATGTGAGCAACGGTACCGACTGCGACGACAGCCTGTCCACCATCAACCCCGGCCGCAGTGAGGTCTGTGACGCCGCCAACACCGACGAGGATTGTGATGGTCTGACCGACAACAGCGACCCCTCGGCCACCGGCCGCTCGCTCTTTTATGCGGATATCGACGGCGATGGCTACGCCAGCACCACCAATTCCTCCTCCCTCTGCGATGCGACCAGCACCTATTCCTACGCGACGGTGGGCACGGACTGCAACGACGCCGTGGCCGCCATCCGGCCGGGCGCAACAGAAAGCTGTAATGGGGTGGATGACAACTGTAACGGCACCATCGATGAGGGTACCGGTGCGGCGAGCACCTGGTACCGGGATGCGGACGGCGACACCTACGGGAGCGCTTCCACCTTCACCAGCGCCTGCAGTGCTCCCGTGGGCTACGTCAGCAACAGCACCGACTGCAACGACAGCGTGGCCGCTATCAATCCGGCCGCCACCGAGATCTGTGACGCCGCCAACACCGACGAAGACTGCGACGGCACCACCGACGACAACGACAGCTCGGTAGGCGCCGCTACCAAATCGACCTGGTACCGCGACGTCGACTCCGACACCTATGGCACCAGTGCGACCACCCTGTCCCGCTGCGATCTGCCCAGCGGCTACGTGGCTGCGACCGCCGTGTTTGACTGCAACGACAGCGTGGCCGCCATCAACCCCGCGGCCACCGAGGTCTGTGACATCAACAACACCGACGAAGACTGCGATGGCAGCGCCGACGACAACGACAGCTCCGTCAGTGCGGCGACCCTGAGCACCTGGTACCGCGACGCCGACAGCGACACCTACGGTGCGTTGGCCACCACCCTGTCCCGCTGCGACCTGCCCTCAGGTTATGTGAGCAACAGCACCGACTGCAACGACAGTCTGGCCGCCATCAACCCCGGCGCCACCGAGGTCTGCGACGCCGCCGATACCGACGAGGACTGCGACAACCTCGCCGACAACGCGGATAGCTCGGCCACCGGTCGCTCCACCTTCTATGCCACCGTCGATGCGGACGCCGACAGCTACGCGGCCAACAACAACGCCAGCAGCTCCCTGTGTGATGCAACCAGTACCTACCCCTCGACCACGCAAGGGACGGACTGCAACGATGCCGTATCTTCCACCAATCCAGGTGCAACTGAGTATTGTAACGGCGCCGACGACGACTGCGACGGCTTCACCGACGAAAGTACGGCGGCAGATGCTCTGACCTGGTATCTGGATGCCGATGTGGACGGCTACGGCACCGCGGGCACCAGCACGATCGCCTGCACCCAGCCCAGTGGCTACACCGCCCTCGGTACCGACTGCAACGACGGTGTGTACGCCATCAACCCCGGCGCCACCGAAGTCTGTGATGCCGCCAATACCGACGAGGACTGCGACGGGTTGGCGGACAACAACGACAGCTCGGCCACGGGAACCAGCACCTACTACTACGATGGAGACGGCGACGGCTATGGTACGACGACCAGTAGCAGCCTGTGTGACGCCAGCGGGTACTACACGGCGACCGTCAGCACCGACTGCAACGACGCCGCTGCCTCGGTCAACCCCGGCGCCACCGAGACCTGCAACAGCGTCGACGACAACTGCGATGGCAGCATCGACAACGGGGCGCTACAGACCTACTACCGCGACGTGGACGGCGACGGATTTGGGACCACGACCACGACCACCACGGCGGCCTGCGCCTCGGCCCCGGTCGGCTACCGGCTGGACAGCACCGACTGCAACGATGCCACTGTACTGGTCCACCCCTATGCCTACGACCTGACCGGGGACGGCACGGACAGTGACTGCAATGGCTCGGACGTGGCGCGGGGGGTCATGTACAACGGCCCGGTAGGGGATGATGCCGCAACCCTCATCAGCACGGCGACCACCAGTGCACGCTTCCCCTTCTGCGGCACCAGCTATTCCTCGTTCTATATGCAGAGCAACGGCCGGGTGACCTTGGGGGCCAGCGACACCGACTACTCGGAGACCCTCGCCGAGCTGGCGGGCGCCACCGGAGATATCGCGATCATGCCCTACTGGGACGATCTGAGCAGCTCCACCTACGGAACCACCCGAATCGAGGTCTTTTCGGATGCGCTCGGCTTCTACTGGAACGGCGTTCCCGAGATTGGTGGGACGTCGACCACCGGCAATACCTTCGCCGCCGTACTCTTTATCGACGGCACGGTCCTGCTCACCTACGGAACCCTGGGTGGGACCGGGAAGGACGGCATCATGGGCTGGGCCTGCGGGGGTACGGGCACCACCACCCCCACGGAGATCAACCTGAGCGCGATCAGCTATCCCGTCGGCTACTGGGGCTATGGCACGGGCAGCGAGCGGGCGATTGTGGAGCAGTTCACCGGCGGCACGACCGATCCCATCGATCTGGCCAACACGGCGCTGCGTTTCTGCGGGAATGTGGGCGGGGGCCTGACACACTGCGCGGAGTGAGCCGAGCAGGGGGTGGGGGAGGAGGCACGGCGTCGTCCAGATCGGCCCTGGCCGGTGCCGCCCGAGCGCGGCAGCGGCCTTCGGGTGGACATACCGGTTGCCGCCCGGTCCGGGGGCCGCCGGCGTCGACCGGGATGGCCGTGACTCTTTTCAGAGTCACGGCGCAACCGCCTTCTTACTCACCCAGCCCATAGTACAGGTAGACCGAGCCTACCCGAGAAACGCCGTTGCTGGCATTACTGGCGGCAACCCCGAAGTCGTCGAAGCCGTCCCCGTCCAGATCCCCCACCCCGCCCACCGTCATTCCGAAGTTGGCACTACTTTCCGTACCCACCAGAGCGGCACCGGGCGGGAGGGTGGTGTTGGTGCTGTAGCTGCCGGCCAGCGGGCCATAGAGCAACACGGCGGTGCCCTCGTTGCTGCCCAGGGGATCGTAGCCGGGCAGGCCCACCAGCAGGTCGGCGAGCCCGTCGCCGTTGGCATCCCCGGCGGCACCCACCGCGCGGCCCATGTAGTCCAAGGTGGAATCGGCGTAGAGGGATGCGGTTGCATCGCTGTGGCTTAGGCTCCCGACGATGGGTCCAGCAAAAAGATAGGCTGCTCCTGCATCCACAGCCGAAGTGTCGTCGCCATCCGCGCCCACGAGGAGCTCCTCATAGCCATCCCCGTCGGTGTCGCCGGGCACGGTGAGGGCCTGCGGGCTCAGCGTTTCCCCGCCCCCGGTGGCGGTCCAGGACATCCCGTTGATGCTGCTGTCGGCGGCAGAAGCGGCAACACTGCCCGAGAGTGGCCCGGAGTACAAAGACACCGTGCCGCTGCCCAAGGCGGCGACCGCAAGATCGGAGATTCCGTCCCCGTCCGCATCAAAGCCCCGCGAAAGGGAGGCACCAAAGCGTTCATTCCCGCTGCCGCTGATCACGCCCAACATCGAGACCGAGCTGATGCTGAAGCTGCCGGTGCTACCGCCACGCACCAGCCCCACCTTTCCGCCGCGCGCCCCGACCGTTCCCGAAAAGTAGGCGCTCACCGCCCAGTCTTCGCTGCCATCTTCGTTCAGGTCGCCCGCGGGCTGCACCTGCCAGCCCAGGTAGTCGGTGGTCGCGGCCCCGGTGACCGTGAGCCGGGTACTGGCGGCCGCGACCGCGCCGCTTAGCGGCCCCGCGTACAGGTTTACACTTCCCGCGTCGGTGGCAGGACTGTTGGACAGGTAGGCACTCACCAACAATTCGGCATCGCCGTCGTTGTCCATGTCGGGGAGCACGACCAGCCCTTGTCCGAGCCGATCTCCGGCTGCGGCACCGGTCAGGCTGGCGCTGGGGCTGGCCAGGGTGGCACTCGGACCGAAGATCCCACCGTTGAGCACATAGACCCTACCGATATTGGCGGTGGTGGGGCTGTCGAAAAGGCGGTCGGCAATGATCAAGTCGCTGTAGCCGTCGCCGTTGAGATCGCCCCCTGCCAGGTTGCTACCCAGGGATCCCGAGGCGGCACTTCCCCCGGCATTCAGGCCCAGATAGCTGCCATCGGCATCCAGATCCAAGAGGATGCCGCTGCGGGCACATTCGTCGGTACCGGAGCAGTTGTTGTCCAGCCCGTCGTTGCAGACTTCGGCGGCCGCGGGGTTGACGGTGACGTCGCTGTCCAGGCAGTCATCGGCGTTGCTCACCGTGCCGCTGGGCTGAGAGCAGGCATAGGTGCTGGTGGTCGGGTCACCGTAGCGGTCGCCATCGGCATCGGTGTACCAGGGCGGCAAAGATCCTGCACCAAGGCTGGGATCTTCGTCGTTGATCAGCGCGTCGCAGTCCTCGTCTACCTCGGCGGCGTCGCAGACCTCCTGCCCGTTGGGGTTGATGGCCAGGTCGCTGTCGTCACAGTCGGTATTGGAGCTTACATAGCCTGCGGGCAGAATACATGCGGTTGCGGGACTGTTCGGATCGCCAAAACCGTCCGAGTCGCTGTCGCGGTAGCCTTGTGCATAGGTGGAAGGATCGGTACCATCGTCGTTGTCGTCGGCGGTCCCGTCGCAGTCCTCGTCCTTCTGGTCGGGGTCGCAGACCTCCACCGCGCCGGGGTTGATGGTGCTGCGGCTGTCGTCGCAGTCCGAGGCGTCGGCCACCGTCCCGGCAGGCGCGTCGCAAGCGAGCAGCTCCACGTTCGCGTCCCCGTAGCTATCTTCGTCGGCATCGGCGTACCAGGCCAGGCGCGAAAAAGTTTCTAAGGTCGGGTCGTTGTCGTCGGTCAGGCCGTCGCAGTCCTCGTCGGCATTGGCGGGGTCGCAGACCTCGGTCTGGGAGGGGGAGATGCCGGCGTCGGCATCGTCACAGTCGTCGTCATTGTCCACAAAGCTGGGCGGCGCATCGCAGGCCAGCTCGGCCACCGAGGGATCCCCAAAAAGATCGGCGTCCTGGTCGGCATACCAGAGGGTGGCCGCGCTGAGATCCACGCTGGGATCGGCGTTGTCGACCAGACCGTCGCAGTCCTCGTCGGTGTTTGCGGCGTCGCAGATCTCGGGGGAGCCCGGCCCTTGGGCCGGATCGCCGTCGTTACAGTCGCCGCCATCGGGAACCGATCCGAAGGGTTCTTCGCAGGAATAGGAGAGGGCGGTGTAGGAGCCATAGCCATCGCTGTCGGCGTCCTGGTACCATGGGAGCAGACTTGCAGTGACGACGTTGGGGTCGGCGTCGTCGGCAAGGCCGTTACAGTCGTCGTCCAGGTTGGCCGCGTCACAACGTTCGGGGGCACCGGGGTAGACGTCGGGGTTCTGGTCGTCACAGTCGTCGCCAGGGCCATCGTAGCCCTGCGGCGCATTGCAGGCATACACGGTCACCGAAGTGGTGCCGTGGCCATCATCGTCTGCATCGCGGTAAAAGAGCTGGCCGGTGCTGCTGTCCAATGAGGGATCGGCGTCCTCCACCAAGCCGTCGCAGTCTTCGTCGGCGTCGGCAGAGTCGCAGACTTCGGTCGCACCGGGGTGGATACGACGGTTGCTGTCGTTACAGTCGCCATCCACTCCGATGGTGCCCGCGGGGCGATTACAGGCGTAGATCGCGCTACCTCCACCGTACAAGTCACCATCACCATCCACAAA
The DNA here is from genome assembly GCA_903891165.1 of uncultured Pseudomonadota bacterium. Lineage (GTDB taxonomy): Bacteria > Myxococcota_A > UBA796 > UBA796 > SXON01 > CAITDR01. The sequence continues at coordinate 23,285 of CAITDR010000407.1, forward strand.
AAAGGCAGAGCGGGTGGCAGCGTAGAGGGAGGGGTCGGTGTCTTCCGCCAGACCGTCGCAATCTTCGTCGGTATCGGCGGCATCGCAGATTTCGGTGGCCCCGGGGTTGACCGCGCGGTCGCCATCGTCACAATCGCCGTCCTGTTCGGATGCGGCAGAGGGGAGGGTACAGGCCTGTTGTGCGGCACCGGAGCCATAGCCGTCCCCGTCGGCGTCCGTGAACCAGGTAAGGCTGCCCGAGGGATCCAGGCTGGGGTCGTCGTTGTCGGAGAGGCCGTCACAGTCTTCGTCGGCACGGTTGGGGTCGCAGATCTCCTGGGCGGCCGGAGAGATTTCTGCTTGGCCGTCGTCGCAATCCCCGTCCTGGGTCACGGCCAGGGACGAGGGGCTGTCGCAGGAGCGGCGAATGGCGGCACCGCCATAGCTGTCGCCATCGGCATCCTCGAACCAATCGGTCGTCCCAACGACATCGGGATCCAGGTCGTTGCTGCGGCCGTCGCAGTCCTCGTCGGCGTCGTTTCCGTCGCAGACTTCGGTTCCGGAGGGGTTGATGGTGGCGTCGGCATCGTCGCAGTCTTCGCCGAAGGTCGCGTAGCCAGCTGGGGGGGAGCAGCTCTCCAGGGGCTGGTCGTAGTCTCCGTAGCCATCGGCGTCCGCGTCGGCATAAAAGACTGAGGGATCGGCGGCATCACTCCCGTCGGTACTGCCATCACAGTTGTTATCGACTCCATCACAATATTCGGTGGCGTAGGGACCGACGGCGGAGCTGCTGTCGTCGCAGTCCCCGCCCTCCTCCACATAGCCCTCGCTCCCGCTGCAGGTGGCGATGCTCTGGGAGGGGTCGCCGGTGCCGTCGCCGTCGGCATCGCGGTAGAGGGTGGGTGCGTCGGCAGCGCCGATGTCTACGTCCCCATCACAATTATTGTCAATTTCGTCACAGATTTCTGTTTGAGAAGGATTGACGGAGGGGCTGCTGTCGTCGCAGTCCTCTGGGGAGCTGGTGTAGCCGGAGGGGGCCGAGCAGGCGGCGGTGGAGAGGAGGGGATCGCCGTAGCCATCGGTGTCGGCGTCCAGGTACCAGAAGGCGGCGTCCGCGGCCTCGTCTTCATCCACCTGTCCGTCGCAATTATCATCGCGGGAGTTGCAGTATTCGGTGGCTCCGGGGGAGACCGAACCACGGCCATCGTCGCAGTCTGTATTTTCGCTTACATAGCCGGCCGGCGCTGAGCAGCTCAGAAGACCGTTGCCTTTGCCGTAGCCGTCGTGGTCCAGGTCAGCATACCAGAGGGAGGCGTCCACGGCGCTGGCCTCGTCGGTCTGGCCATCACAGTCATTGTCAGCCTGATCACAATATTCTTCGGCGAGGGGATGGACGTTGGGGAGGAGGTCGTTGCAGTCCTCACAGGCGACGTAGCCATCGGCATCCCCGTCGGAGGTGCCTACCGATCCATCGCAGTTGTAGTCGTTTGGATCTGCGCAGTCTGTCTCGGAAGCACCTGGATGAAAGCGGATACTGCCGTCATCGCAGTCGCCAGCAACCGAAGCGTAGCCAGGGGGAGCAAAGCAGGAGGAGGCGGAGACGGTAGTGGTGCCCCAGCCATCCCCGTCCTGGTCCAGGTACCAGGTAGAGGGCGCCCCCTCCTCCTCGTCCACGAGGCCGTTGCAATTGTCATCGATGTTATTACATGATTCTGTTGAGCCCGGAAAGACGGCGGCCTGACTGTCATCACACTCGGTACATGCAGAAAAACCGTCTCCGTCCAGGTCATCACTCCCGACGGAGCCGTCACAGTTATAGTCCTGGGGATCGGCGCAGTTGCTCTCCTCCGCACCGGGGTGGTGGCTGGCCTTGGCGTCGTTACAATCCTCGGCGTTGGCGACGTAGCCGGGGGGAGGGGTGCAGGCAGCGAGTGGCCGGGAGGGGTCGCCAAAGCCGTCGAGATCCTGGTCGGGATACCACTGGACTTCGTCTGCTCCTTCCTCATCAATACTGCCGTCACAGTCGTCATCCACGCCGTTGCAGAGCTCTGTAGCATCCAGACGGCGGTCGGGGTCCTGATCGTCGCAGTCCACACAGGCGGGGCTGCCGTCGGCATCGGCGTCGGCATAGGCCACCTGGCCATCGCAGTTAGAATCCCGTGGATCCAGGCAATTTTCTTCAGGGGCACCGGGATAGAAAGCCGGGTCGATGTCGTCACAGTCGTCGCCAACGGCGCTGTAGCCGGCCGGGGCAGAGCAGGCGGTGGTCGTGGCGATGCCGCCCCAGCCGTCCCCGTCGCCGTCCAGGTACCAGGTCGTCGCATCGTCGGCGGTGGCATCGTCGGTCAGGCCATCGCAGTTATCATCTTTGTTGTTGCAGATTTCGACAGCATGAATGTTGACCGCCGGGTCTTCGCTGTCGCAGTCGTCTTCGCCCACAAAGCCGTCGCCGTCGGCATCGATGGGGCTGTTGGTATCCCCCGACTCTTTGAGGTCGCCACAGCGGGCAGCGAGCAGCAGAAGCAGGCAAAGGCGCATAGCGGCGGTCTCCGGGCAGGGTTCTACCACAACGGCAGAGCCCTGGGGAGCTACATCGGACGGGGGTGGGGGAGCCTAAGCGAAACGGGCTTGAAAAGTGTTCACTGCGAGGGCCATCCGCACCGGGGACAGCGGGGTTGTCTCCGGGCCCACCCGTTCAGGGATCGGATCCTGAGCCTGGGGCTGGGACTGAACCCGCCCTACCACCCCAACCACCCCCGCACCC
>CAITDR010000408.1 GCA_903891165.1 uncultured Pseudomonadota bacterium
CATAGTCCTCTTCTTCAGGACGCAGTTCGCTGGGGTCCATTCCTTGTCCCAGCGCACTCAAGAGCGGCAGCACGTTGGCTGCGATCTGGCTTAGACCAGCCAGAACCTGCACTTTTGCGAGGGCTTTCCGATCCAGCGTTGCCCCGGTGCCTGCCGCTGCCTGGCGCACCACGGCCTCTTTGTGGCCTTCCAGCTCCTTCAACAGCGGGCGCGCTTCGATGTCCTCCGTCGCGTCCATCCCCCAGATTCCCAGCAAGATTTTTCGCGGGTCGGCCTCCTTCAACAGCTCCGCTGGCCGCGCCTTCATGCCCAGGGCCGCGTGGATCTTCTCGCGCTGTTGGGGTGTCGCTTCTCCCGTTTCCAACACCCTGAGCATCACGACGGGGTTAAAGCTGTAGCCCAGCAGGGGGCGCCCGCCAGGCCATCGGAAGGCCGCAGCTTCGGGTTCACCCGCCAACAGCGGCGGGGTGGCCAGCGTAGAAGGTGCTTCCTCCCAGCCCAATTTTTTGAGTGTAGCCTGGATTACAGAGTAGGGGTGGGTGGGATCGAGGAGGAGGGTCTGGTCGAGGTCCATCAGCGATCCGGGAGGGGATTGGGGTGGCGGACTTTGCCTACTCCGGGAAGCAGGCCGAAGAGCAGCACGTCCAGGACTTCCAGCGGCTGCATGATTGGCGTAGGAACAGAAAAACCTTCGTCGTCCAGGTTCGGATGGACATGCGACCGCAGGCCCAGGCCCTCGTTCTCTTCGTCGCTCATCTGATAGTGGTCCCGCAGGGAGGCCAGCCGGGCCTCGGCATCCAGGCTGGGCGGTGTTTCCACGTGGAAACACCGGGAGCCGATCCAGCTCCACAGGTTGCGTGCTTTTTCTGGAAATTGGTCGGCAATTTCGGGGATCGTCAGGATGACTACGCGAGGGCCGCCCACCATCCGGTTCCGGTACAGGTCCAGCTCCGCCAGTCCTGCGGGTTCTTTTTCCAGGCAGAGCAACACCACATCTTCCGTTTTTTTGGAGCCGATCTGGTCGGCGGTGTCGATGCCACCCGCATCCAACCGGGTGAAGCTCCCGCCCTCTTCCTCCTGCTCGATGGCAAATTGCAGCTCGGTGGCCAGATCTTCGGCCAGATTTGCGAAGTTGCTGGGTTCCGCGATGGCCAGCGTCCACAGGTGCGGGGCGAGCAGTGCGTCGTCGGCGATCTGGGCGGCCGTGGTGGTTTGCGTCACGACGGAAGCTCAGGGATTAAGGGGATGATGGTGGGGTGCGGGCGGTACCGGGGCGGGGTGGCGGGGACTTCCAACAGGAGTCTCCCCATCAACAGGCCGATATCCACTTCGGCAACCAGGGGAAAAGAGCGCTCTTTGGTGTGCATTCCATGAATGTTTTTGATCACAAATTCTTTGAGGCGACTGGCATGTTTTTTGTCAATACCCATCAAGAGGCTCTCGCCAAAGCGACGACCGGCTTCCTGTACATGGTCATCGTCGATGATGTCTGCACCTTCGCCGTAGGCAATCTCGCCGGCGGTGCGGGCGATGGAGATCAGATCCCGCAAGATTCCACCGGAATAGTCAGCGATCTTCTGGCAGGAATGATCGGGTAGGATCTGGGCGTCTACGCGCTTCCGCAGGACAGAAATCAGAAATTCTGCGCTCTGGATGGCGCCGTGCAGGTGACATTGACTGAACATCTGGCGCATGTTCTTTTGGGGGCCAAACCAGACCTGGGGTGGTCCGACCACAATGATCCCCACCTTCAAAGCCGCCAGTGCGGGCAGGTCCTCCTTCACTATCGTCTCAAAATCGGGGGTGTTGGCAATGCGATCCAAGCCGTCGATTAACATGACGGGCTGAAAGGGTAGGTGAACCAGAATTTTGGAGAATAGAGTACGAAGTTCAGTAATTTCTTCCAGTTCCTTCGGTGTCTCCAGATGGCCTGGCACCCAGGACGGTGCGCTCGGTGGATCGTGTTGCTCGACATAACCGTCGCCATAATCAAAATAGCCCGCCGTGCGATTCTTCAACAACTCTGGAACGTAGCGGTCCTCTATCGGTAGACTCTCCGCGAAGGAATCACCAAGCGATTCGATAATTGTTAGTGCAGTTGCAGCAATTAAGGCCGCTGGCCGGGGTTGATCCAACCGATGAAGTACCGGAAAGTCAACAAAAAATGACCGAATATCCTGTGTTTGATTGATCTTCCGCTGGATGGCCAATAACGTTGTGGTTTTCCCGGAGCCGATCACTCCCGTGATCAAATGGCTACGCCCCGGATCCAGCTCCAGTGAGTCGCCGATGCGCTTTGCGAGGCTGTTGGGTGGCGGCAGGTAAAAACCACTTCCCATCGCATCCTCCGGCGACGCCGCCGGGTCCACCCGCTTCATGTAGTCCCGAAACCGGGCGCGACGATCCGTGCTCATACAGGCCCTATAACACCGGCATGCCCCTCATCCCGCGTCGTCGCCGCCCCGGGGCGCTGCAATCAGATACACTACCTCCGCACGAGGTGGTGGTGGCCAAGGCCGTGGAAGTAGGGCTGGGGATCCTGGGGGCGGTGCTGGCGCCCGTCGGCGAGGAGCTGGAGGCCCGTAGTCTTCGCGCCTGGGGATCTTTGTTGGCCGAACGCTGGGGCAAGCCGACGGATGCACTTCTGGCACTCCGCCGGGAGCCCGATCCGGAGGATCGTCGGGTTGCTGATCTGTCGGAGCGCCTGCGCTTGGACGATGCCGAGCTGTTGGCACTTTGTCTTTGTATGGCGGTGGAGATCGAGCCGGAGGCCGGTCGCATGATCGCATGGCTTCAAGCTCCGGTAGGGGCTTCTCGGCCTTCTCTGGGATTGATCTCCCGCCTTCTCCGCGTGGTGCAGCCCGATGCTTCGGTGCCGGGAATCCTTGCAGGCACAGCGATTGCGACTGGTCTTTTGGTGTTAACGGAGGGGGGAGGGCCGAGCCCCGAGCGCTGTTTGGCCATGCCCTCGCATCTGCTGTTGGCGGCGCGCGGTAAACATGCCTGGCTTCCGGGGGCTACGACCGTCCTGGAGGAGAAGATCCTTCTTCCAGATTCCCTGAAAGCGGAGATTCAACGTCAGGCAGAAGCGTTGGTGATGGCCGATGGGCGTGTTCTGCTGCTCCGCTCCGGGCACGAAGGGGAGGCGCGTGGGGTGGCGGCTGAACTCTGCGAGGTGTTGGGGCGTAAGCCACTTTTTGTGGAGAACGCGGCGACGGTGGGGGGGCTGGTGCCCTGGTTGCTCTTGGGGGGCTACCTTCCGGTGTTTGTGAAGCGAATGGGGCCTTCGGAGCGCTTTATTCTGCCAAACCTGCCCGCTTGGGAGGAACCGGTGATCGTGGTGGCTGGGCCGGATGGGGGTGTGGAGGGGAGGGGACGTGCGGCCCTCTCCTGGAAGATCCCGGTTCCCTCTGCGGAAGAGCGCGGGGCGCTTTGGCAGGCCCAGGGCTGTGAGGGAGAGCTGGCACGGGCCCTGGGACGGGATCATCGCCATGGTCCGGGGCGCATCGCCTCTCTTGCAAAAATGGCGGTACATCGTGCGGCAGTCGCGGGACGGAGCCAGGCCACAGCGATGGATGTGGTGGAGGCTTCCCGCCAGGGAGATAGCGGCGGCCTGGATGCCTTGGCCCAGCCGGTGGCGGTACGGGTGGAGGAGGAGGGGCTGG
>CAITDR010000409.1 GCA_903891165.1 uncultured Pseudomonadota bacterium
AGCTGACGTTTTTGGAGAAGACGATCTGCTGGGTCCAGTTGCTCTTGTAGTTGTGGGAGCGGCGATTCCATTGTACATCCTCGCTGGACCCCCAGACCCGAGAATTTCCGCAAATTTCTCAAGGGGGTCGCCGGATCCGCAGTGACCTACCCGGGGCTGACCGGTGGGGGAACCGCACGCTTCGCCAGCTCCGCCTTCCAGGCCATCGGCGTCAGCGCTTCGTCCCGGTTCCTTTGCGACCTCTTCACCGCCTCCAACAGATACCCGGCAGGCTCAAGGTCCAGCAGCTTGCAGGTCTCCATCAGGCTGTAAAAGAGCGCCGCTACCCGCGTTCCAAGCTCCGAATGTGAACCATAGTGGTTCTTCCTCCCAAGTACTGTCCCCCGGATCGCCCGTTCCGCCCACCCATTGTCCAGCGGCGCCCGGGGATCCTCCAGAAAACGGACCAGCCTCGCCCATTGGTTCTTGGTGTACTGGATCGCCTTGTCCAGCTGTAACGTCGGGATCGGCTTCTGCTTGTCCAGCCACTCCCGCAGCTCTCCGATGATCACCCTCGACTCCGTATCCCGAAGGCGACGGCGCTCCACCAGGAGATCCACCCCGCTCTTTTCTGCCTCCTCCTTCGCTTTCACCTCCACCCGATACAACCGTTGGATCAGCGCCAGCGCCACCTTCGCCTCAGGATGGTTCTTTTCCGCCCGGATGAAGCCACGGCGGGCATGCATCCAGCAACAGACAAGCGTAAATCCGCTTTCCTCTACGTTGCCCTCCCCCTGAAACAGCGACGCCTGCCGACCTGCCTCCTCCAAAGAACTGTAGACCGCATAGCCGTCCGCCGAAAGGATCCCCTGGTAGCCATCCAATAACTCCCGGGCCGCCGCCCTCCCCCGGGTCGGCGCCAGCATGTAGAACACCGCGTCCTCCCCCACCAATACCCACGTCCACCACCGCGCCGAACGACCCCCTTCCATCATCCGCCAGGGAGACTCGTCCACACCCAGAACAGGCTTCGCAAGCAGGTAGCTTCGCAGCGCGAGATAGGCCGGCAACAGCAGGTGATACAGTGCCACCAACTGGTCCCACAAGGTCTGGCTGCTCACCTCCAACCCCTGCCGGGCAAACCGGTCCACCTGCCGCTCCAGGGGAAGGTGGTCTGAATATTTGTCCACCCCAACAGCAACTCCAAACTCAGGGCTGTACCGACCCCCGGGGATCAACGGCGCCGGCGCCCCGTCGGCGGTGTCGATCCGCCCGCAGAGGGTGCAGCGATACTTCTGCCTTTTATGCACGCAGAGAACGATCTTCCGCTCGATGATGGTGATCTGTTCACTGTCCTCCGTCTGCCCGGCCATCTCCGGCTGGGGCTGCGCGCAGGAGGGACAGGCGGCATCCGCATCCGCCCGTTTATGGGTGATCTCCTGGAAGGGCAGCCTCGGCTGCTTTTTCGGGCCATGCCCTTTCCGCTTCTTCTCCTCCTTCTCTTCCGGCTTTTCCTCCTCGGGTCCGGGGCGCCGCTCCGACCGGGAGGAGCCATACAGCTCCTTGTTTCTCTGGGCAAGCTGCTCGTTGATCTTCTTCAACTGGAGGTTGAGGGCGACCTGCCGGTTCCGGTCGGTACATTTCGCCAGCTCCTCGGTGACTTCTATGACCCGGCGGAGAAGTACGGCATTTTCCGCCTCCAGCGCCATGTTCCGCTGAGCCAGGCCGAGCGCGGTGCTCCGCAGCTTCTCGGGATCCTTCTCGCCTTTGATGTCGTCGATGTTCACCCCAAACACCTAACTTCTTACGTCGAAATGTCGATCTCTTTCTACGGAAAATTGAGCAGGAGAGAGGGGGAGGCGTCCGCGCAATTGGGCACCTTCCAGGAAGAGGGAAAGCTCAGTCATGGTGAGCTTGAGGGTTCCGGAATCCTCCTTTTCCCAGAGGGCGGCGAAGCGTCCTCTGGCGAGGCGCTTCTGGTAGATGCACAGGCCGGTGCCGTCCCAGGTCAGGACTTTGGCACTGTGTCGGTCCCGGCTGACAAAAAGGAAGCAGTCGCCGGAGAGGGCGTTGTGCTTCATCTGTTGCTCGACGAGGGCGACCAGGCCGTTGAAGCCCTTTCGGAGGTCGATGGGTCCGGGGTAGGCCCAGACCCGCAGGATGCGGGAGGAGCCGATCATCCCAGCTTTTCCAGGAGGATCTGAAGTTCGTGGAGCTGGAGGCCCTCGACCCGGAAACCTTTGGGGGAGCACAGAACGAGACCGCCCGGCACCGGCTGGTCATCGGGGACGACCTGCACGGGGAGAAGAGCCGGGCAGCTTCTCAGCCACCCAAAGAGGCAGGAGGGGGAGATGCCCAGCTCATCGGCGACAGCTTGGCGTTGGATGCCAAGGTCGATTCTGCCTCTTGCATAGGCGGCCACCCGCCGCCGTACATGGTCGGGGTGTCCGAGGTTGGGGTGCTTGGGCCGGTGTTGAGCGAGTAGTTGTCGCAGGGTTGCCAGGGTGTCCATTCCATTCTCCGGGAGGGAGAGGAAGCCTCACTCGGGGTCGCCGGACCGGCATGGGGGTGGGGCGAGGATGTACGATGGAAGCGCCATCATCGACGCCAACGTGGTCATGTCGGGCCTGCTCAGCTCGGATTCGGAGTCGCCAACCGCCCGTATTCTGAACGCCATGATCGCAGGAGATGGTGTCTTCATCCTCTCTTTGACGCTGCTCGTAGA
>CAITDR010000410.1 GCA_903891165.1 uncultured Pseudomonadota bacterium
CCTGGCCAACCCAATAAAACCTTTTATTCCAGGACCATAGAGCCACATTGCTGGAAACATTCGAAGGGTGGTGGCATAACCCGTGAGAATTCCTGCAAGAAGTGGCCGGTTCTTCTTCAGAAGGCACATGGCGACCACCAATGCACTCACATAGTCGTAGCGAAAAAAAGCCCAGGAGATGGTGGGCCAACGTGTGGAATAGCTGGTAAAAAGGAAAAAAGTGGTCCAGAGTGCTGCGCTGCCGCCATAGGCCCAGACCACAAAGCCCACCGCAGCTCCCAGCAGCAATACATCGATATAGCCGAGCCACTTTACGGACTCTACTGGCACAATCTGGGTAAACGGCCGCGCGACAAACATCCACGCAACCGTACCATTGAAGCCATGGTCGGCCAGCATCTGCGCCCAGGTCTCTTTGTCCAGCCCCTTCATCTTGCGCTGGAGATGAAGAAAATCATGGGAGAAGGCCGACCATCGCTCCGGCGTGAAGCGGGCACGCACCAGTTCCCCTTTCTGCAGCGCCAGGGACAGCGGTGCCTCGTGGTGTCCGGACTCGTCCTGATCCCGGTACATGTTGGCGCCGGGGAATTGGGGGCCGCCATTGTCCACATCTACCCGAACAATGGCCGGATAGAGGTCGAAGTAGCCGAGCTCGTCGAAGTACTTGGTGTTCAGATAGTAGTGGATGAGATCGTAGGTATCCATCCGCTCAAACAACAGTTTTTCCGAAAGCCGTGTGTAGTTCACTGCCGAGCAGAGTGTCAGTACCACCAAAAGGCCCACGGCCCCCCAGCGCGGCAACACCCGCCAGAAGGCTACCAGACCCAGACCCACCAGCAGCAGGACCACCTTGTAGGCCTCGGAGACATCCCGTGAATAGCCAACTTCAATGGGAGGAAGATCAGGAAAATAGCTTAGCAACCAGGTCATCTAACCCTCCCCAGGGCCGGAGCGGGTCGAAGTAGCCGCCCCGCCGAAGCGCGGGCCTCCCGCGCACCCAACCAGAATACCCAGCCAAAACCTGCTGAAAATAGAACAAGAAAGGGAACAGCGCCCCAGCGACCGGCCATCACCGCCACCCCCAGCCCCCAGAGGTTCCAAAGGCCAAGTGCCAGCTCCACCAGCGGAAGACGGGCGATCTCCGGGCCATAGCTGCGCGCCCGATCCCCGGCCTTCGGCGTCCGCACAAAGGCCCCCCGCCGCCCCAGAAGCCCCACCAGCACTGCCCGGCTCTGGTTCACCGAAAGACCCACACCAAGCAGCAATACCCGCAGAATCGCAGAAAGATCTAGCTTTCCTCCACGAGCCACCGTGTAGAAAAGAACATTTGCCCCTGTAGAAAGAAGGAAAGCCGGCCCATCCACAAGGGCCCGAAGGAGGCTGTGCTCCACCGGAAGTCCCACCACCGCCGGCAACAGCAGCGCCACCCCCAATCCCAGGGGCCATGCGAGGTTGGCGGAGAGGTGAAGGAGGGCTTCGATCCTGTTTTTCAAAGGGGCAGGACTGCTCAGGAGCGGCCAGAAGAGCTTGCGGAGGGTCTGCATCGAGCCCCGCGCCCAACGCGCCTGTTGTGTACAAAATGCCGAGAGGCTATCTGGAAGCTCTGCTGGAACGACCTCTTCGACCATGTACACAAACTTCCAGCCAGCAAGTTGCGCCCGGTAGGAGAGGTCCAGATCTTCGGTCAAGGTGTCCGCACTCCAGCCTCCGGCCTCGTCCACACAGCTACGGCGCCACAGGCCAGCCGTGCCATTAAAGTGGAACCACAGCCCCGCACGAAAGCGCGCCGTATGCTCTACTACAAAATGGCCATCCAGCATGAGTGCTTGGGCCTGAGTCAGGGCGGAGGCGCCTTCGTTCAGGTGCCCCCAGCGTGCCTGCACCATCCCCACCTGAGGATCCGCAAAGGAGGGCACCATCCGCCGAAGAAAGTCCGGCTCAGGGACAAAATCCGCGTCGAAGATGGCGATCAGCTCGCCGCGGGCCGTCGCCAGTCCTGCCTGCAATGCCCCCGCTTTGTAGCCCTGCCGCTGACTGCGGCGAAGCAGCTCCACAGAGATTCCCCTCTGGCGGGCCAGACGCAGCGCGGCCTCGCAACCACCGACGGTATCGTCCGTGGAGTCGTCCAGGATCTGGATCTGGATGCGCTCCGGCGGCCAATTCAGGGCCACCACCGCCTCTACCAAGCGCGCCGCCACATCCCGCTCGTTGTAGAAGGGGAGCTGCACGGTCACCAGCGGCAAATCCGCCGGAAGGGCACCGACCGGAGCGCTCAGTGCCCGAAAACGCCACGCCGTCCACACCAGAACGGCCCGATGGAGGCCATGTAAACACAGGGCCACCACCAGAGCAAGGTAGACGATGGGCAGGGGGGAAGCCATCCAAACAGCCCCCTAACCGGCTGTTGGAGGGGAAGCCCTACCGGGTTCCGACGGGCATCCGCATCATCTCCGACACGTAGAAGATCGCACACTCCAGCGTACCTTCGGTGATCGGGTCGATGTCCTCTCCTTCGTCCTCCCCATCCTCGCCATTGAGCGCAAATCCCAGGCTTTCCACTGCGGTTCCCAACTGGGTCTCGGCGGTGGTCGGCGCACCGGCCGCGGTGGCGGTACCGGCATTGCGTGAGGCGGCCTCCACCTTGGTCTCGATCAACTGGGTACAGTCGTAGGCGTGGTTGCCGAATTCTTTGATCTCATCGGTCGGAGGAACCTGCGCACTCACCGTACTGATATCTCCCAGGATCAAGCTGATATAGCCAGCATCACCGAGGATAGAGAACTGCCAGTCGTACATCGCCACACTGCCGTCGCCCACCAGGTCGTGCTCGGTGCCCTCGATGGCATTCACCACCCGCTCCGCCTCGTTGTGAAGGGCGGCGAGGTCATCCGTGGCAGCAATGGTGTCATTGATGCTGTTCTGCATTCGCTCGATGTAGCCTTCCAGGGAGCGAAGAGAGCCCTGACCGTCGGGAGTGGTGGTCGATGCCACCAACAAATTCTGGATGGAGCTGTAGATCTCCGGGTCCACCTGACCGCTCCAGAGGCGGGTGCCTTCGGCGGCGGTTCCGCCATTGTCCGTGGCCCAGGCTTCGAAGCTGTCGTAGCCCTCTAATACCGCATTGAAGCCAAGCTCTCCCTCGAAGATAAGATCCTCGCCCGTTACGACGATCTCGCCCACCGGCTTCGGATCCTCCCCGGCCTTGGAGACCCAGCCATAGTAGGCCTCCCCGTCGCGAGGTGCACGTGTAGCTGCCATCTCCAGGTGGAGCACCGAATTGTCGTCCTCCCCATCGACGAACCAGGCATAGCCGGTCCCCGTCGGCCCCCAGTTGTCTCCGGAACCGCCACCCCCACCGGTGTCATCCTGGGTGGACGAGTCGTCGGTCTTGTTGTCCCCCGTTCCGGTCCCGCCATTGCAGGCCACCAGCCCCACGAGCAGCCACAGCTTCCACATTTGGAATCCTCCGCAGCCATTGTAGCGCGCTTTCCGGCCTTGCGGGAAGTGGGAAAAGGCTACATGGGTGGAATGCTGCTTCTGATCGCCAGCCTGTGGGCTCAGGTTCCCCCTCCCCCTTTCCCTCCCGCGGCGCAGCCGCTGGTCAGCCAGAATGTCGCGGGCCTGATCGAGGCGGCCGTCCGGACCCGACAGGAGGGCAACCTGGAGGCGGCCACCCGGCTGCTGGTGGAGCTGGAGCCCTTGGTCACCGCCGACGACTATGCCGAATACCTGTATCAACGAGCTATTTGCGCCGAGCTGGCGCTGGAGCCCGTAGAAGCACAACACTACTATGAGCGGGTGATCGGACTGGAGGACCAGCGGGTGCCCGACGCGCACCTACGCCTTGCGATGGTGCTGGAGGGGATGGGCCAATACCGGGAGGCCCTGGACCACGTACTGATTGTGAATGGAATCAGGGATTTATCGGAGGCCGATCAGCTGGCCGTGCAGCTACAGCGTGGGATCGCCGAGCTCAACCTGGGACGCCGAGGCCCGGGACTACGCCACACACAGGAGGCTCTGGCTCAGCTGGAGGGGACAGAAAACCTACTTTGGATGCGAGCGAAGGCGCGCTACACCCTCGCGCAGACCCTCTACCGAGAGGCGATGGATATCCACCTGGACGGCTCGGACCGACGGGCAGCCAAAAACCTCAAAAAGCGGGCCGCCCGGATGAAAGAGGCGGAAGACCAGATCCTGGCGCTGATCGGCTACAAACAAACCGAGTGGATCCTGGCAAGTATGATCGCGATGGGCGATGCCTATCGCGATTGGGCGGTGGAGCTGCGCGCCGCCAAACCACCCCGAAAGTTCGGCATCGTCGATCAGCTTGCCTGGCGCAAAGAGATTGAGCACTACGCGGACAATGCGGATACCAAAGCCTGGCACGCCTACGACGAAGGGGTCACCCTGGCCACCCGATTGGGCTGGGAGAGCCCGCGGGTGGCCGAGCTTAAAGAGAGACGCCTGGAGGTTGAACACTCCAGGCGCCCTTAATCCAGGAAGAAGGTTCAGCTACGGCGACGACGCAGCAGCATTCCCGCCAGACCACCCACCAGAAGGAAGCCGGACGCTGAGCCCGCAGCGGTCGAGCAGCCGGTGCTGCGGGTGTAGGTGATCTTTTCGTAGGGCAGGTAGAGGTCGGTGAAGTCGTCCGGGTAGACCGAGATCTCCTCAAAGGTCCAGACCTGGTTGTTGTCCGGATCGTAGGCCACCACATACACATTGAACTTCTGACCGCCATCGCCCACTTCCGGGCAGGTCCAGTTCACGGACTGGGAAGATGGATTGTCGAAGTTCGCCGTGCCATTTCCCGCGTCGTCACTCCAGGTATAGCTCAGGGTCTGCTCGTCTGCATCCTCTACCTTCACGTCGAGCGTGATGCGCTCTCCCGAAAGGCAGGCATTCTGAGAGGGTTTTACCTGACCTACCACCAGCGGAATGGAGTTGGTGGAGGCGCAACCATCGGCCGCGTCCTTCAGACCGTCACAGTCGTTGTCAAAACCATCGCAGAGCTCGACGGCGGCGGGAGAGATGTTGGAGTTGTCATCGTCGCAGTCGTTGTTGACTTCGGCATAGCCGTCGCCGTCATCGTCGTAGAGAGAGGTGCTCTCATCGACCAGACCGTCACAGTCGTTGTCCACACCATCACCACGCTCGGGTGCACGGGGGTAGGCCTGACGGTTGTAGTCGTTGCAGTCCCCGTCGTCTTCCGAGAAGGCATCGCCATCGTCATCGTAACCAGAGGTATCTTCGTCCACCAGGATATTGCAGTTATTATCCAGGCCATCCGCGATCTCGGCCGCGTAGGGATAGGTGGCGCGATTGGAGTCATCGCAGTCGGGGGGGCTGGTGTTCTCGTCGAAGCCATCGCCATCGTCGTCGCCCTCGGGGAATTCCGAGGAGATCACGATGCTGGTAGAGGCATAGGCGGTGGTCTCCTCCGCATCGGTGACCGTCACCAGCAGAGTATCAATTCCGGGCTTGAGAAGCTCAGCATCAATGTCCACAAAGACATGCCCGGAGGCATCTGAAGGCGTACAGGATGCCACGGAAACCTGCTGCACCACCGCGCTCTTGATCTTGCAGATCAGGGAGTCGGCAGGCTGGTTTACGTCGAAGACGTTCAGCTCCACCCTCAGTGTGCCGATGCCGTTGAAGCGGCTTCCCGGCTCCGGACTGCGCACTGCTACCGTGGGGGGGCGATTCTCCGGGTCGGTACCA
>CAITDR010000411.1 GCA_903891165.1 uncultured Pseudomonadota bacterium
GACGTGATGAAGGAGTCGGTACGGGTGGCTTGGAGCTACATCCGCGCCGCCTCGGAGGAGCTGGGTGTGGATCCGGACGCCTACGAAAACTCCGACATCCACGTGCATGTGCCGTCCGGCGCCATCCCCAAGGACGGCCCCTCGGCGGGTGTGACCATGTTGACCGCGATGGTCAGCCTGTTCACCGGATTGCGGGTGGATCCCACCATCGCGATGACCGGCGAAGCCACCCTACGTGGGGCCGTGCTCCCCGTCGGCGGCATCAAGGAAAAGGTCCTGGCCGCTCACCGCGCGGGTATCCGTACGGTATTGTTGCCTGACAAAAACCGGAAGGACCTGCCGGATATCCCTGCAGAAGTGCGCGCCGACATGACCTTCCACTTCTGCGCAAGGATGGAAGAGGTGCTGGCCCACGCACTCGGGCAGGAGAACCTGGACGCCCGGAAGGCCGAGCTGGCCGCCGAGCTGGCTGCCAAGAAGGCTGCCAAGGACAAGCCCGCCAACCCGACGGCCGAGGCATAGCCTGACATCTTCACCTTCTTCCCGGCATTCCGGGAGGAGGGTGGAGATAAGGCATTGACCTGTCAAGACCACGCAAGGCGCGCGGGCCAGAGGCCCGGGCGCCTTTTTTTGGGTTTTTGGGGGGGCTACTTCGAAACGAGATACCGCCTACGGCTCAATTTGCCCGCCAATCTCATAGCTCACCTGCCAAGTCCGTCCTGAAACGTCGGTGTACGTAAGGAGCACATTCTCGGCGGTGACTTCGATCAGGCCTTCCCGAGGGGAGGTATACGGCAGTGTCGAATCCGCGCCCGAATCCAGCTCGGCCCCAAAGGCCGCGGGCTTGTCGAGCCTCCCGACATAAATTTCCGGCGGATATGATACGGTATCGCAGATGGTGGTGGGGTCGCAGGCCATGACGAAAACCAGTATCATCATGGAACTTCCTGCGCCCAGCTAAAATCTCCGAGGTAGATACTCACAAAACGGAAGGTAGGATCCTGCACCATGTGGATCCTTCCAGGCTCAGACCAACGCGCTTGCTCCACTGCAAGGTCATCGGCGGAAGCGGTCGGGCCGTCAACCTGCTTCACATTTCTGGGGACAAGCTGCCACATACCTTGGTGAGCATGGCAAACCTCCTCCTCTCCGCCACCGCAGCCGGTGAACATCAGCAAGACGAGAATCATAAATCCCCCTCAGTACGGCCAGAGGAAGTAAGCGTCGTAGTCTTTGGTCCCGTAGTCCATGATATACAGTTCCCCTTCTGCAGGCCACAGTGCTTCCTGCCTCGCCTCCTCCTCCGCACTAACGGGGGCACCCTCGATCTGCTCTACAGACACCAAGTAGATGTGCCAGTTTTCAGTGGCATAGTCCACACACTTTGCAATCGCCACTGGAGTCATCACCACCGTTAACAAAATCGTGCACCACAATCCGCGCTTGTACATGGTAGCCCTCTTATAGTATGGCACCCACATTGTATGTGATTCTCCACCGTCTACCTTCCTCGTCCGATATCTCAAAAATCACCTTCTCGCTATTGATTGTCACATCGGCACCTATGTCCAGCTCAGATGAATCCCAGTAATGTCCAAACACGTCACTTACATACAAATACAGATCGGGAACCTGAGTAGTCGCCGCATCTACCGGACACTGCTCTGCGACATAGCAACCATATAAAATCACATATAAAATCATGAGCAACTCCCTGCCATTCAAACAACCGTACACCAACACTGTTTCGAACTATGTAATCACAACCCCAAAATTGTAGTATCTTTTGATATCGTCCACTGGTTCGTCAGCAGGCCTGAACGATTTTGTAAACGGAAAGATGGACTCATCTGATCCCCACATCCAATCAATATTTCCTGTCGGAACGGGGGACCATCTCTCACGTGCTCGGCTCGGAATACCGTCCCTTTTTCTGGGGTGGGGCAAGAACCTGGACCGAGCTGTCATAGGATATCGCTTATACATGGCCCAGCGAAACATATTTTCAAATAAATATGAAAATTCACAATTACCTGAATGTTCGTGGTTTGACACACCGATGCGTCTGGTGTGAAAAAACTCATGCAATAATGTCGCTGACAAATCAACCGCGATGCAAATTCTGTCAATATCAGAGCTTGTACTAACAGGAAACATCCACGGCTTTAGATATTTTGCCACGAAAGTGCTGTCATTTTTTGCCCCATCAATCTCATAAAAATGAGGCATAAAGATCACGCCACTGAAAGAGGAGTAGGTATCATGACAGGAATCCTGGCTTCCACATAATTTCAACGGCACTCGCCCTTTCAGATTTCGGATGAAATTCGACACATAAAAAAAATCATCATCAAATAATCTATTTTCCACCCATTCTACAATATCTAAATTTTCTACAATCAAAGACGTTGCGGTCGTCAGCAACGTAACTACCCACCACGCATCCTTCGGTGCATGTGAATAATGGATCCACTTTAGATCAAAAAGCAACGTCTCCGCCGGCATATCCATCGACCAAAAATCCTCAGCAGTCCGAGGATCTACGCACGGAGGTAGAACCTCACAAGGATCCCCGATAGAGCAACCGGCGGCAGAAATTTTTCCACCGCAACTGTATGCGGACCACGCTTCCTCCAGGTACTCCTCCTGTGCATGGTTCTCTGCATTGGACATATCGTCGTCCAAATCATCTGAACGGCGGGACGCCTTATTTGACCTGGAAAAAAACTGGCCCGCCCCTTCTCCCGGCGGCACAAAGCGCTCACAAGCCGTCGCCTCTTCCTCCCAAACCACGCCCACGGAAGGCCGCTCCCAGAAGGGGGCCGCTGTCGATGTTTCCTCCTCGTCTTCCGATGTCCCATCGTTGAGTCCCCGGGTAGACACCGTAGATCCAGCTTCATTCCGATCGCTGGCCTTTTCGGACACCCCTGTACCGCCGGTTCGTCCCCCACGCCCCTCACATCCGCAGGAGCCACCACAACCGCACGCCCCCGGGGCCCCCGCCCTCAGACTGGTCAACACCCCCGCCGCCCACAGCCCGCCTCCCGCGCCAGGCGCCGCAGGCGTAGGCGTCCCCGAAAGACAACCAGACCAGTCGAGCTTCTTCATGGCTCAGTTTCCGACCGTCAGAACCGCCAATACCGCACTCACCGACGCCGACTGCGGCGTGGCGACTCCCGATTCATTTTTGTACAAGAGCCGCAGACGCCCCTCCAACAGAAAGTCATTGATCGTGGAGTAGGGCGCATGGCGCGCCGCACCATTCGCGGTGATGTTGGACGGAGCGAGCGGGATTTCGGCGATCTCATGGCTGCGATCAAAACCGGGAACCAGCATCACATTCCACTCCAAGTCGTTCCCCGCCGGTGCACCCACGGTCAGGCTATGCAGCGCCATCGCTTCCGCAAAGGGGAGCAGATGGGTGAATGACGGCGTATCCAGCTCGATATAGTTGGTTACGCCGGGATCCGTCACAATTCGCAGATCCTTGAAGAGAGGTATCAGCACCATCCGACTTTTCATGGAAGCCTCCGAGATGGAAGCCTCCGAGATGGAAGCCTCCTGAGCAAGGATAGCCGAGGTTGCTTTTTCTGTCCAGCGGGATCGGATAATTTTGTTCCGAACCACCGCCCTGTGTAGTACTCAGCGTTTTCCGCGCCAAAAACCTCAAAGTAATCGATTGACTCGTCAACCACACAACACGCCCCTGAGCTTTTGCTCTTCTCCGTCCCCTCCCTCCCCCGACCCCATCGCCCGCAGAAACCGCTCCGCCCCCGCCTTCTCCACTCTGGTGTTATGGTGCATACGCAAGGAGTCACCATGTCACGGCTGACCATCACGCTGTCCGACGAAAGACACCGCGCGCTGAAGGAAGCCGCCGCGCACCGGGGGCGGTCCATCGGCGAGATCATCGAGGCAAGCCTGGACTTTTACGGTATCAAACCCCGCACATCTGCCGCCGATCTTGTCGCGAGGGCCAGAGCACAGAGTGGGCTGGACGAGCAGAGCGCGATGGATCTCGCCGTAGAGGAGACCCGCGCCGAGCGGCAGCGATGACCGATGGAAGCGCCATCATCGACGCCAACGTGGTCATGTCGGGCCTGCTCAGCTCGGATTCGGAGTCGCCAACCGCCCGTATTCTGAACGCCATGATCGCAGGAGATGGTGTCTTCATCCTCTCTTTGACGCTGCTCGTAGA
>CAITDR010000412.1 GCA_903891165.1 uncultured Pseudomonadota bacterium
CCGGACGGGCTGCAGGACCGGCTCTACGGCCTCTCCCCGCTCCACACCGTCGGCGTTCCGCTTCCATGGCCAGCGCCGCAGCGGGTGGTGGGCATCCCAGATCCAGCCGCCATCCCGACCCACCTGCTTGGGATGGTCACCGAACATAGAAGAAGCCAGATCCGCAGACGCAATTTCGCCGGGATCCCGTGTGCCGTAGACCCGCTCCACCGTGCCGGGCAGCCAGTCGCTGGCCATCACCTCCGCCGCACTCAGGATGGCCCGGTCCCCCTGGATCCGCGCCAACCCCACCCCCGGTGCCGCCTGTCCCAGCAGGAAGGCCCTGCGGGATTCAGGAGGAGCGGAGCCGATAGGTCCCTTGGGCAGCAGGGCCTCTTCCCATTGGAAAAACAACACCAACTGGTCCCCATCGTAGAGCCAGGCCCCGAGCAGCGGCAGCTTGTTGCGGCTGTAGCCCAGGGCGCGCACCTCCGCCCTTGTCGGCCCCGCTGGCGGAGAACCCAGCAATTGCAGCCCCAGGATCCGGAGCGGGTACCCTACCTTTCCGGGGGCAAGCTCGGGGAACCAGGCATTCAGGTCGTCGTGTGGAACCAGGTGGGTGAGGCCGTCCAGCAGCACATCCGGTGAAATTGTCTGCCCCGATAGCGGAGAATCGGCGGGATAGATGCCCTCAAGAATGGCGCTGGCGCCGTTGGTGCCGCGGGCGGTGAGGCTCCGCAGCACATGGAAGCGCGGTCCGTGGAACAGTCGCCCGGAGCGGTAGATCAGCGCGCCAGGGCTTTCATCCTCCATCCCGCCTTCCAAGGCGGGTAAGGCAGGCGGTTCGGTCAATTCCCCAGGAGCGGCCCAGAAAAAGGGCTGTCCTTCGGCGGCCAGCACAATACGATCCTGCTGCCGGTACACCTCCACCTCACGCGGGCCTTCGGGGAAAGAGAGCCAGCGCAGCGCGTGGGCCTCTTTCAGGGCCCCGCTCCCGGCATATTGCAGGGCCAACATCGCCATGGTGGCTATGGGCAGTGCGGGCAGGACCCAGGTGGGGCAGTGATCCACCGGGACCGGCAGGCTCAGCTTCTGGATCAGCTCTGCTCCCCGAAGCAGTAGAGGGGCGGCTGATTTTTCCGGCTCTGTAGTCTGAATTACAGGTGCTGTCGGAGGCTCCCCCTCCACCACCCGCATCGCCAGACCTTTGGCCTGGTAGATACGACGGCCATCCACCCACAGCCAGACGTCGGCCAGCACACAATCGGCCTCCTCCGCCGTGATGTCCAGTTCGACGGTGACCACCTTGTCCTTGGGGACCACCTGCCCCCGGTAGCGCCACCACACGTCCTTCCCGGTGGCGAGGCCCTGGAAGCGCGGAAACTTCATGCCCTTTCCGTAGCCCCGGTGGATCATGTGGAGCTGAAGGCTCTGCACCATCGCTTCAATACCCAGGGAGCCCGGCTGTACCGGATCGGTGTAGAAGTGCGCCTTAAAATACCAGTGTGCCGGATCCACGTCTTTCTCGACGATCCATCGGCCCAGGCCCGCCTTCCCGCCGGTGGGCTCGTGGCTGACGACACGGTCGATCATCAGCAACATCCCGGAAGGCAACTTCGGGGCCGGCTTTCCGCTCTCGTCCTGGCCGGAGAAGTAGCGGGCCGGGCGGGGGCGCAGATCGATGGGCTCCCCCACACGCAGCGCAAGCTGGGCGCGCTCTTCGTCGGTGGGGGGCATGCCCACCTGGTTGGCGAAGGAGGCGGGCGGGAAGAAGCCGAACACGGTGTCGAAGTCATAGAGGGGATCTTCGACTTCCTGGCCGTCCTCCTGCCGAAGCAGCGTCATCTTGACGGTGAAGCCCTCGATGATCATCCCGCCGGAGCGGTTGATGTTCTTGATCAGCACCCGGGTACGGATTGTGCCGCTGGTCGGCAGCACTTCCGCATGCAGCCTTCCGCTACCGTCCAGGTTGCGGAAGAGCATGTCGGCGTCAAATTGCAGCGCCGAACCGACAAAAGAGGCCAGCCAGCCGCAGGGCTGAAGCCCCGCCTCCAAAAGGACGGCATAGGGCATGGCGCCGCCCGCCTGCTCGAAGTACCACTCCGATGCCGGAGCGTCGTATTCGACAAGAACGGTCGCTCCGGCCTTGAAGTTGGCTTGGCCCCCCGTGGTTTTGAGCACCCGGCTGATGAAGTGGTAGGGGGGCGCGGGCAGGCGAGCGCAGCGACGGATTCCGTCAAAAGCGGAATAGGGCGGCCCAAAAGCGTCGCTGGGTTTACCCCAGGCACAGGCGATGAGCGAGTAGTAGTCCCACTCGCAGGGTTTGGGCTCCTGGTAGTCGTTGAGGTCGATGAGCCTGCGCATGGCCCAGTCGGGCACCAGCTCGACTTCGAGGGGGTCGGCATGGAAACATTTGAGGCCATCGACGGTACACAACACCTGGGCGCGCAGACGGGGGGTCGGGCTGTCCCAGACTGCTTCCACAAAAAGTTCGTAGTCCAGTCGCTTGCTGGCGGGGATCACCTGTCCACGACAGATGAGCTTAAAGGGCAGGTCTTTGACCGGCTCGATCCGCCAGCCATCGTTCTCCATCCCAAAGCCCAGCGCCAGCAGGTAGAGCTGCATGGCCTGGATGCAGCCGTCGAACATCAGGGTGCCCGGCATGCAGGGATCGTTGTTGAAGTGGCCATTAAAGAACCAGAGATCCGGCTGAATGTCCAGCTCGGCGCGTAGGTAGCCGCGCCCCCAGGGACCACCCTGCGGATCAAAAGCCACCACCCGATCCAACAGCTTCAGCTTGCCGATGCGCGGCCCCCAGCTATGGGAGAGACAGCGCTCGAAACCGGCCCCGAAGGCATCAAAACCACGACCGTCGGCGGCCGCATCCAGCTGAGCCCGGTCAAAGGAGCGGTGCCGGCTGACTGCCGCGCCGGTGGCCAGGGGCAGGCTGCTGTCCAGCTTGTGCTCCTGCGGTGTCCACAGGCAGCCGCCCGATTCGCCCAGCTCTGCGACCGTGAAGAAGCCAGCTTGTCCTTCCCGAACCTGGATCTGGAGCTGCTCCCCGACATGGCAGTCGTAGTGGAAGAAGAACATGCGGATGCCGCCCAGCTTGGCGTGGCCATCGATGTGGATGGCGTAGCGCAGGGTGTCGCCTGGTGCAGGCATGGAGCGGCGATAGACCAGCTCGCAGCCCAACAATCGGTAGGCACGTTCGCCCTTGTTCAAGGCATCGACGCCCTGCCAGCTTGCCAGAAGCAGGTCGGCCTGGCCGGTCTCGATAAGGATTCCCGGGGGCATATGCCCATCTTCCAGGTACCAGGCATCCTTGGTCACGTCGGTTTCGGTCCAGATGGTGCCCTTTCCCTGCACGCAGGCCGGCCCGGAAATGCCGGTCACCCGGTCCGCCAACAGCAGCGGCGGCTCAGGCATCCGCACGACAATTGCGTAGGGCGTCTGGAAGGAAAAGGTAGATCCAAGAATGTTTTCAACAGGTTCGTGCGAGATCCGCTCCAGATCCTGTCGGCTCAGGCGGGGACCGGGGAGGGTGGCGGCATCGGCAGGAGGGCTGCAGGCCCAGCGGTTTTTGGGGCCTTTGGGGGGGGAGGCTGCGCGAGCGGGGAGACCGGCCACCGCCGGTGGTGTGTGGGTCGATGTATCAGCGGGAGTTGTATTGCGGGGAGATGTATCACGGGACGATGTATCAGGTGCTGATGTATCAGGGCTCCGTGTATCGCCGGTTGAAACTTCCGGAGTCGGTGTCTCGGGGAAAGTCTCTGCAGCGGCGGTGTTTCCTGATACATACATGGATGTATCAGTCGGACTTGTGGAGGGTGCTGTGGTCCAAGCGGGGGGGGTGTCGGGGGTTTCCCCTCCGCCGATGGCGGCCTCGGCCCAGAGAGACAGGCCTAGCCCCAGATGTTGGCTGATCTGCGCCTGGGTCTGGAGGAAGCGGCGGTGGACGTTGCTCTGTTGTTCGAGGAAGCGGCGATGGACCTGGGCGAGATCCTGGCTGCGCTGCTCCAACATTGCCAGGAGGGGATCCATCGGCTGCTCCGGTTCTGCCCACAGGTCTTCGGGGGCGTTGTCAGGTTCAAGAGGGGCGGCTTCCACAGGGAGAAGCTGGGGAAGGAAGAGGGGCGTAGGAACTTCGGGAGCGACCGCCTCAGCTTCAGCGACTCTGAGGGGCCTTTCCGGAAGGGTAGGCGCAGGTTCAACGGATGCGGGTGCGGAGGGGGCAGGGGCAGCTGCCGCGGGGCGCACCGAAGATCGTGTTGGTGTTTCGCCGAGGATCGGGGGGAGGGGAGGGGCCGAAGCCATACGCTGCCGCTGCAAGGCGGGGAGGTGCTCGCTCAGGGGGTGGCCCGAAAGCTGCAGGGGCAACTCCATTGCAGGGCTGGGAGCGGGTAATGTTCCGGGGCGAACCTGGATATGGGCCAGGGCACCGCCCAGGCTGTGGCACTCTACCGTCCAGGGCGCGCCCGCCGGGGGAGGGGACAACAGCGCCAGAGCCACCTGAAAGAGCCCCTCGGCGGCCCCGGCTGTTCCCATGGCAGCAGGCATCAAAAATCGAGAAGCGGGGCTCTCTGCTTCGCCAATCACCCCCAGGATCGTCCGACCCTGGGCCCGGGCATCGGCCGGCCGCTGCAATACCACGACCACCGCCGCGTCTGCCGCCGGCCCGTGCTCTCCGAGCGCGTGAAGTGCAGCCACCCTCCTTGGTTCTTCGGCAAGGTCCACCGCCCCCACCACCACCACATCCAGGTCCCGCGCGGCAAGGCGGTCCATCGCCACTTCCAGGGCACGAATTCCAGAAAGTTCCTCGGCGGACAGGGTGAAGCCCGGCCCCGCTGCGTCCAGCTGCACGGAGATGCGGTTGGCGGGAATGTTGGGCATCGTGCCCACCACATGCTCGGCGCGCAGCGCCGGGGCGGCCAGATCCCGCAGTCCGGGGTCGTCTACACCCAGATGTTCGGCCATCCTCCAGCGTAGTCCCCATCCGGTGACCGGCCCATCACAGGCCATGCCCACCAGCACCCCGGTGCGGTTCCGGGGCAGGTCCAGGCCCGCAGTGGCTTCGCGGGCGGCCTGGAGCAGCCAGCCCTGCTGGGCGTTGCCCATTTTCAGGTCGTTGGGTGGAAAACGCAGTCCCTTCAGCTCGACTGAATAGTCCTTCAGTTTTCCATTTCCGGCCCCGCTCTGCGATTTTTCGAGCACCTGCTCCCAGCCCGTGGCTGTACCGTGGCGAAGCTGCAAGCCCACTACGGCAACCGCCTCCCGTCGTAAGGGTGTTACTGCACGGGGGGCAGCGACCTGCTCCAAAACAAGGTGGGCGTTGTTTCCCCCAAACCCGAAGGCCGACACGGCTGCTCGGCGTGGGCCCTCCCAGGGCTCCTCCGTCGCGACCAACTGGTAGTTACCCAGCTCAGAGATCGGCTGCGCTGGCGCTATCATGGGCGGATAGCTTCCCCGTTCAAAGGCCGCCAGCACCTTCAGTATGCCTGCGGCGCCGGCCACGGTCACCGGGTGGCCCAGGTTGGACTTCAGCGAGCCCAGGCGCAGGGCTTGGTCGCCGTAGACCTCCCGCATGCTGGCCAGCTCGGCGCGGTCGCCGGTGGTGGTGCCGGTCGCATGGCACTCAATGTACTGCACCATCTCCGGCCGCCACCCTGCCTGATCCAGGGCGCCACGCAGGGCGCGCACCTGACCCTCGGGGGAGGGGGCCAGCAGGTTCCGCGCCCGTCCGTCGTTGGACAGGCCCACCCCCTGCACGGTGCCGTAGACGTGGTGGCCACGGGCCAGCGCATCCTCGCTGCGGCAGAGCAACACGAGCGCGCAGCCTTCGGCAGGGATCAAACCGTCGGCTTCGGGGTGGAAGGGGCGGCTCTGCCCGGTGGGGCTGATGGCGCCCAAGGCATGAAAGCCGATGTGGAGAAAGAGCGGATCGGCGCGGTTGACGGCCCCGGCGATCACATAGTCCACCCGACCGGCACGTAGGGCGTCGATGGCCAGCGCAATGGCGTACAGGGAAGATGCACAGGCGGCGTCCAGCGCATAGCAGTCGCCGCCCAGCCCCAGCGCCCGCCGCAGCAGGTCCGCGGGCAGGCCCGACATGAAGTGGTTGCGGGGATCGGCGGAGGGAGCCGATCTTCCCGAGGCGGCCAGCAGCACCGACTCGCCCCAGGCGCTCATCCCTTCGGTGGGGAAGGAGAGATTCCCGAAAATGGCTCCAACCCGAGCAAGGCCAGCATCACCAGGTTTCAGGCCAAGTTCCGTGATACATTCCCGTCCACAGTGCATCAGCCAGTGAAGTAGGGGGTCCATGCCCTCCAGCTCGGCTTCCCCCAGCAAAAAGCCGCTGGGGCGCCAGATTTTTTCAAAACCCTCGACGTAGCCGCCCCGGGTGGTCGGGCTGTGATCCGGCCCTTCCCCTAGCACCGCCCGGGGATCCATGCTCCAGCGCCCGTCGGGCACCTCCACAATGGCACTGCGGCGCGCAAAGATCAGCTCGGAAAAAGCCTGCGGGGAAAGTGCCCCGGGGAGCAGGCAGGAACGACCAACAATCGCGATGGACATGCGGACCTAGGCGGCGTGTGAGGGGCGGGGCCAGCTTCCACCGGGCAGTGCGTGTGTCTCCACCCCTTCCAGGGTGTAGATCACCTTTCCGCCGGCATCCACAAGCCAGATGTCCGCGATGACCCGGCTTCGGTCGGCGCTGCGGCCCTTCAGGATGCAGCGGAGTCGGCCTTCGCCAGGGTGGCCGTAGCGGCGGAGGGCACCCATCGCGGTGGGGAGCGAGGCGCCCCCAGAGTGGTTACGGTTCCAGAGCACTGCGAGCTGGAGTGCGCCATCCAGCGCGGCAATGTCCAGAAGGTAGCGGCCCGGCCAGTGGCGGGTCTGGGTGGTCTCCAGATCGGCTTCCATCCCCTTTTCGGAGATGCCGGGGGTTTCGTGGAAGACCTGCAGGGCCGGTCCGTGAAAGAGCATGTCCGGGAAGATCTGGGCAAGTGGAACTGGAAAAGACGCCAGTGGGGCCAGAGAAGGGGGGGCGGGGGCGCG